>NZ_JBMDKG010000007.1:0-259557 GCF_057809595.1 Variovorax sp. FG153
AACCAGCCGCCCGGGGCCTCGTCGGCGCCGGTCAACGGCCCGGCCGCGGCGCTCGCGCCGGCCGGTGCGGCGGCCGCGGGAGCCGCGGCGCAGCGCCCGCCGGGCAAGCGCGAGTCCACCATCAACTACGAGGTCGACAAGACCGTGAAGACCGTGCGCAGCGCCACCGGCCAGATCCGCCGGCTCAGCGCGGCGGTGGTCGTCAACTACCAGGGCGTGGCCGATGCCGCGGGCAAGGTGGTGCCGACCGCGCTGTCGGCGCAGCAGGTCGAGCAGATGACGGCGCTGGTGCGCGAGAGCATCGGCTTCAACAAGGAACGCGGCGACTCGGTGAACCTGATGAACACGCCGTTCCTGGTCGACGCGCCGGTGCAGGTCGAACTGCCGCTGTGGAAGCGCCCCGAAACGCTCGAGCTGGCGCGCAGCTTCGCCTGGCCCGTGGGGCTGGTGCTGATCGGCGCGATCGTGCTCCTGGGCATGGTGCGCCCCGGCCTCAAGGCCATGGCCGCGGCCAAGCCGCTGCCCGGCAGCATCACGCCGGCGCTCGGCGGACCCCCCACCGGCAGCCAGCTCAACGCGATGGTGGCCGACACGCCCGAGCGGCCCGCGCTCGGCGCGCCCGAGGCGGTGGCCGTGCCCTCGCCGCAGGAACAGGTGCCCGAGCAGATGCGCCTGGAGGGCGCGCGCCAGATGGCGCGGCAGAACCCGGTGGCGGTGGCGAACATCGTCAAGACCTGGGTCCACGGCTGAGCGGAAACCAGACAGATGGACGAACAGGGACTCAACGACGCGGCGATCCTCCTGATGTCGCTCGGCGAACAGGAAGCCGGCGAGGTGCTGCGGCACCTGTCGCCGCGCGAAGTGCAGAAGATCGGCGAGACCATCGCCAAGACCCGCGCGGTGTCGCGCGAGCGCCTCGGCGAGGTGGCGGACCGCTTCATCACCGCCACCGCGGGCCAGAGCCTGTTCGCGGCCGACACGGGCGACTACGTGCGCTCGGTGATGCGCCACGCGCTCGGCGAGGAGAAGGCCTCGATCCTGGTCGACCGCATCCTGCAGACCGCCGACCTCAGCGGCATCGAGAACCTCAAGTGGATGGACGCGCCCTCGGTGGCCGAGGTGCTCAAGCTCGAGCATCCGCAGATCGTGGCCGCGATCCTGGTGCACCTGGAGCCCGAGCACGCCTCGGCGATCCTGCTGCAGCTGCCCGACCTGCAGCGCGCCGAGGTGCTGCTGCGCGTCGCCACGCTCGAGGGCATCCAGCCGGCCGCGCTCGAAGACCTCAACGAGGTGATGTTCCGCGTGCTCTCGGGCGGTGCCAAGGTGCGCAAGCCTTCGCTGGGCGGACCGCGCACGGCCGCCGGCATGATCAACCTGCTGGGCAGCGGTGCCGATGCGCAGGCCATCGCGGCGATCCGCAACCACGATGCCGAGCTGGCGCAGCAGATCGCCGACCTGACCTTCGTCTTCGACGACGTGATGAAGCTCGACGACAAGTCGCTGCAGCTGGTGATGAAGGAGATCGCGTCCGAGACGCTGATCGTCGCGCTCAAGGGCGCGGCGCCGCCGCTGCGCGACAAGTTCCTCTCGAACATGTCCTCGCGCGCGGCCGAGGCGCTGCGCGAGGACCTCGAGGCGCGCGGGCCGCTGCGGCTGTCGGAGGTCGAGGCGCAGCAGAAGGAAATCCTCAAGGCGCTGCGCCGGCTCGCCGACGAAGGCCAGATCATGCTGGGCGGTGGCGATGGCGGGTTCGTCTGATGGGCGCACGCATGACGGTTGCTGAAACGACGGAGGTCCGGGCGTGAGCCGCGGTGCCTTCATCCGCGGCGAGGACGTCGCGCGCTTCGCGCGCTGGCAGTTCGCCGCCGTCGGTGCCGAGGGCAACGTGCTCGGCGGCGTGGTCGATCCCGAGGCGATCGAGGAGGCGCGCCAGCAGGGCCGCGACGAAGGCTATGCGGCCGGCCGCGCCGCCGCGCAGGCCGAGGCGCGCGAACAGATGGAGGCCTACCAGGCCAACGAGGGCCTGGAGGCCGCGCAGCGCGTGGCCGCCTTGCTCGCAAGCGCCGAGGCGCAACTGGCCGAGGTGCAGCAGGAGCTCGCGCGCGGCACGCTCGAGATCGCCTGCGCGCTCGCGCGCCAGGTGCTGCGCCAGGAGATCGCGACCCGGCCGACCGTGCTCGAGCCGGTGGTGCGCGAGGCGCTCGCCATGCTCGCGGTCGATGGCAAGGCCAGCGCCGTGCGGCTGTCGCCCACCGATTTCGAGATGATGGGCGTCGCGCTGCGCGCCGAGTTCGAAGGCCAGCCCGTGAGCGTGGTGGCCGACGCTGGCATCGCCCCCGGCGACTGCCTGGTCGAGTCGGCCGGCACCGTCATCGACGGCGGCGTGGCCACGCGCTGGTCGCGCGCGGTCGCGGCGCTGGGCCTGGCGATGCCGTGGCAGGACGACGCGGCGCCGAAGGACCCGGATGCGGCTGGCTGACCCGCTCGACTGGCGTCAGTTCATGGCCGACGCGCAGGCGCGGCTGGCGCACGACGCCGGCCTCGAGGCGCGCGGCACGCTGACCCGGCTCACCGGCCTGGTGCTCGAGGCCTCGGGCATCCGCGCGCCCGTGGGCTCGCAGTGCCTGGTGCGCATGGGCAGCCAGCCCGCAGTGCTGGCCGAGGTGGTCGGTTTCTCGAACGACCGCGCCTTCCTGATGCCGGCCGGCGAGGTGCAGGGCCTGTCGAGCGGCGCCAGCGTGGTGCCCGCCGCGCCCTATGTGCCGGTGCCGCGGCTCGGCGAGGCCGATCCCGGCATCGCGCCGCGCGTGGGCGCGCTGCGCCTGCCGCTGGGCGACGGCCTGCTGGGCCGCGTGGTCGACCCGCAGGGCCATGTGCTCGACGACCTGGGCCCGCTGACCGAGGTCAGCGCCGAGCCGCTGGAACGCGCGCCGATCAACGCGATGGACCGCGACCCGGTGCGCGAGCCGCTCGATACCGGCGTGCGCGCGATCAATGCCTTGCTGACCGTCGGGCGCGGCCAGCGCATCGGCCTGTTCGCCGGCTCGGGCGTGGGCAAGAGCGTGCTGCTCGGGATGATGGCGCGCTACACCGCGGCCGACGTGATCGTGGTCGGCCTGATCGGCGAACGCGGCCGCGAGGTGAAGGAATTCATCGAGGACATCCTCGGCCCCGAGGGCCGCGCGCGCTCGGTGGTGGTGGCCGCGCCGGCCGATTCGCCGCCGCTCTTGCGCATGCAGGGCGCGAGCTATGCCACCGCTGTGGCCGAGCATTTCCGCGACCAGGGGCTGCACGTGCTGCTGCTGATGGACTCGCTCACGCGCTATGCGATGGCGCAGCGCGAGATCGCGCTGGCGATCGGCGAGGCGCCGGCCACCAAGGGCTATCCGCCCTCGTGCTTCGCCAAGCTGCCGCGGCTGGTGGAGCGCAGCGGCAACGGCCTCAACGGCGTGGGCTCGATCACCGCCTTCTACACCGTGCTGTCGGAGGGCGACGACCAGCAGGACCCGATCGCCGACGCCGCGCGCGCCATCCTCGACGGCCACATCGTGCTGTCGCGCGCGCTGGCCGAGGAGGCGCATTTCCCGGCCATCGACATCGAGCAGTCGGCCTCGCGCGTGATGCACAACGTGGCCTCGGCCGGCCACCTCGAATGCGCGCGCCACTTCCGCGCCATCTATTCGCGCTACCGCAAGAGCCGCGACCTGGTGCGCGTGGGCGCCTATGCCGCGGGCAGCGACCCGGCGCTCGACCAGGCGATCCGGCTGCAGCCCGCGATGACCGCGTTCCTGCAGCAGCGCATGCACGAGAGCGCGCCTTTCGATGTCAGCCTCGGCGGCATGGCCGACGTGCTCGAGGGACGGCAGCCATGAGCGGCCTAGAGATAGCCGCCGACATGGCGCGCGACCGGCGTGACGCCGCGGTGCAGGTGCTCGGGCAGGCGCGCCAGAAGTGGCTCGCGGCCCAGGTTCAGCTCGACCAGCTCGAGAGCTACGCGCAGGAATGCACCGCGCGCTGGGCCACGCGCTCGCTCAGCTGCACGCCCGAGCTGATGCGCCACCACTACCAGTTCATGGAGCGGCTCGATCACGCGATCGCGCTGCAGACCGGCATCGTGCGCGAGCTCGGCCAGGGCGTGGAGCGCGCGGCCGTGCCGGTGCGCGAGGCCGAGGCGCGGCTCGAGAGCCTGCGCCAACTCGTGCAGGCGCGCGAGCGCGAGCTGCAGCTGCAGGCCGACCGGCGCGCGCAGAAACAGACGGACGAGCAGGCGGCCTTGCAGCATCGGAGGCACGGCGAACGGTCGGAGGAATGGCGATGAGCGTCGAAGTCGCGCGCACGAGCGTCGATCCCTTGCTGCCCGCGCGTGCGCCGGCAGCGCGCGGGCCAGGCGGCGCGGCCGATGCCTTCGACCGGGCGCTCGAGGGCGCGAATGAATCACAGGCCTCGGAGGCGGCGGAAGCGGCCGGCGAGGAGGGCGCTTCGAGGCCCGCGAAGACACCCGCCGCGGGTGCGGCGAAAGACGACGAGAAGGCCGACGAGGCGCTTGCCGGCGCGCCCGTGCCCGCAACCACGCAGCCGGCCGTCGAGCCCTGGATGCTGCTGGCGCAGGGCGCCTTCGTGAGCGGCGAGGGCAAGGCGGGGGACGTGCACGTCGCCACGGCCGAGGTCGCTGTCGATGCCGTGGACGGCGCCGGAGCGGGGCCGAGGCCCGCCAAGGGCAGGCCCGCGTTGCCGACGACGCCTGGCACCACGCAGGAGGCCGCTGCCGATGTGCCCGCCGCGCCCGCCGCCAAGCCGAATGCAACGGCGACCGTGCGCGGCACGGCGCAGCGCCTGGCGAACCTGGCGGCGGCCGATGCCGCGGCCGCGCCGCCACGCACCGCGCCGTCGCAGCCCCTGCCGCCGAAGGAGGAACTCGCCGCCGCCTCGTTGTCCGCGCAGGCGCGAACGATCCAGGCCGCGGTGACGGAAACCGTCGCCACCGTGGCCGCGCCGCGCCGCGCCGAGAAAAGCACCGAGCGCGGCAGCGCCACCGGCACGCTCGCCGATCCCGGCAGCGCGACCGTGGGCACGTCCTCCTCCGCCCCGGCATCGTCGGCCTGGATGGTGCCCGTCGATGCGGCCTCCGCCGCCGCCTCGGCCGGCGGTGCCGTGCTCGCCGACCGCATGACCGAGCAGGTCAGCTGGTGGCTGGCGCAGAAGTCGCAGGGCGCCGATGTCTCGCTCGAGCTCGCGCCGGGCCAGACCGTGTCGTTCAGCGTGCAGGTGCAGGGCAACGAGGCGCAGATCGCGTTCAGCAGCGACCAGCCCGAGGTGCGCCAGATGCTGGGCCAGGCCGCGGCGCAGCTCAAGGACCTGTTCGGGCAGGAGGGGCTGCTGCTGTCGGGCGTGACCGTGGATGCGCAGTCCGCGGGCACGCAGCAGCGCGGCGAGGGCGAAGGGCGGCCCGATGCGCGTGGCGTGGTGCGCGGGGTCGCGCGGCTCGGTGCGGCCTCCGCCTCGGCGCCCGCGCCGGCGGTCGTGCGTGCGCCGCTGCCGGCGGGGCGTGCGCTCGATCTGTACGTCTGAGCGGTTTTCCCCCCTTTTTTCCGCCCCTTCCCGCGGCCCTCGCGATCGAATAATCGACCGCACGAGGATGGCGATGGCCGCCGTCCGTGCCCCCAAGGAAATCCACCGTGTCCGCCAAAGCCGCCGACCCCGCCATGGCCAATGCCGCGCCGCCGCCCAAGGGCAGGATGAAGCTCATGCTCGGCATCGTCGTCGCCGTGCTGCTGGCCGGCGGCGCCGCCGCGGGCGGCACCTGGTTCTTCCTCAACAAGAACGGCGCCGCGGCACCGGCCGCCGCCGCCGATGCGGAACCCGAGCCCGAGGCCAAGCATGCCGATGCCACCTACCTGGCGCTCGAGAACCTGATCGTGAACCTGGCCGACCCGGGCGGCGAGCGCGTGGCGCAGATCGGCATGACGCTCGACGTGAAGGACGAGAAGACCGCCGCGCGCCTGAAGACGCTGATGCCCGTGGTGCGCAGCAAGATGCTGATGCTGGTGTCGCAGCGCACCTCCGAGGAACTGCTCAAGCGCGACGGCAAGGAGAAGCTGGCCGAGGACGTGATGCTCGAGGTGACGCGCGTGCTCAACCCCGAGTCGGCACGCGGCGACGACGACGAGGCGCCGCGCCGCAGGAAGCCGCGCGCGAACGGCCCGGTGCGCGGCGTGCTGTTCTCCAGCTTCATCGTGCAGTGAGCCCGACGCGCCCATGAGCAGCAGCGAACAGGACACCGAGGCCGCGCCCGAGGCGGCGGCCTCCACCGACAGCGCCGAGCGCATGGCCGACGCGGCCGCGCGCGACTACGACATCACGGCCGGCGAGGAGCGGCTGGTGCGCCGTCCCATGCCCACGCTCGACGTGGTGCACGACCGCTTCGCGCGCAACCTGCGCCAGGGCCTGTTCCAGCTCGTGAGCCGCAGCGCCGACATCGCCATCGAGCCGGTGCAGCTGCTGCGCTTCTCCGATTTCCTCGGTGCCTTGCCGCTGCCGTCCAACTTCAACATCGTGGCGATGCCGCCGCTGCGCGGCCGCGCGCTGGTGGTCTGCGAGTCCACGCTGATCTCGGCGCTGGTCGATGCGCTGTACGGCGGCTCGGGCACGGTGCATGCGCCGATCGAGGGCCGCGACTTCTCGCCGACCGAGCAACGCGTGATCCAGCGCGCGCTCGGCGCGATCTGCCAGGCCTACAACACCGCCTGGCAGGACGTGTATCCGCTCAAGCTGGTGCCCGACCGCTCCGAGACGCACGTGCAGTTCGTCGACGTGGCCGCGCCCGGCGACACGGTGCTGGTCAACCTGATCAAGGTCAGCGTGGCGGGCGTCACGGGCCACATCCACGTCTGCCTGCCTTACGCCTCGCTGGAGCCGATCCGCTCGGTGCTCTACGGCGCGCAGCAGGCGCGCGAGATGGCCGAGGACCGGCGCTGGGTGACCATGCTCACGCGCGAGATCCAGGCCGCCGAGGTCACGCTGGTGGCCGAGCTGGCCCATCCCGAGGTCACGGTGGCGCAGCTCATGAGCATGAAGCCCGGCGACTTCATCCAGTTCGACCGCCTGCCGCAGCTGGTGGCCTCGGTCGAGGGCGCTCCCGTCTTCATCTGCCACTACGGCACCCACAACGCGCGCTACGCCTTGCGCATCGACGAATGCCTGCGCGGCGACGACCCGCACTGGCTTGGAGGTTCACATGTCCACTGATCAAGCCACCCCCGACAACGCCGCCGGCGGCTGGGCCGAGGCGCTCGAGGAAGTGCCCGCGGGCGCCGCCGCTGCGGGCGCGGCGCCGCTGCAGGACATCCAGCGCGTGCTCGACATCCCGGTGCAGCTCTCGGTGGAGCTGGGCCGCAAGAAGGTGCCGATCAAGCAGATCCTGCAGCTGGGCCAGGGCTCGATCGTGGAGCTCGACACGCTCGCGAGCGAGCCGATGGACGTGCTGGTCAACGGCTACCTGGTCGCCCAGGGCGAGGTGGTGGTGGTCAACAACAAGTTCGGCATCCGGCTGACCGACGTGGTCGCGCCGGCCGAGCGGCTGCGCCGGCTCAACCGGGTCTGAGGCGGCCTTCCTTCCGTTCTTCTCCATGACGCAGAGCCTGCTCACCATCGTCGTCTTCATCGGCCTGATCTGCGCCGTGCCGTTCGTGCTGCGCCGCCTGCAGCAGCGCCGCGGGCTCGGTGCGGCCGGCGCGGGCGGTTCCGCCTCGCGCCTGCTGTCGGCGGTGGCGGTCGGGCCGCAGCAGCGCGTGGTGACGGTCGAGGTCGGCCCCGAGGGCGCGCGGACCTGGCTGGTGCTGGGCGTGACGGGCCAGTCGATCACCTGCCTGCACACGCTGCCGGCCGCGTCTTCCGAGGTGCCGCATGCGCAACTGCCGCGCTAAGGCCCTCGCGGCCGCCGCGCTGCTCGCGCCCGCATTCGCCTTCGCGCAGGAGGCCGGCGGCCAGCTGCCGCTGCTGGTGGGCTCGGGCAGCGGCGGCACCAGCTTCTCGGTGCCGGTGCAGACCTTGCTGTTCTTCACCGCGCTGTCGTTCCTGCCGGCCATCGTGCTGATGATGACCGGCTTCACGCGCATCGTGATCGTGCTGTCGCTGCTGCGCCAGGCGCTGGGCACGCAATCGGCGCCGCCCAACCAGGTGATCATCGGCCTGTCGCTGTTCCTCACGGTGTTCGTGATGGGCCCCACGCTGGACCGCGTCTACGACGAGGCCTACAAGCCCTACAGCACCAATGCCATCGGCTTCGAGGAGGCCTTGAAGCGCGCCGAGACGCCGATGCGCCAGTTCATGCTCAAGCAGACGCGCCAGAGCGACTTCGCGCTGTTCGCGCGGCTGGCCAAGCTGCCGGCCGACGTGAAGGCCGAGACCGCGCCGATGCGCGTGCTGATCCCGGCCTTCGCCACCAGCGAGCTCAAGTCGGCGTTCCAGATCGGCTTCATGATCTTCATCCCGTTCCTGGTGATCGACATCGTGGTCTCGAGCGTGCTGATGTCGCTCGGCATGATGATGCTGTCGCCGGTGCTGGTCGCGCTGCCGTTCAAGCTCATGCTGTTCGTGCTCGCGGACGGCTGGAACCTCCTGATCGGCTCGCTCGCCGCGAGCTTCGCCACATGAACGCGCAGATGGTCCTGACCATGGGGCAGGAGGCGCTGGTCATGCTCCTGACCGTGTCGCTGCCCGTGCTGCTGGTGGTGCTGGTCGTGGGCCTGGTCGTGAGCATCTTCCAGGCCATCACGCAGATCAACGAGGCCACGCTGGCCTTCGTGCCCAAGCTGGTGGCGGCCGTGGCGGTGTTCGCGCTGGCCGGGCCGTGGATGCTCGCCACGCTGGTCGACTACATCCGCCGCGTGATCGAGTCGATTCCGCAGATGGTGCTGTAGCGCGCCTTCTTCCGTTGCCGTGCTGACCTTCACCGAAGCCCAGCTCATGGCCTGGGTCACGCCCGTGCTGTGGCCCTTCCTGCGCGTGCTGGGCGTGTTCACCACCGCGCCGGTCTTCTCCTCGCGTGCCTTTCCGGTGCGCGCGCGCATCGGGCTGGCCTTCATGGTCGCGCTGTGCGCGCAGGCCACGCTGGACACGCCGCCGATGATCGGCCTCAACGATGCCGCGATGCTCGGCACGCTGGTGCAGCAGGTGGGCATCGGCATGGCGATCGGCTTCTCGGTGCGCATGGTGTTCGCGGCGGTCGAGTTCGCGGGCGAGCTGGTCGGGCTGCAGATGGGGCTGAACTTCGCCTCCTTCTTCGACCCCGTGAGCAGCGGCCAGACCAGCGCCGTGTCGCGCTTCTTCGGCAACATCGCGGTGCTGTTCTTCGTGGTGATCAACGGCCACCTCACGGTGCTGATGGCGGTGATCCGCAGCTTCGAGGCCTTCCCGGTCGGCGGCAGCCTGCTGCAGGCGCTGGCGCGCACGCGCATGCACGAGCTGGGCACCGACCTGTTCGCGAGCGCGATGTGGATCGCGCTGCCGATGATCGGGCTCCTGCTGTTCGTCAACTTCACGCTGGGCATCGTCTCGCGCGTGGCGCCGCAGATGAACATCTACGCCATCGGCTTCCCGGTCACGCTGACCGCGGGCCTGGCCGGCATCGCGCTGGTGCTGCCGATGATGGAGCAGCCGCTGCTCGCGCTGATGGAGCGCATGATCACGACCGCCGCGGGCGGGCGCTGAGTCAGCCCAGCCGCTCGCGCAGCAGCTCGAGCGCTTCCTCGGCCGTGCGCGCGATGCGGATCGAGCAGGCCAGCATCAGGTTGAGCGGCAGCTCGAAGCCCTCGACCGCCATGCCGTTCGCGTCGCGCAGCGTGCCGTTCGCATCGCGCCGCGTGGGCAACGCGGCTTCGACGCGTGCCGCGTAGCTGCCCTCGGGAATGCCGTAGCCCACCACCGGCAGGCCCAGCGCGATCGCCACGCCGACCTCGAACACCGTGCCCGAATCGGGCTCGGTGCCGCGGAACGGCGACAGGTCCGCGATCACGCCCGAGGCGCGGCGCAAGAGCGCCATGTTGGTGTCGTAGATCGCCTGCGCCACCTCGGCCGGCGGCGTGGCCGGGCCGCTCGCGTCCTCGGCCGGCGGCAGCGCCTCGAAGCCGCGCGCCGCGCAGGCCTCGACCAGGCGCTGCAGGCGTTCGGTGGCATCGGCGCGGAAGACATCGGGGCCGGCGAGGTAGACGCGCCGCACGCGGTCGGAAGCTGCGTTCATGCGCCGAGTATGCGGCGACGCGGCGCGCATGCGCGTAGGGCGATGCGCCCTGGCATTTCGCATCGGGTCGCGCCACAAAAAAAACAGCCCGCACGAGGCGGGCTGGAAGGTGACCTGCGGAGGAGGGAGGATCAGAGGTACAGGTCACAGGGAGAGCCCTTAATGTGCGCTCCGAACCTGCATGCAACCTGACCGTACGCGCCGTTTGGCCCTTTGAGGCGCGCGCTCATTCTGGGCTCATTCTTCGTGGCGACGGCGCCCGGTTCAGTCCTCGTCTTCCCATTTGCCGATGACCGTGCCCAGCACGGTGAACGCGAGCCGGATCGGCTCGTGCGCGGGATTGAGCGGCTGCAGCCAGCGCCGGCCGTCCTCCTGCTTGAAGGCCTTGAAGGTGACCTCGCCGCTGGCGTCGAGCCTGGCGACGATGCGTTCGCCATCCATGGGCTGCACGCGCTGCGGGTCGACGAAGATGATCGCGTCGACCGGATAGCTCTTGAGGTGGCCGCTGGGCGCGGTCATGCTGTCGCCGCGCACGCGAACCGCATAGGCCAGCTCGCTGTGGCGGCTCACGCAGGGAATCCACATCTCGGCGGGCACCGGTTGCGGCGGCGGCGCGGGCGGCAGCTTGCCCTTGCGCAGCTCGCGCACGTTCAGTGGCAGCGGCGGCGGGGCCGGCGGTGGCGGTTCGGGGATGGTCGGGCCGGTCCAGGTGGCGGCCTGCTCCCAGGTGATCAACGGCACGGTGCCGGGCGTGCCGGGGCGGTAGAACGGGATCGGCGGCGGCACGCGCGTCACGCGGTAGGGGCCGTCGCGCTCGCCCGTGATGTCGCTCGAGCGCGGCAGCGCGGCTTCCTCCCAGGGGGCGCGGCCCTCGCCGGTGACCAGCCAGATCGGATCGCAGCGGTAGGCGCGCGCGAGCTGCACCAGACCCGAGGGCCGTACCGTTTCCCCACGCTCGATCTTCGAGATGTCGGATTGCCGCACGCCTGAGTGCTCCTCGGCCTGCCGCTGTGTCAGTTTGGCGAATTTGCGAGCCGCCAGCGCCCGTGCCGCGAGGGGATCTTCCATGGGCGCGAATTTAAGCGTGAGGGAATATTCACTCTCAACTCTAGAATGGGCGAAAGGGAGTCAGCCATGAAGCCACAAGAGCTCGTACTGGCGCTTCGCGCCATGGGACTTACGCAGAAGCAGATCCAGAAACGGACCGGCATTCCGCAACCCACCATCAGCAAGATCGGTCGCTACGGCGACCGCGACGTGATGCTGCGCACCTACGACGCGCTGCGCGCCGCCTACGAACAGCAGCTCAAGGAAGGGCCGGTGGCGCCGCGGGCGCCCAGGGGCCGACCTTCGACGCGCGCCGCGCCGGCCGAGCCCGCCGCACCGGGATCGGCACCTGCGGCTTCTGCTCCCGCACCGGCGTCCACGCCGGCCGGGGCCGGCGCCTCGTCCCGTCGCCGGCCCGCGTTGCCCCCGGTGGTGCTGCGCCCCTTTCCGCGGGGCCCGCTGCCTTGGCCCGCGATGCACCGCGACTGATCGATGCGCCGGACAGGCCATGCCGCGCCAGGGCTTCGAGGGCAAGCTGCGCATCCTGTTGCTGCTGGTGTCGGCGGCGGTGATCTGTGCCGGCTGGCAGGCCGGCAACATGCTGGCCCTCGGTCTCGGCGGTTTCGGCCTGGCCCTCGGCGCGGCGCTGGCGCTGGCCGCGCCCGATCGCGAAACGCTCAGGCGGACGCGGGCGCTTCGGCGGGCGGCAGCGCGAGCACGGTGCGCACGCGCACGCAATCCTTGATGTGCTGTTCGCCCAGGGCACGCAGCGCGGCATAGCCGAGCGCGGCCGACACCACCTGGCCGGCGATCGGCACGTACTTGGTGGCCTGCTTGGCCGTGAGCCGCATGCCGGCATGGCGCGCGAGCTTGATCAGCAGCTCGCGCGTGACCAGCCGGCCGACCAGCAGCGCGCCGACGGTGGTGGCGGCCTTCTGCACGCGTTCGCGCTGGTGCGTGCCGAGGCGGTCGATCTGGGTCACCGAGAGCCCGAATTCAGCGCTGATCTGCGGCACCAGCCGCGAGAGCAGGGCAGCATCGGCCATCCAGTCCACGCCCGGCAGCGGCACCGCGCTGGCGGCCGCGGCCATCAGGGCCTTGCGGCCGAGCAGGCGCCGGCTGCGGTGGATGGCGGCGATCAGCTTCTCGTCGCCCTGGGCCAGTTCGATGGCGGATGGCATGCGATGCACCTCCCGGGTGGTCGTCGGATGGATGGGGATCTTCCGATAGATGGTCCGGCCGGGCGGTGGTTCAAGGCCTGCAAGCGTTACAGGCGTTTCAGGCCCGTCACGCGCTCAGGGCTTCCAGCTGGTCCGACAGCGCGAGCCAGCGTTCCTCGAGCTGGCCGATCTCGTCGTTGAGCGCCTTGAGCCGCTTGCCGGCCTCGGCGATCTCGGCCGGCGGCAGCGGCTCGGCCAGCCGGGCCTCGAGCGCGGTGCGCTCGCTGCCGGCCGCGGCCATGCGCTCGTCGATCTTCGAGAGCTCGCGCTTCAGCGGCTTGGCCTGCTCGCTGCGCTGCTGGCGCTCCTGGGCGTCCTGCTTGCGCGACGCGGCCGGCGGCGCCACGGGGGCGGGCGCGGCCACCGGCGCGGCGGCGGCTGCGTTCGCCACCTTGGCTTCCTCGCGCAGCCGCTTGGCCTCGTCGAGCAGGTAGCGCTGGTAGTCGTCGAGGTCGCCGTCGAAATCGCCGACCACGCCGCGGCCCACGAGCCAGAACTCGTCGCAGACCGAGCGCAGTAGCGCGCGGTCGTGGCTCACGAGCATCAGCGTGCCCTCGAACTCGTTGAGCGCCACGGCCAGGGCCTCGCGCGTGGCGAGGTCCAGGTGGTTGGTGGGTTCGTCGAGCAGCAGCAGGTTGGGCCGCTGCCAGACCATCATCGCGAGCACCAGCCGCGCCTTCTCGCCGCCGCTCATGGTGCCCACGGGCTGCTTCACCATGTCGCCGCTGAAGTTGAAGCTGCCGAGGTAGCCGCGCAGCGCCTGTTCGCCAGTGGCTTCCTTCACGCTGCTGCCGAGTTCGCGCGCCATGCGCACCATGTGCTCGAGCGGGTTGCTCTCGGGGTGCAGCACGTCGAGTTCCTGCTGCGCGAAGTAGCCGATGTTCAGGCCCTTGCCCTCGGTGACCTGGCCGGCCAGCGCGCCCATCTCGCGCGCGATGGTCTTCACCAGCGTCGACTTGCCCTGGCCGTTGGCGCCCAGGATGCCGATGCGCTGGCCCGCGAGCACCGAGCGGTTGACGCCGCGCAGGATGGTCTTGGGTTCCTCGTTCTCGATCTCGTAGCCGAAGCTCGCGTTGCTGATCGACAGCATCGGGTTCGGGATGTTGCCCGGCTCCTTGAACTCGAAGCTGAAGTCGGCCTCGGCCAGCAGCGGCGCCACGCGCTCCATGCGCTCGAGCGCCTTCACGCGGCTCTGGGCCTGCTTGGCCTTGCTGGCCTTGGCCTTGAAGCGGTCGATGAACTTCTGCAGGTGGGCGATCTTGTCCTGCTGCTTGACGAAGGCCTGCTGTTGCTGCTCCATCTGCAGTGCGCGCATGTCCTCGAACTTGCTGTAGTTGCCGCCGTAGCGCGTGAGCTGGGCGTTGGCGATGTGCAGGGTCACGTCGGTCACGGCGTCGAGGAACTCGCGGTCGTGGCTGATGACGATCATGGTGCCCGCGTAGCGCTGCAGCCAGGCTTCGAGCCAGACCAGGGCGTCGAGGTCCAGGTGGTTGGTGGGTTCGTCGAGCAGCAGCAGGTCGCTCGGGCACATGAGGGCGCGCGCGAGCTGCAGCCGCATTCGCCAGCCGCCCGAGAAGCTGTTGACCGGCGCGTCGAGCTCGTGCGCCTTGAAGCCCAGGCCCAGGATCAGCGCCTGCGCGCGCGGCACGGCGTCGTGCTCGCCGGCATCGGCCAGGTCGGTGTAGGCATGCGCGAGCGCCATGCCGGCGTCGGCATCGTCGGGATCGGTCGCGTGCGCGGCCTCGGCCAGCGCGAGCGCCTCGCGCAGCTCGACCAGGCGGGTGTCGCCGCCCACCACGAAGTCGGTGGCCGACTCCTCGGTCTCGGGCATGTTCTGCGCGACCTGCGCCATGCGCCACTGCTTGGGCACGGAGAAATCGCCGCCATCCTCGTGCAGGGTGCCGTTGAGCAGCGCGAACAGCGTGGACTTGCCCGCGCCGTTGCGGCCCACCAGGCCGACTTTCTCGCCGGGGTTGAGGGTGACGGTGGCGCCGTCGAGCAGGACCTTGGCGCTGCGGCGAAGAATGACGTTCTTGAGAGTGATCATGAAATGGAGCCCAACCCCGGATTATCCGAGTTGGGCCGAAAGGGGGGCGGAATACGGGTACCGGACGCAGAGGACGCGAAGATTTCGCGAAGGACGCAAAAAAGAGATTTCCTGGTTTCTTTCGCGTCCTTCGCGAAATCTTCGCGTTCTTCGCGTCCGGTCAGCCCGCTTTCAACAGCGCATCGCGCGTGACCAGCAGCACCTGGTCGTCACCGGCCGAGGTTTCGAGCCACACCACCTCGAGCTGCGGAAACGCCGCCTCGAAGTGCTCGCGCTCGTTGCCGATCTCCAGCACCAGCACCGCGTGCTCGCTCATGCGCGCGGGCGCGTCGGCGAACAGCCGGCGCACGAAATCCATGCCGTCGGCGCCGCCGGCCAGTGCCAGCTCGGGCTCGGCGCGGTATTCGGCGGGCAGGGCGGCCATGCTGTCGCTGTTGACGTAGGGCGGGTTGCACAGCACCAGGTCGTAGGGGCCGGGCGTGGCCGCGAGGCCGTCGGATTCGATCAGCGTCACGCGCGCATCGAGCGCGTGGCGCGTGACGTTGATCGCCGCCACCTCGAGCGCCGCCACCGACAGGTCGGCCGCGTCCACCCTCACCTCGGGATAGGTCAGCGCCGCGAGCACCGCGAGGCTGCCGTTGCCGGTGCACAGGTCGAGCACGCGCTGCGTGTGCTCGCCGAGCCAGTAGTCGATGGAGCCGTCGGCGATCAGCTCGGCGATGAAGCTGCGCGGCACGATGGCGCGCTCGTCGACGTAGAAGGACACGCCCTGCAGCCAGGCTTCCTTGGTGAGGTAGGCGGCGGGCTTGCGGCTCGCGATGCGCTCGGCGATCAGCGCCTCGACCTTGGCCGCGTCGGCCGGCGCCACCGGCGTGTCGGCCACGGCGTCGAGTTCGTCGAGCGGCAGCTTCAGGCGCCACAGCACCAGCCAGGCCGCTTCGTCGAAGGCGTTGGCCGTGCCATGGCCGAAGGCCACGCCGGCCTGTTCCAGTTGCTCGGCACCGGCTTCGATCAGCGCGATGACGGTCTTCATGCCGCGAGGGCAGCGTCGAGCTGCTTCAGGGTGCGCAGGTAGATGTTCTTCAGCGTCTCGATCTCGGCCACGTCGATGTGCTCGTCGATCTTGTGGATGCTGGCATTCACCGGGCCGAGCTCGACCACCTGCGGGCAGACCTTGGCGATGAAGCGCGCGTCGCTGGTGCCGCCGCTGGTCGACAGCTCGGTCTCGATGCCGGTCTCGTCGCGGATCGCGCCCTGCACGGCCGCGACCAGTTCGCCCGGCGTGGTCAGGAAGGGCAGGCCGCCGACGGTCCAGGCCAGCGTGCAGTCGACGCCATGCGCGTCGAGCACGGCCTGCACGCGCTGCTGCAGCGACTCGGGGGTGGACTCGGTCGAGAAGCGGAAATTGAAGTCGATCACCGCGCTGCCCGGGATCACGTTGCTCGCGCCGGTGCCCGCGTGGAAGTTGCTGATCTGCCAGCTCGTGGGCTGGAACCAGGCATTGCCGGCGTCCCAGCCGCCGGCCGCGTTGATCGCGACCAGCTCGGCCAGCGCGGGCGCCACCGCATGCACCGGGTTCTTCGCGAGGTGCGGGTAGGCGATGTGGCCCTGCACGCCCTTGACCGTGAGCTTGCCGCTCATGGTGCCGCGGCGGCCGTTCTTGATCATGTCGCCGCAGCGCTCGACGGCCGTGGGCTCGCCGACGATGCAGTAGTCGAGCTTCTCGCCGCGCGCGGCCAGTGCATTGCACACGACCACGGTGCCGTCGACGCCCGGGCCTTCCTCGTCGCTCGTGAGCAGCAGCGCCAGCGTCAGGCGCGGATCGGGCACGGCCTGCAGGAATTCCTCGATCGAGACCACGAAGGCGGCCACCGAGGTCTTCATGTCGCAGGCGCCGCGGCCGTAGAGCTTGCCGTCGCGGTGCGTGGGCGTGAACGGGTGGCTGGTCCACTGCTCGACGGGGCCGGTGGGCACCACGTCGGTGTGGCCCGCGAACACCAGCGTTTTCGTGTCGGCCGAGGCGTCGGCCGGACGGCGCACCGCCCACAGGTTGGTGACCCGGAAGTCCGCCGGACCGCTCTCGATGGTCTCGAGCGTGAAGCCCAGCCGCGCGAGCCGCTCGCCCAGGATCTGTTGGCAGCCCGCGTCGTCGGGGGTGACGGAAGGGCGCGAGATCAGTTGTTCGGCGAGCTGGAGCGTGCGGGACATCGGGTGGGCGGTTCTCAGAATTTCACGTCGAGCGTGATGTCGGTGAAGGTGGGCTCGTCGAGCTGGTCGGTCAGGTGCCGCTCGTCGGCCTGGGGCTTGGGCGCCTGGCGGTTCTGCAGGCGCCACATGAGGTTGGTGGGCGAATCGGCATGGGCCAGCCCTTCCTCGCGGGTGATGCGCTCCTCGATCACGAGGCGCGCGATGTCTTCCTCGAAGGTCTGCGAGCCTTCGGCCATGGATTTCTCCATCGCCTCCTTGACGCCCGAGAAGTCGCCCTTCTCGATCAGCTCGGCCACCAGCGCGGTGTTGAGCATGACCTCGAGCGCGGGCACGCGCGCGCCCTGGGGCGTGCGCAGCAGCCGCTGCGAGACGATGGCGCGCAGCGCCGAGCCCAGGTCGCCCAGCAGCGTGGGGCGCACCTCGACCGGGAAGAAGCTCAGCACGCGGTTGAGCGCGCGGTAGCTGTTGTTGGCATGCAGCGTGGCCACGCACAGGTGGCCCGACTGCGCATAGGCGATGGCCGCGGTCATGGTCTCGCGGTCGCGGATCTCGCCGATCTGGATCACGTCGGGCGCCTGGCGCAGCGCGTTCTTCAGCGCCGTCTGCAGCGACTGCGTGTCGCTGCCCACCTCGCGCTGGTTCACCAGCGAGCGCTTGTTGGTGTAGGTGAACTCGATCGGCTCCTCGACCGTGAGGATGTGGCCGCTGGCGTGCTCGTTGCGGTAGTCGAGCATCGAGGCCAGCGTGGTGGTCTTGCCGGCACCGGTGGCGCCCACCATCAGGATCAGCCCGCGCTTTTCCATGATGAGCGTCTTGAGGATGTCGGGCAGGTTGAGCTCGTCGAAGCCCGGGATGACCGAGGCGATGTGCCGCACCACCACCGCATAGGTGCCGCGCTGGCGCATCGCGCTGATGCGGAAGTTGCCCGCGCCCTCGATCGCCACCGCCATGTTGAGCTCGCCGTTGGCCTCGAGCTCCTGGATGCGCGCGGGCGGCACCACCTCGGCCAGCAGCGCGAGCGGCGCGGCCGGCGGCAGCACCTGCGCATTGACCGGCACGCACACGCCGTTGATGCGGATCTGCACCGGGGAGTGCGCCGACAGGTAGATGTCGGAGGCCTTGCGCTCGGCCATCAGCCGAAGAATTCGCTCCATCATGTTCATCGTCGCTCTCCTTCTCCTCGGTCGTTCGGCGGTGCCGTCGTGGCGCTCTGGTGGAACGGAAAAAAAGCGGCCCCCTCGGGCCGCCCGGATCGATCTTTCGATCAGTCGCGCAGCAGGTCGTTGAGGCTGGTCTTCGAGCGCGTCTGCGCGTCGACCGTCTTCACGATGATCGCGGCATAGGTGCTGTAGTCCTGGCCCGACTTGGTCTTCTTGGGCAGGTTGCCGCTGATCACCACGCTGCCGCTGGGCACGCGGCCGTACGAGATTTCGCCGGTGTCGCGGTTGAAGATCGGCGTGCTCTGGCCGATGTACACGCCCATGCCGAGTACCGAGTTCTCTTCCACGATCACGCCTTCGACCACTTCGGAGCGCGCGCCGATGAAGCAGTTGTCCTCGATGATGGTCGGGTTGGCCTGCAGGGGTTCGAGCACGCCGCCCAGGCCCACGCCGCCCGACAGGTGCACGTTGGCGCCGACCTGCGCGCACGAGCCCACGGTGGCCCAGGTGTCGACCATGGTGCCTTCGCCCACGTAGGCGCCGATGTTCACGTACGAGGGCATCAGGATCGCGCCCTTGGCGATGAAGCTGCCGCGGCGGGCCACGGCCGGCGGCACGATGCGCACGCCCGAGTCCTTGAGCTCGCTGGCCGACAGGTGCGAGAACTTGGTCGGCACCTTGTCGTAGAAGCCGAGCGAGCCGGCCTGGATCTGCTCGTTGTCCTTGAGGCGGAACGACAGCAGCACGGCCTTCTTGATCCACTGGTGCACCGTCCACTGGCCCACGCCCTCGCGCGTGGCCACGCGCAGCTTGCCGTTGTTGAGTTCGACGATCACGTGCTCGACGGCATCGCGCACTTCGGCCGAGGAGGCGCTGGCGGAGATGTTGGCGCGGTCTTCCCACGCGGCGTCGATGATTTGTTGCAGTTGCTGGGTCATGAGGACTCTCGGATGAAGAAGCGAAAAATGGGGGGCGGGGAGAGGCAGGATCAGCGGCCGCCCTGCACGAAGCGCACGATGCGTTCGGCCGCCTCGACGCACTCGGCGGTCTCGGCCACCAGTGCCATGCGGATGCGGCCCTTGCCCGGGTTGACGGGGGCGCCGCCCTGCGGGCCGTGCGTGTCGCGTGCCAGATAGCTCCCCGGCAAAACCGTGACATTGTATTGAGCGTGAAGGGCGCGGGCGAAGCCTTCGTCGTCGCCGGCCCACACTTCGGGCACGCCGGCCCAGAGGTAGAAGCTGGCGTCGGGCAGGCGCACGTCGAGCACCGGCTCGAGCAGCGGCGTGACGGCCGCGAACTTGGCGCGGTACATCTCGCGGTTGCGCACCACGTGTTCCTCGTCGCCCCAGGCGGCGATGCTGGCCGCGGCCACGACGCCGCTCATGGCGCTGCCGTGGTAGGTGCGGTAGAGCAGGAATTTCTTGAGTATCTCGGCGTCGCCCGCGACGAAGCCGCTGCGCAGGCCCGGCACGTTGCTGCGCTTGGACAGCGAGGTCAGCGCGACCAGGTTCTTGAAGTCGCCGCGGCCAAGCCTGGCCGCCGCCTCCAGCCCGCCGAGCGGCGGCTCGTCGCGGAAGTAGATCTCGCTGTAGCACTCGTCGGCGGCGATCACGAAACCGTGGCGCTCCGAGAGCTCGAACAGCTTGCGCCATTCGTCCAGCGGCATCACGGCGCCCGTGGGGTTGCCGGGCGAGCAGACGAAGACCAGCTGGGTGCGCTGCCAGATCGCCTCGGGCACGCTGTCCCAGTCGACCGCGAAGTTGCGCGCGGGCACGCTGGGCGCGTAGTAGGGCTCGGCGCCCGAGAGGAAGGCCGCGCCCTCGTAGATCTGGTAGAACGGGTTGGGCGAGATCACCACCGGCGGATGGGCCGTGTCGCTGGGGTCGATCACGGTCTGGGCCAGCGAGAACAGCGCCTCGCGCGAGCCGTTGACCGGCAGCACCTGGGTGGCCGGGTCGAGCGCCAGGCCATAGCGGGTGCGCAGCCAGTCGGTGAACGAGGTGCGCAGCTTCAGGTCGCCGGCGGTGGCGGGGTAGGCGGCCAGCGCGCCGAGGCCGGCGCTCAGGGCTTCCTTGATGAATTCGGGGGTCGCGTGCTTGGGTTCGCCGATGCCGAGGCTGATGGGCTTCAGGTCGGGGTTCGGCGTGACGCCGGCGAACAGCTGCTTCAGCCGTTCGAAGGGGTAGGGCTGGAGCCTGGAAAGCAGGGGATTCATGGGGCGCGATTATCGGCGACACGGACCGCCGCCGCCCCGGCGCGGGCTCAGGGCGTGGCGCGGCGGTAGAAGGCCAGCGAGCCGGCCAGCGCCAGCAGCATCGCGCCGCAGGTGCGGTCGATCCAGCGCGCGGCGCGCGCGGTCAGCAGCTGCATCGCCTTGGCGCCGACGAAGGCATAGACCAGCATCACGGCCATGTCGAGGCCCGCGAACAGCACCGCGATGATTGCGTACTGCATGCCCTGCGACGCGGCGGGATCGATGAACTGCGGCAGCAGGGCCGAGCAGAACAGATAGCCCTTGGGATTGGTCACCGCCACCAGGAAGGACTTGAGGAAGACCTGCCGGCCGCTGCCAGGCGCGGCGGCCGCGCCCTCGGCGGGCCGTTCGAAGCTGCCGCCCTTCGAGCGCAGCATGCGGATGCCGAGCCAGGCGAGGTAGGCCGCGCCCACCCACTTGAGCATCGAGAACCAGAATTCCGAGGCCGCGAGCAGCGCGCCCAGGCCCAGCGCCACCGCGCCCACCAGCACGAAGTCCGACAGCATCGCGCCGAACATGCCCGGCAGCGCGCCGCGCACGCCGCGGCGCGAGCCGTTGCTCAGCGCCAGCAGCACGGTGGGGCCGGGCGTGGCGATGGCCGCCAGGGCCACGATGGAGAACAGCAAGGCGGTGGTGAGCGTCATGGTTTCTCGCGCGCGGAATCGATGGAAGGGTTCAGATCTTCTTCACCAGCACCTGGCTCTTGCGGTCCCAGTTGTACTTGCGCTTGCGCGCCTCGGGCAGCCAGTCGGGGTTGACCTGCTGGAAGCCGCGCTTGAGGAACCAGTGCATGGTGCGGGTGGTGAGCACGAACAGGCTCTCGATGCCCATGGCCTTGGCGCGGTGCTCGATGTGCTTGAGGATGCGTTCGCCGTCGCCCTGGGCCTGCGACTGCGGCGAGACGGTGAGCGCGGCCATCTCGGCGGTCTTGGCCTCGGGATAGGGATAGAGCGCGGCGCAGCCGAAGATCACGCCGTCGTGCTCGACCACCGTGTACTGGTGGATGTCGCGCTCGATCTCGGTGCGGTCGCGCTTGACCAGCGTGCCGTCGCGCTCGAAGGGCTCGATCAGTTGCAGGATGCCGCCGATGTCGTCCACGGTCGCCTCGCGCAGGCTCTCGAGCTTCTCGTCGATCACCATGGTGCCCACGCCGTCGTGCACGTAGACCTCGAGCAGCAGCGAGCCGTCGAGCGCGAACGGCAGGATGTGGTTGCGCTCCACGCCGGCCTTGCAGGCCTTCACGCAGTGCTGCAGGTAGAAGGCGGTGTCGGTCGGCTTCTGCGGCGGCGGCAGCGAGGCCAGCAGCTTCTCGGCGGCGTCCAGCGGCAGCTCGGTGTCGATCGGGTTGTCCTCGCTCTCGGGCAGCTCGCTGTCCATGCGGATGCCGGGAATCTCGGTCAGGAAGATCAGCTTGTCGGCCTGCAGCGCGATCGCCACGCTGGTGGCCACGTCCTCCATCGTGAGGTTGAAGGCCTCGCCGGTGGGCGAGAAGCCGAACGGCGAGATCAGCACCATGGCGCCGAAATCGAGCGTGCGGCGGATGCTGGTGGAGTCGACCTTGCGCACCAGCCCCGAATGCTTGAAGTCCACGCCGTCGACCACGCCCACGGGCCGCGCGGTGATGAAGTTGCCCGAGATCACGCGCACCGTCGAGCCCGCCATCGGCGTGTTCGGCAGCCCCTGGCTGAACGCGGCCTCGATCTCGTAGCGCAGCTGGCCCGCGGCTTCCTGCGCCGAGTCGAGCGCCACCGCGTCGGTGATGCGGATGCCGTGCGAGTACTTGGCCTCGTGGCCCTTGGCGGCGAGCTGCTCGTTGACCTGCGGGCGGAAGCCGTGCACCAGCACGATCTTCACGCCCATGCTCTGGATCAGGGCCAGGTCCTGCGCGATGCTCTGGAGCTTGCCGGCCGCGATCGCCTCGCCCGCGAGCCCGACCACGAAGGTCTTGCCACGGTGCGTGTGGATGTAGGGCGCGACGGAGCGGAACCAGGGCACGAAGGTGAAATTGAAGACGGTCGACATGGGGCGTGATTGTGCATTCTTGGACGCGTTTTGGTGCAGCGCATCAGGCCAGGGCGCGCAGCAGCCGCGCGGCGGCCCCGGCCGGCGGCGTGCCGCGGGCCTTGAACGACGCGAGCTGCGTGGCGTAGGCCTCCAGCGGCTCGGGCTCCGGCGCGGCCGCCGGTCCCGCCGCGGCCAACGGCAGGCCGAGCAGCCCGGCGAGTTCGGCCGGCGCGATCGAGCCTCGCGCCATCAGTGCATCGACCACCGCGAGGAAGGCCGTCGCGTGCGACTCGATCAGCTCGAGCGCGCGGATGTGCTCGCGCGCCAGGATCTGCTCGATCTCCGGGTTGGTGGCCGCCACGTCGGTGTTGAGGTTGTCGTTGGCGTCGGTCGTCACGTCGGTGCGGCTCCAGCGGCTGCCGAAGCCGTGGTGCCGCACGTGGCGCGCCGCGGTCGCGGTGGCCTGCGCCAGATCCTGCTCGGCGCCCGTGGTGGCACCGGCGTCGCCGAACACCAGCCGCTCGGCCGCGCGGCCGGCCAGGCTCACGCAGATGCTGTCGAGCGTGTTCTGCTTCGACCAGGCCTTGCGCTTCACGTAGCTGTTGTAGCCGCCCTCGAACGAGGCCACGTTGATGCGGATCTCCTGCGGCGCGCGGCCGAACAGCAGCGCATAGACCAGCCCGTGGCCGGCCTCGTGCACCGCCAGCAGCGCGCGGAAGTCGGCATTGGCGCGCTGCTTGATCCGGTTGAGCTCGAGCACCACCGGGAACTCGCGCCGCGCGAGGCGATGGCGCGCCACCATCCTCGCCTGACCCTGCGCGCCGTCGCCCGCGTCGAGCATCAGCCACACCGGCTCGGCGCCGTTGGCGCCCTGCTCGAGCGCCCAGAGCGCTGCGTTGACCAGGGTCGCACTGAGGATCGCGTGGATCGACGAGAACAGCGGCCGCGTGCCCTGCGCGGGGAACACCGCGTTGGCGTAGATCTGCTCGTAGACGCTGGCGTCGAGCACGAAGCGCACGCCCGAGCTTTCCTGGATCTCGGCCACGTAGCGGTCGCAGATCGAGAGGATCAGACGCACGTAGGTCGCGCGGTCGAACGAAGGGTAGATCACGTGGTCGTTGCCGAGCCGCGCGATCTGCTCGGGCTTGAAGCGCTCGGCCAGCGCCTTCTTGACGTCGATCAGCGAGAGCTTCTTCGTCAGCGCGTGGAAGATGTCGGCGTCGGTGTCGCAGTCCTCGACCCGCCTGGCGGTCTCGGCATACATCTCGTCGAGGTTGCCCGAGACGAACACCAGCAGCTTCGAGTAGTCGCTCTCCCAGCTCTGCTGCGAGGCGCGAAAGGCGCGCAGCCGTTCCTGGATCTCGGCCGGCTTCCAGGTCATGATCTCGAGCAGCGATTCGCGCAGCTTGAGGCAGCGCTTGAACTCCTGCGCTTCCCACGGCGAGAGCTGCAGCCGGCGCTTGCGGCGCGGCTTGCCGTCCTTCTCGTCGTCTTCCTCATCGTCTTCGTCCGCGCTCTTGCGATCCTGGTCGTACTCGGCCCAGGCCAGCGAGGACTCGATCTCGCCGAGCACCGACAGCGAGGGCGGCAGGCGGCCGTCGGACAGCAGCGCCCAGACGTCCTGGTAGCGCTCGACCTTGGTCTCCTTGCCGCGCTTGTCGACGGTGCGAAAGCGCTGGAACTCGTCGAGCACGAGGATGCCGCGCTCGCCCTCGGCGATGCCCGACTCGGCCAGCATGGCCGAGATCGAGCCGGCACTGCGGTGGCCCGAGCCGTGGCTGAAGCCGTCCATCTGCACTTCGATGAAGCGGTCGTAGAAGCCCAGGTGCTGGGCCAGGCGGCGCACCAGCTGCGTCTTGCCGGTGCCCGTGAGGCCCCACAGGCAGATGACGACCGGGCGGCCGATGAGCTGCGGCAGCACGTACCAGGCGCGCAGCGAATCGATCACGCGATCGATGATGTCGTCGATGCCGAAGAGCTCGGTCTTCAGCGATTGGGCCACGGCCTGCAGGTGGCGCGAGCGCTGGGCCAGCGTCGCATGCAGGTCGGAATGGATGTCGTTGGACATGGCGGTCTTTTTCTTCTTCGGATGAATGGTCGGGAGACGGGAACGCGGCCGCTTCCCCGCGAACGGGGAGGGCTGCATGCGATGCACTGGGAGGGATCAGGGCGGCGCGCTTCGGATCGCTTCCGAAGCGTGCGGGCGGCGGCGTTCCGTGAGGGAAGGGAACGCGGCGCGCGCGGGCTTCGTCAGGCCGGGCGGGTCGACTTGACCCCGCCACGTGCAATCACGTGGCCTGCGCGTGAACGCAGCGAGGGGGGTACAAGGATGGTGGTCATGGCCGCGATCGTAGCGGCGCGCGGCCGGTGCGTAAAGAATATTTACGCCGCGGTGTGGAAGCGCTGCAACATCCGTGGTGCGCGCCGATAATCGACGGTTTGCCCGAAGAGCACGGGCGCCTGCGCTTGCGACCCCCTCCCTTGACGACCACGACGACTTCCCCCCTTCGCATCGACTTCCCCGAATCGCTGCCGGTCTCGGCCCGGCGCGACGAGATCATGGCCGCCATCCAGGCGCACCAGGTGGTGATCGTCTGCGGCGAGACCGGCTCGGGCAAGACCACGCAACTGCCTAAGATCGCGCTGGCGCTGGGCCGCGGCAAGCTCAATGCAGAGCCCGGCAAGGGCCGCCTGATCGGCCACACGCAGCCGCGCCGCATCGCCGCGAGCTCGGTGGCCAAGCGCATCGCGGAGGAACTCAAGACGCCGCTGGGCGAGGTGGTCGGCTTCAAGGTACGCTTCCAGGACCGCCTGTCGCGCGATGCCTCGGTCAAGCTGATGACCGACGGCATCCTGCTGGCCGAGACGCAGACCGATCCGCTGCTCAAGGCCTACGACACCATCATCATCGACGAGGCCCACGAGCGCTCGCTGAACATCGACTTCCTGCTCGGCTACCTGCGCGAGATCCTGCCGCGCCGGCCCGACCTCAAGGTGATCGTGACCTCGGCGACCATTGACGCCGACCGCTTCGCCCAGCACTTCGCCTCGGCCAAGGGACCGGCGCCCACGGTGTTCGTGTCGGGCCGCACCTTCCCCGTGGAGCAGCGCTACCGGCCCTTCGAGGAATCGCGCGACCACGACCTCAACGACGCCATCGCCGACGGCGTCGACGAGCTCTGGCGCGATCCGCACCATGCGGGCGACATCCTGGTCTTCCTGCCGGGCGAGCGCGAGATCCGCGAGGCGGCCGACCACCTGCGCCGGCACCTGACGCACCAGCCGCTCTACCGCAATGCCGAGGTGCTGCCGCTGTTCGCGCGGCTGTCGCAGGCCGAGCAGGACCGCATCTTCGACGGCCACACCGGCCGGCGCATCGTGCTGGCCACCAACGTGGCCGAGACCTCGCTCACCGTGCCGGGCATCCGCTACGTGATCGACGCGGGCACGGCGCGCGTGAAGCGCTACAGCTTCCGCAGCAAGGTCGAGCAACTGCTGGTCGAGCCGATCAGCCAGGCCGCCGCCAACCAGCGCGCGGGCCGCTGCGGCCGCGTGGCCAACGGCATCTGCATCCGCCTCTACGACGAGAAGGACTTCGAGGGCCGGCCGCGCTTCACCGATCCCGAGATCCTGCGCTCGTCGCTCGCGGGCGTGATCCTGCGCATGAAGTCGCTGCGGCTGGGCGACGTGTCGCGCTTTCCCTTCCTCGAGGCGCCGTCGCCGCGCGCCATCGCCGACGGCTACCAGCTGCTCAACGAGCTCGGCGCGGTCGACGATGCCAACGAGCTGACCGCCACCGGCGCCGAGCTCGCGAAGCTGCCGCTGGACCCGCGCGTGGGCCGCATGATCCTCGAGGCCCGTGCGCGCGGCGCGCTCGAGGAGGTGCTGGTGATCGCCTCGGCGCTCAGCGTGCAGGACGTGCGCGACCGGCCGATGGAAGCGCAGCAGCAGGCCGACCAGGCGCATTCGAAGTTCGACGACGAGAAGAGCGAGTTCAGCGGCTACCTGCGGCTGTGGAAGTGGATCGCCGATGCGCGCGGCGGCCATGGCGACAGCCACAAGCTCAGCAACCGGCAGTACGAGCAGTTGCTGCGCCAGAACTTCATCAACGTGCGCCGCGTGCGCGAATGGCGTGACATCCATTCGCAGCTGCTCACGGTGGTCACCGAGCACAAGTGGCGCATCAATGCCGAGCCCGCGGGCTACGAGCCGCTGCACCTGTCGATGCTCGCGGGCCTGCTCGGCAACATCGGCTGGAAGCTCGAGGACGACGAGGCCTACCTCGGCGCGCGCGGCATCAAGTTCTACAAGCACCCCGGCGCGCACCTGAAGAAGAAGCCCGGGCGCTGGATCGTGGCGGCCGAGCTGGTCGAGACCACGCGGCTGTTCGGCCGCGGCATCGCCAACATCGAGCCGCAGTGGCTCGAGCAGGTGGGCGGCCATCTGCTGAAGAAGCAGCTGCTCGATCCGCACTGGGAGAAGAAGAACGCGCAGGTGGCCGCGCTCGAGCGCGCCACGCTCTACGGCCTGGTGGTCTACAGCGGCCGGCGCGTCGACTTCACGCGCGTCGACCCGGTCGCCGCGCGCGAGATCTTCATCCGCGAGGCGCTGGTCGGCGGGCAATGGGACAGCCGCTTTCCGTTCCTCGCGGCCAACCGCAAGCTGGTGCGCGAGGTCGAGGGCCTCGAGCACAAGTCGCGCCGGCAGGACGTGCTGGTCGACGACGAGCTGATCTTCGCCTTCTACGACGCGCAGCTGCCGGCCGACGTGGCCAGCGGCACGACCTTCGAGAACTGGTACCGGCAGGCCTCGAAGGAGCAGCCGCGCCTGCTGTTCCTCACGCGCGACGAGCTGATGCGCCACCAGGCGGCCGGCATCACCACCCAGTCGTTCCCGCCCACCTTGCGGCTCGGCGGCGTGGACTGCGCCGCGAGCTACCTGCACGAACCCGGCGATGCCAAGGACGGCCTCACGGTCAGCGTGCCGCTGTTCGTGCTCAACCAGGTCAGCGAGGAACGCTGCGAATGGCTGGTGACGGGCATGCTCAAGGACAAGATCCAGGCGCTGCTCAAGAGCCTGCCGCAGCGGCCGCGCTCGCGGCTGGTGCCGCTGCCCGAGTCGGCGGCGAAGCTGGCCGAGGCGCTGTCGGCGCCCGAGCTGTTCGGCACGGGCTCGCTGACCGACGTGCTGCTCAAGCGCGTGCGCGACATGACCAGCATCGACGTGAAGCGCGCCGACTTCAAGCTCGACATGCTCGCGCCGCACCTGTTCATGAACCTGCGCGTGGTCGACGAGCACGGCCGCCAGCTCGGCATGGGGCGCAACCTCGGCGCGCTCAAGGCCGAGCTCGGCGCGAAGGCCCGCGGTGCGTTCCAGGCGCTGGCCGGACTCAACGTGAAGGCCTCGGCCGAACCCGCCAAGACCGCGGCGCCCGCCGACGCGCGCCGCGCCCAGGAGGCCGCGCCGGCCGCGCCCGCCACGCCGGCGCTGCCGGCCGGCCAGCGCTACACCGCCTGGAGCTTCGGCGAACTGCCCGAGCTGATGGAGGTGCGCCGCGGCGCCCAGTCGCTGGTGGGCTTTCCCGCGCTGCGCGACGAGGGCGATGCCGTCACGATCGAGGTCTTCGACGAACCCGCGGTCGCGGCCGCGAAGCACCGCGCGGGCCTGCGACGGCTGTTCGCGCTGCAGCTCAAGGACGCGCTCAAGTACCTCGAGAAGAACATCCCCGACCTGCAGAAGATGGCCGTGGCCTACATGCCGCTGGGCACCGCCGACGAGCTGCGCGCGCAGATCGTCGAAGTGGCGATCGACCGTGCCTTCCTGCAGGAGCCGCTGCCGGCCGACGAGTTCGCGTTCAAGCGGCGGCTCGACGAGGGGCGCGGCCGGCTGACCCTGATCGCCAGCGAGGTGGCGCGGCTGGCCGCGACGATCCTCGTGGAGTACGCCGCGGCCGCGCGCAAGATCAAGGACACGAAGATCCAGCCCGAGTCGGTGCAGGACGCCGCGCAGCAGCTGCAGAAGCTGGTCGGCAAGCGCTTCATCGCCGATGCGCCGTGGACGCAGCTGCAGCATTTCGCGCGCTACCTCAAGGCCATCGTGCTGCGGCTCGACAAGCTGCGCGGCGACCCGGCGCGCGACACCGCCAAGCTGGCCGAGCTGCGGCCGCAGGAGCAGCGCTACTGGCGGCTGGTGGCCGAGCGCAAGGGCGTGGTCGACGACCGCATGCTCGAGTTCCGCTGGCTGCTCGAGGAGCTGCGCGTGAGCTTCTTCGCGCAGGAACTGCGCACGCCGCAGCCGGTGAGCGTGAAGCGGCTCGACAAGGCCTGGGCGCAGCTGCAGGCCTGACGGTCCTTTCGACGTTCCAAAGAAAAAGCCCGCTGCCGCGGGCTTCGTCCGAAGAGGCCTTCGCCTCGTCATGAAGGGCAAGGCGACGTGTCGCCTCGCCCGCGCGTCATATCCTGCCCATGAGCACCAGGATGATCACGATCACGAGCACGAGACCAAGACCGCCGCTGGGACCGTAGCCCCAGGTACGGCTGTGTCCCCAGCTCGGCAGCGCGCCGATCAGCAGAAGGATCAGGACGATCAGCAGGATGAACGAGAGCGACATGTTTTCTCCAGGGACGTTGTTATCGAGCCTCGATGCTCGTGACCCCGGGGTGCGCGCAGCGCAAGAGAGCCGCGCCTTCGCCGGTCAGGACTGTCCTACCGTGGGCGTCGGCGCCCGCGCCGGGTGGGCTGCGCCGATGTAGCCGCGGCGGCGATGGCGAGCACCAGCACGACCACCAGGAAGGCCGTGCCGATGGCGCCGAAGACGATGGACATGCCCCAGAGCGAGAAGAAGCCGTCGATGCGCGCGTTGCGCGGATCGCCGGGCGCATGCAGCACCTGCACCGCTTCGCCGATTTCGTAGGAGGGCGGGTTGCTGCTGGTCGAGGACTCGAACTCGATCGTCTCGCCTGCGGCCGTGCGGAAGCGCACGCGCGGCTTCCAGGTGCCGTCGCCATCGTCGTCCGATTCCACGTGCAGCAGGTCGATCACCTCGCCGGGCGCGTGTACCGCGGAGCGGATGAAGTAGAGGGTGTGGGCCGCCACGAGCAGCGCCACCACGAACAGGGCCGCGCCGACGCCGCCGAAGACCTTCTGCAGGGTGCGAAGCTGGGGATTCGCCATGGCGCGCGTGCCTCCCTCAGCCGCCACGGTGCGAGGCGCCCGCGGCGAAGTCGCCGAGCAGGCCGCCGAGGCTCGCGAGCAGCAGGCAGAAGGCGAGAAAGCCCACGGTGCGCAGCAGGCCGAGCAGCGCCTGCCGCCAGGGCCGCGTGCGCAGGAAGAACACGGGCACGCCCAGCAGCGGGAACAGGCCCGCGAACAGCGCGATGCGCCCGCGCGGCACCTGGCCGCGCGCGAGCAGGTCGGCACGGCACCACGCGTAGCACAGCGCGGTGATCAGCGGCATGTGCAGCATGTCGACGGCCGAGTACTGCCGGTCCGGCAGCAGCGGCACGAAAGCGTCGGCCGCGCCGGCGGCGAAGAACGACAGCGCGAGCGCGCCGAGGAGCAGCCGTGGCGCCTTCATCGCGTGCGGTCCCGTGGCCCGGCGCCGATCGATGGGCTCAGAGCTTGGCGAGCCGCTCGAGCGCGGCGACCAGCGTCTCGTCCTTCTTGGCGAAGCAGAAGCGCACCACGCGCTGGTCGAAGCCGTCGCCGTAGAAGGCCGACAGCGGGATCGCGGCCACGCCGATCTCGCGCGTGAGCCAGAGGCAGAAGTCGGCTTCGGAGAGATCGCTGACCGCCGAGATGTCGACGCACTGGAAGTAGCTGCCTTCGCTGCGCAGCAGCTTGAAGCGGGTCCTGGCGAGGCCGGCGGCGAACAGGTCGCGCTTGCGCTGGTAGAAGGCAGGCAGCTCGAGGTAGGGCGCGGGGTTGGCCATGTAGCGCGCCAGCGCGTGCTGCATCGGCGTGTTGACGGTGAACACGTTGAACTGGTGCACCTTGCGGAACTCGGCCATCAGTGGCGCCGGCGCGGCCACGAAGCCGACCTTCCAGCCGGTGACGTGGTAGGTCTTGCCGAAGCTGCTGACGATGAAGCTGCGCGCCGCCAGCCCGGGGAAGCGCGCCACGCTCTCGTGGCGCGCGCCGTCGTAGACCATGTGCTCGTAGACCTCGTCGGCGATCACGAACACCTCGGTGGGCGCGAGCAGTTCCTCGAGCCGGCGCATCTCGGCCGCGGTCCACACGGTGGCGCTGGGGTTGTGCGGCGTGTTGATGATGATCGCGCGCGTGCGTGGGCTTAAAGCGGCGGCGATGCGGTCGAAATCGGGTCGGAAGCTGCCCGGCACCAGCGGCACGCGCACCACGCTGCCGCCCGCGAGCTCGATGTTGGGCACGTAGCTGTCGTAGCAGGGCTCGAGCACGATCACCTCGTCGCCCGCGCGCACCACCGCGAGGATGGCCGTGATGATCGCCTGCGTGGCGCCCGCGGTCACCGTGATCTCGGCCGCGGCGCTGTAGCGGTGGCCGTAGAGCGCCTCGATCTTGGCCGCGATGGCATCGCGCAGCGCGGGGATGCCCGGCATCGGCGGGTACTGGTTGTGGCCCGCGGCCATGGCGGCCGTCACGTCCTCAAGCAATTGCGGATCGCAATGGAAATCGGGGAAGCCCTGGCCCAGGTTGACCGCGTTCTTCTCGGCCGCGAGCGCGGACATCACGGTGAAGATGGTGGTGCCGACGGCGGGCAGCTTGGTCGCGATCTCGGGCGTGCGGGGAGAAGGGGCGGTGCTCATGGTGGGATGCGTGGAAGGAAGGTCGGGCGAGCGCTTGGGCTGCTCAGAGGTCGTAGTCCTGCTGGTGGCCGCTCAGGGCCTTGGCGATCAGGTTGCGGTCGAGCCGGTCGGACAGCAGCTCGGCGAACTTGAACACGAAGTTGCGCAGGTAGGCGCTGCGCTTGAAGGCCACGCGCGCGATGTTCTGGCCGAACACCTGGCCCATCGGGCGCACCACGAGGTCGGCGTTCGATTCGTCGCGCACCGCCATCTCGGCCACGATGCCCACGCCGAGCCCGAGGCGCACATAGGTCTTGATCACGTCGGAGTCGATGGCTTCGAGCGCGATGCGTGGCGCGAGCTTCTTCTGCGCGAAGGCATGGTCGATGCGCGTGCGGCCGGTGAACGAGGGGTGGTAGGTGATGATCGGTTCGGAGGCCAGGTCCTCGAGCGAGATGCGCTCCTTGGTTGCCAGCGGGTGTTCCTTGGGCAGCACCAGCACGTGCTGCCACTCGTAGCAGGGCAGGGTCACGAGCTCGGCGTAGTCGGCGAGCGATTCGGTCGCGATGCCGATCTCGGCCACCTCGTCGATCACCATGCGTGCCACCTGGTCGGGCGAGCCCTGGTGCAGGCTCACGTTGACCTTGGGGTAGGCCTCGCGCAGCTTGGCCACCGGCACCGGCAGCACGTAGCGCGCCTGCGTGTGGGTGGTGGCGATCGACAGCGTTCCGCTGTCCTGCGCGCTGAACTGCTCGCCGATGCGCTTGAGGTTGCCGACCTCGCGCATGATCAGCTCGATGCTCGCGATCACGTGCTGGCCCGGCTCGGTCACGCGCTTGAGGCGCTTGCCGTGGCGCGCGAAGATTTCCACGCCGAGTTCCTCCTCGAGCTCGATGATCGCCTTCGACACCCCGGGCTGTGAGGTGTGCAGCGCCTTGGCGGCCTCGGTCAGGTTCAGGTTGCGCCGGACGGCTTCCTGAACAAACTTGAACTGGTGCAGATTCATATCAAATTCCGTCTTATTGCGGAATTTATTATGCCTTCGGAATCTATGGAAATGTCCGGATGTTCAGTTTTCCACCGCGATTCGGGCCAGCAGGTCGATCACCTGCGGCGATTCCCCCACGGTGGGGCCGAGCGTGAAGGCCAGCGCGGGCCATTCGGCGCGCAGCGCGTCGAGCTGGCGCGGGATGTCCTCGCGCGCATGCTTGCCCATGCCGAGGAACAGCGGCACCACGCGGATCGCGCTGGCGCCTTCGCCGGCCAGCGCGGCCACCGCGCCGCGCAGGTCGGGCGCGGCCAGCTCGAGGTAGGCGCAGCGCACCCGGGCCTCGGGCGACAGCGCTTGCGTTCGTGCCGCCACGGCCTCGATCGGCGCGCGCCAGCGCGGGTCGCGCGAGCCGTGCGCCAGCAGCACGATGCCCTGCACCGTCGGCGTGGCCATCAGCGCCTGAGCACCAGCCAGCTGAAGGCCGCCAGCGACATCACCGAGTAGATGAGCCCCGGCGCCGCCGCCGTGATCCAGGGCGACCAGTTGCTGAGGTTGCCAAGGTAGCCGAACACGTTGTTCAGCAGGAAGAAGCTGATGCCGATCATCACGCCGCCGAACACGTAGGTGGTGATGCCGGCCTGGCGGAAGTGCAGGTAGGCGAAGGGCAGGGCGAGCACCACCATCACCAGGCAGGACAACGGATAGAACACCTTGCGCCAGAACTCGATCTCGTAGCGCTGCGCGGTCTGGCCGTTGGCGTCGAGGTGGCGGATGTAGTCGAACAGGTCGATGGTGCTCATGCGGTCGGGCCGCAGCAGCGCCACCGACACCATCTCGGCCGTCAGCGAAGTCGGCCAGTTGAGTTCGGCCATTTTTGTGGTGGCGACGTGCGCCTTGCCCTCGGCGGCGCGGGTGTCGTAGTCCTGCTGCTCGATCTCCGACAGCACCCAGTAGCCGCGCTCGATGCGCGCGGTGGCGGCGGTCATCTGCTTGCGCAGGTAGCCCTTGTCGTCGAACTCGAAGATGCGCGCGGTCTTGAGCGCGCCGTTGCGCGAGATCGACAGCACGTTGACGGCGTAGGACGCCTTGTCCTGCCGCTCCTTGAGCCAGGCGCCGGTGTTGCCCACGAAGGTGAAGGTGCCCTGGTAGCGCGACTTCACGAGCTGCGCGGCGCGCTCGGCGGCCGGCGCGAGGTAGTCGCCGACCGCGAAGGTCAGCACCACGAAGCCCAGGCCGAGCACCAGCAGCGTGCGCAGCGCGCGCCAGGGGCCGAGGCCGCTGGTGCGCAGGATGGTGTATTCGGAGCTTTGCGCGAGCCGCGCCATCACGAAGATGCAGCCGATCAGCACGGTGATCGGCAGCAGTTCGTAGAGGTGGCTCGGCAGCAGCAAGGTCACGTAGAGCAGCGCCTGCGCCGGCCCGTAGGCCAGGCTCTCGGGACGGCCCACGGCCTGCAGCTCGTCGACGAAGTCGAAGAAGAAGAACAGGCTCAGGAAGCCGAGCGTCACGAAGGCCACGGCCTTCAGCGCCTCGATGTAGATCAGGCGGCGGATGGTTCTCATGGCGTGGGCTCCAGCCGGGTGGTGGAGGGCGGCGGCGGGGCGGCGCCCGTGCCGCGGTTCTTGCGGCGCGTCCAGTTGTTGTTGCGCAGCGTCAGCCAGGAGACGGCGAACAGCGCCACGCCGCCGTGCAGCAGCAGCATGAAGCCGCCCATGCCGTAGCGGCCCGAGCTGATCCAGCTCTGGCCCAGGTTCAGCAGGTTGTAGTAGATGACGAAGGCGAACAGCGCGAACAGCAGGTTGCCGCTGCGGCCCACGCGCGGATTGACGCTGGAGACGGCCAGGGCCAGCAGCACGAAGTTGATGGCCGCCAGCAGCATGCCCAGGCGCCAGGCGAGTTCGCCGCGCGCCGCGCTGGTGTTGAAGTCGCCGAGCAGCGACAGCGTGGTGCGAGCGCGCGGCGGCGTGGCGTCGCTGGAGCCCGCGCTGCTGCCGCCGGCACGCGTGCCGTAGGTCTCGAATTCGCTGATCTTCAGGGCGCCGTTGGGCAGCAGCGGGCGCTCCAGGCGCTGGCCGTTGCTCAGCATCAGGTAGCGCGAATTGCCGACGTTCTCGATGCGGCCGCTGCGCGCCGAGGTCGTGATCTGCAGGTTGCGCTCGACCGACCAGATGAAGACGTTGGTGGCGGTGGCGCTGTCGGCGGAGTCCTTGTCGATGAAGAACACCCGCAGCCGGCCGGCCGATTCACGGAATTCGCCGGGCGAGACGCGCTCGAGGTCGCCGCGCTGCTCGTACTGCTGGCGCATGCCCATGGTCTGCGAGTTGGCCCAGGGCCAGCCGATCAGCGCCATGGCGGCGATCAGCAGCAGCACCGGCCAGGCGAAGCGGAACAGCGGCTCGACGAAGTCGGACAGCCCGCGGCCGCTGGAGAACCAGATCACCATCTCGCTGTCGCGGTACATGCGCGACAGGGTGCCGACGATGGCGATGAACAGGCTCAGGCTCAGGATGGTCGGCATGTAGCCGAGCACCGTGTAGGCCATGACGAGGAACACTTCGGACGGGTTCACGCTGCCCTTGGAGGCCAGTCCGAGCGTACGGATGAGCATCATGGTCATCACGATGGTGACCAGGACCACGAGGGTCGCTCCGAAGCTGCGGGACAGCTCCTTGCGTAGGGAAGAATGGAATAACATCGTTCGAGGAAAAAAAGGATTATGGACTTTCAACTCAAGACCCTCACCGTCGCCCGCGCAGCGGCCGAAAAATCCGACGTCCTGATCGTGCTCGTGGGCAGCGCGCCGCTCGCGTCCAAGGACCCTCTTTCCGTCCAGATCGCGGCCGCCCGCAAGGCCGGCGACCTGCCCGACAAGGCCGGCAAGCTGCTGTCCCTGTACCGGCCCGAGGACGTGGCGGCCAACCGCGTGGTGCTGGCGGCCATCGGCGACGGCCAGCCGGCCTCGGTGCGCAGCGGCGTGATCGCCGCGGTCAACGCCGCCAAGGCCCAGTCGCCCAAGCGCGTGGTGCTGGCCTTCGCCCAGGACGCCGCGCCCGCGGCCGTGGCGAGCGCCGTGACCGCGGCCGCCGACGCCAGCTATGTCTACACCGCCACCAAGTCCAAGGCCGAGCCGCGCACCATCCGCCAGCTGATCGTCGGCGTGGCCGACGCGGCCGCGGTCGGCGCGGCCTTCGAGCAGGCGCGCGCCACCGTCGAGGGCATCGAGTTCGCCAAGGAGTGGGGCAACCGTCCCGCCAACCATGCCACGCCGACGATGCTGGCCGAGGCCGCCAAGGGCCTGGGCAAGCTGCCCGGCATCAAGTGCGAGGTGCTCGGTCCCAAGGAGGTCGACAAGCTCGGCATGGGCGCCTTTGCGGCCGTGGCCCAGGGCTCGGCCGAGCCGCTGCGCTTCATCGTGCTGCGCTACCAGGGCGGGCCCAAGGACCAGGCGCCCGTGGTGCTGGTCGGCAAGGGCATCACCTTCGACACCGGCGGCGTCTCGCTCAAGCCGGCGGCCGAAATGGACGAGATGAAGTTCGACATGTGCGGCGCCGCGAGCGTGCTCGGCACCTTCCGCGCGCTCGCCGGCATCAAGCCCGCGATCAACGTGGTCGGCCTGATCCCCTCGTGCGAGAACATGAACGACGGCCGCGCCATCAAGCCCGGCGACGTGGTCACCAGCATGAGCGGCCAGACCATCGAGATCCTCAACACCGATGCCGAGGGCCGGCTGATCCTCTGCGACGCGCTGACCTACGCCAAGCGCTTCGACCCCGCCGCCGTGATCGACATCGCGACGCTCACGGGCGCCTGCGTGGTGGCCCTGGGCGGCGTGCGCAGCGGCCTGTTCTCGAGCGACGACGCGCTGGCCGCGGCGCTCGAGGCGGCCGGCGAGACTTCGCAGGACCGTTGCTGGCGCCTGCCGCTCGACGACGAATATGCCGAGGGCCTGAAGACCAACTTCGCCGACGTGGCCAATGTGGCCGGCCGCGCGGGCGGTGCCATCACCGCGGCCAAGTTCCTGCAGCGCTTCACGGCCGACTTCGCCTGGGCGCACCTGGACATCGCCGGCACCGCATGGAAGAGCGGCGCGGCCAAGGGCTCGACGGGCCGGCCGGTGGGCCTGCTGGTCTCGTACCTGACGCGCCGCGCGCAGGACGGCGCGGCCGCCGCCGACAGCGCCAAGGCGAAGGCCAGGGCGGAGCGCAAGAACGAGGGCAAGGGCGAGAGCAAGGCGGCGGCCCGCAAGGCGCGTTCGGTGCAGTGACGGAGATCGGCTTTCACTACAACGCGCCCGACAAGCTCAGCTACGCCTGCCGGCTCGTGCGCAAGGCCGTCGCCACGCGCGGCATGCGCGTGGTGGTGGTCGGCGAGGCGCAATGGCTCGACGCGGTCGATGCCGGGCTCTGGCAACTGGCGCCGACCGAGTTCGTCGCGCATTGCCGAGCCGACGCGCCGGCCCACGTGCTGTCGCGCTCGCCCGTGATCCTGGCCGACGAGGGCGCGGAATCGGCGGCGCTGCCGCACCGCGAACTGCTGGTCAATCTCGGGGCACAGGTGCCCGCGGGCTTCGAGCGCTACGAGCGCCTGATCGACATCGTGAGCAACGAACCCGACGACCGCCAGATCGGCCGCGCGCGCTGGCGCCACTATGCCGACCGCGGCTACACGATCCAGCCGCACGACTTCGCGAGGAGCGCATCCTGATGGCCAGTCCGACCCGCACGCCGCCGCGTTTCGTTCCCACCCTGACGACGGTGCTCGACCTGCCCGCCGAGCCGGTCGCGGCGCATTCGCCGTTGACGGACAACGCGGGTCCGGACGCCGCCGCGCCGGCCATGCCCGACCCGGCCCAGGCCGTCGCACTGCCGCCCGCGGTGCAGCGTTCCGAGGCCGACATCGTGCGGCTCGAGGAGCAGTTGCTGCACCGCGTTCTGCAGCGCGTGGACTTCTCGCTCGAGGAGCGTTTGAGCGACACGGTGGCGGCCGCCGTGCAGCAGCAACTCGATGCGATGGTGCCGCGTTTGCGCGGCGAAATCGAAGCCGTTTTGCGCGCTCTGGTGATCGAGGCGATGGCCGCCGAACTCTCGGAAAACCCAGGGTCTACGCCAACTTTCGAGGGGTGATGCTTCGGCTAAACTGCGCGCCAGGTCGGGTGGGCCAAAGCTGGAGGGTTAGGGTGGCCCGGGTCTGCGGCGCGGAACTTGCGAGGTCAGGAGCGCCCGGATCACACGACCGGTTTCTCAATCTCATCATCCATGTTCTGGAGGTTCTCATGCAATTGAAATGGACTGCGGTCGCTCTGGCTGCACTCACGCTGGTGGCTTGCGGCAAGAAAGAAGAAGCTGCGGCACCCGCTGCTGCCCCGGCGCCCACCGCGGCCGCCCCGGCACCCGCTGCACCTCCCGCCGATGCACTGGTCGTGAAGATCGGCCACGTGGCTCCGACCAGCGGTCCCATTGCCCACCTCGGCAAGGACAACGAGTTCGGCGCCAAGATGGCGATCGAGGAACTGAATGCCAAGGGTCTGAAGATCGGCGACAAGGTCGCCAAGTTCGAACTGGTCGCCGAAGACGACGCAGGCGATCCCAAGCAAGGCACGGCCGTGGCCCAGAAGCTGGTCGACAGCAAGGTCAACGGCGTGGTCGGCCACCTGAACTCGGGCACCACGATCCCCGCCTCGAAGCTCTACAGCGACGCCGGCATCCCCCAGATCTCGCCGTCGGCGACGAACCCCAAGTACACCCGCCAGGGCTTCAAGACCACCTTCCGCGTGGTGGCCGACGACACGCAACTCGGCGGCACGCTGGGCAAGTACGCGGTCGAAACGCTCAAGGGCAAGAACATCGCCGTGATCGACGACCGCACGGCCTACGGCCAGGGCGTCGCCGAAGAATTCGAGAAGTCGGCCAAGGCCGCCGGCGCCACCATCGTGGGCCACGAATTCACCACCGACAAGTCGACCGACTTCAACGCCATCCTGACCAAGCTCAAGTCGGCCAAGCCCGACGTGCTGTTCTTCGGCGGCATGGACGCCGTCGGCGGCCCGATGCTCAAGCAGGTCAAGCAGCTCGGCCTGAACGTCAAGTTCATGGGCGGCGACGGCCTGTGCACCGGCGAACTGCCGAAGCTCGCTGGCGATGCCATCGGCGAAGACATGGTGGTGTGCGCCGAAGCCGGCGGCGTGGACGGCGACTTCAAGCAGCCGCTGGAAGACTTCAAGACCAAGTTCAAGGCCAAGAACGGTGTCGACGTCCAGATCTACGCACCGTACGTCTACGACGCGGTCAACGTGCTGGCCGAAGCCATGGTCAAGGCCGGTTCGTCCGACCCCGAGAAGTACCTGCCCGAAGTGGGCAAGATTCAGTACAAGGGCGTGACCGGCCCGATCGCCTTCGACGAGAAGGGCGACATCAAGAACGGCGCGCTGACGCTCTACACCTACAAGGGTGGCCAGCGTACGCAGATCGCCGTGGTTCGGTGATCGGCTGCGATCCGCGTTCCAACGAGAAAGGGCCTTCGGGCCCTTTTTTCATGGGCGTTCGAAACGGCGCAAGAAAATGAAGAGGAGGGCGATGGGCGCCCGTGGCTTCAGAGCGGCGCGAGTCCCGAGGGGCGGTCGGTGTTGCAGTACTCGATGAAGGCGTCGAGGTCGCGCGACTTGTCGAAGACCGCGTCGGCGCCGAGGGTCTCGCAGCGCGTGCGAATGTCGGCCGTCACGTAGTTGCTCAGCACCACCGCGCGCTGGCCGGGACGACGTTCCTTGCAGCCCGCGAGCACGCCCAGGCCCGAGCCTTCCTTGAGGAACAGGTCGACGATCAGCAGCTGCCACTCGGCCGGATGGTCGCGCAGCCATGCCAGCGCTTCGGATTCGGTTTCGGCAAAGCCAACGACTTGGGCATTCACGAGGTCCTCGAGTGCCGGAACCAGGTTGTCCCTGATGGTCTTGTTGTCCTCGACGAGGAACGTGATGAGGGCCATGCCACGGATAGGGTGTGAGAACCAATAGCGTAGCGTGCCGCGCGAGCTTGTCGCGTAGGAGAAAGGAGACGGAGAAACGCGGCGTGTCCCTATTTCATGCGATGACCGAGGCTCGGGCATCGCCCAAGCGCGCGGCGTCAGTCGTTCGCGCTCTTGCCCGTGCCGGCGGCCTGCTCGAGCTTCTTCGCGCGGGCCACGCTCTCGTCGCGCTGGGCCGTGGCCTCGATGCGCTTCTCGATCTCCTCGCTGAGCGCGGCATTGACCTCGGCGAGCTGCTCGGCCGACTGCGCGAGCTTTTCCTCGAGCTGGCTGGTGTGTGCGATGGCCAGCGCCACGTCGCCCACCTGTACCTCCTCGGGCAGCTCCTGCTCGAGCACGGTGTTGACCACCGCGAGGTTGTCGGAGGCCTTCTGCACGTCGGCGGCGACCTGCTCGGTCTTTTCGAGGGTGCGGTCGAGCGACGTGCTGCCGAGCGGCTTGGTGCTGGGGTGTCCTGCCATGCGGCGCCTCCTGGGAACTGAGAACCTGCGGATCGTACGCCAGTCGCGCGCGAGCAACGGGCGCCCACAAAAAAGCCCAAGTGCCAATGGCAACTCGGGCTTCCTGCATGTTCGCGAACGGTTGCGAACAAAGACTCTCTGGCGGAGCAGGCGGGATTCGAACCCGCGGAGGGCTATTAACCCTCACACGCTTTCCAGGCGTGCGACTTAAACCGCTCATCCACCGCTCCGAAGCCCATGATTGTAGCAGTCGCCGGGGCCGTTTCCGGAAAGCTTCAGGCCGTCGGCCCCGAGGACTTGCCGGCCTGCACCATGCGCATGGCCGAGGCGATGAGCGCCGCGGTCTCGGTCATGTTGCTCGGCACGATCAGCGTGGTCTTGGAGTCGGCCGCGACCTTGCCGTAGGCATCGACCGCGCGTTCGGCGACCTTGAGCTGCACCGCCTGTTCGCCGCCCGGCTGCTGGATCGCGGCGGCCACGCGTTCGATGGCGTCGGCCGTCGCGGTGGCCACCGCGGTGATCGCGGCCGCCTCGCCCTGGGCGTTGTTGATCTGGGCCTGCTTCTCGCCCTCGGAGCGCGCGATGAAGGCCTCGCGTTCGCCGGTGGCGATGTTGATCTGCTCCTGGCGCCGGCCCTCGGAGGCCGCGATCAGCGCGCGCTTCTCGCGTTCGGCCGTTATCTGGCGCTGCATCGCCTGCAGGATTTCCTTCGGCGGCGTCAGGTCCTTGATCTCGTAGCGCAGCACCTTCACGCCCCAGTTGAGCGCCGCCTCGTCGATGGCCGCGACCACCTGGGCATTGATGACGTCGCGCTCCTCGAAGGTCTTGTCGAGCTCCAGCTTGCCGATCACGCTGCGCAGCGAGGTCTGGGCGAGCTGGGTCACGGCCACGATGTAGTTCGACGAGCCGTAGCTCGCGCGCATCGGGTCGGTGACCTGGAAGTAGAGGATGCCGTCGACCTGCAGTTGCGTGTTGTCGCGCGTGATGCAGATCTGGCTCGGCACGTCGAGCGGGATCTCCTTCAGGCTGTGCTTGTAGGCCACGCGGTCGATGAACGGGATCAGGAAGTTGGGGCCGGGCGTCATGGTGCCGTGGTACTTGCCCAGGCGCTCGCGCACCCAGGCGTTCTGCTGCGGCACGAACTTCACCGACTGGCTGATGAAGATGATCGCGATGACCAGGATGATGACGGGGACCGAATATTCCATGGCTTCTGTACCTTTCCTCTTTCGTTCTCGGGTTCTAGATCTTGTCGACCACCAGCCGGCTGCCGACCACCTCCACCACGCGGTGCTCGCCGGTGGAGGGCGCATGGCCCGCGCGCTGCACGACGGTCCACTGGGCGCCGCGGTAGCGCACGGTGGCGGTGCCGTCGGGATTCCAGGCCTCGACCTGCACGCGCTCGCCGATGTCGAGATTGAGGTCGCGGTTGGCTTCGGTGGGTGGGGGCGGCGGGTGCTTGCGCTGGATCGAGTACCAGGCCAGCACCGCGACCACGCCGACGACGGCGGCCACCAGCAACTGCGTGACGGTGCCGAAGCCCAGGTGGGCGGAGATCGCCGCGGCGGCGAATCCGCCGGCCAGCAGCAGCAGGTAGATCGTGCCGGACAGGAGCTCGACCACGATTGCCGCGCCAGCGATCAACCACCAGATCGTGGAATTCGCCATTGACATCTCCTTCCTTGTTTTGTTTCAGGCGACCCCATTCTGAGGCATGCGCTCCCGCGCGCCCGGACTCGCCTGCACTTTGTGGGGGCTCCCGGCGCGGCGTGGCGGGACGCATCGCGGCGACATTCGGCGGGCATTGCGCGCGTGGGCGAATTCTTCATCTGAATTCCGTACACTTCGCGCCTCATTGCCTGTCCCGGAGCTCTGCCCCATGAAATTCCGCTTCCCCATCGTCATCATCGACGAGGACTTCCGCTCCGAGAACACCTCGGGCCTCGGCATCCGCGCGCTCGCGCAGGCCATCGAGACGGAAGGCTTCGAGGTGCTGGGCGTCACGAGCTACGGCGACCTGAGCCAGTTCGCTCAGCAGCAAAGCCGTGCCAGCGCCTTCATCCTGTCGATCGACGACGAGGAATTCTCGATCGGGCCCGACCTCGATCCGGCGGTGCTGAACCTGCGCAATTTCATCGGCGAAGTGCGGCGCAAGAACGCCGACGTGCCGATCTACATCTACGGCGAGACCAAGACCTCGCGCCACATCCCGAACGACATCCTGCGCGAGCTGCACGGCTTCATCCACATGTTCGAGGACACCCCCGAATTCGTGGCGCGCCACATCATCCGCGAGGCCAAGAGCTACCTCGAGAGCGTGCAGCCGCCGTTCTTCAAGGCGCTGATCGACTACGCGGAAGACGGCTCCTACTCGTGGCACTGCCCGGGCCACTCGGGCGGCGTCGCCTTCCTCAAGAGCCCGGTGGGCCAGATGTTCCACCAGTTCTTCGGCGAGAACATGCTGCGCGCCGACGTCTGCAACGCGGTGGAGGAACTGGGCCAGCTGCTCGACCACACCGGCCCGGTGGCGGCCAGCGAGCGCAACGCGGCGCGCATCTTCAATGCCGACCACTGCTTCTTCGTGACCAACGGCACCAGCACCAGCAACAAGATGGTGTGGCACCACACGGTGGCGCCCGACGACGTGGTGGTGGTGGACCGCAACTGCCACAAGTCGATCCTGCACGCGATCATCATGACGGGCGCGATCCCCGTCTTCATGAAGCCCACGCGCAACCACTTCGGCATCATCGGCCCGATCCCCAAGAGCGAGTTCGAGCCCGAGGCCATCAAGGCCAAGATCAAGGCCAATCCGCTGCTGGCGGACGTCGATGCCAACAAGGTCAAGCCGCGCGTGATGACGCTCACGCAGTCGACCTACGACGGCGTGATCTACAACACCGAGACCATCAAGAACACGCTCGACGGCTACGTCGACACGCTGCACTTCGACGAGGCCTGGCTGCCGCACGCCGCCTTCCACCCCTTCTACGGCTCCTACCACGCGATGGGCAAGCGCCGCGTGCGGCCGAAGGAGTCGCTGGTGTTCGCGACCCAGTCCACGCACAAGCTGCTGGCCGGCATCAGCCAGGCCAGCCACGTGCTGGTGCAGGACTCGCAGAACCGCCAGCTCGACCGCGACCTGTTCAACGAGGCCTACCTGATGCACTCGTCGACCAGCCCGCAGTACGCGATCATCGCGAGCTGCGACGTGGCCGCCGCGATGATGGAGCCGCCCGGCGGCACCGCGCTGGTGGAGGAGAGCATCCTCGAGGCGCTCGACTTCCGCCGCGCCATGCGCAAGGTCGAGGAGGAGTTCGGCAAGGACGAGTGGTGGTTCAAGGTCTGGGGTCCCGAGAAGCTCGTGGACGAGGGCATCGGCGTGCCGGACGACTGGATCATGCACGGCGAGAAGAACGGCAAGAGCCGCTCGAAGAAGTCGCCGCGCAACTGGCACGGCTTCGGCGAACTGGTCGACGGCTTCAACATGCTCGACCCGATCAAGTCGACCATCGTGACGCCGGGCCTGGACCTCGAGGGCAACTTCGCCGAGAGCGGCATTCCCGCCAGCGTGGTGACCAAGTTCCTCGCCGAGCACGGCGTGATCGTCGAGAAGACCGGCCTCTACAGCTTCTTCATCATGTTCACCATCGGCATCACCAAGGGCCGCTGGAACACGCTGCTGACGGCGCTGCAGCAGTTCAAGGACGACTACGCGCGCAACCAGCCGATGTGGCGGATCATGCCGGAGTTCTGCCAGCAGCACACCGGTTACGAGCGCCTCGGCCTGCGCGACCTGTGCCAGCACATCCACCAGCTCTACGCGCGCTACGACGTGGCCCGCCTGACGACCGAGATGTACCTGAGCGACCTCACGCCCGCGATGAAGCCCAGCGACGCCTTCGCGCACATCGCGCACCGCAAGACCGAGCGCGTGGAGATCGACGAACTCGAGGGCCGCATCACCACCAGCCTGATCACGCCGTACCCGCCGGGCATTCCGCTCCTGATCCCGGGCGAGGTCTTCAACAAGAAGATCGTCGACTACCTGAAGTTCTCGCGCGAGTTCAACACGCAGTGCCCGGGTTTCGAGACCGACATCCACGGTCTGGTGGCGCGTGTCGACGAGACGGGCAAGAAGCGCTACTACGCCGACTGCGTGCGGAAGAGCGCCTGAGCGCCGAAGCGCGAGGGGAGACGGCTGCGCAGGGCGGCTCAGCCGTCCTCGCGCACGCGCATGAAGCGTGCGAAGCGCGGCAGCCCGCCGGCCGTGAGCCCGTTGTAGCGGTAGGTGACCCAGGTGCCGATCGCGGGCGGATGCTCGCGCTCGGCATCGCTCAGGCCGGTGCCCAGCTTGAAGCGCTGGCCGCCGGGCATCTCGACCAGCAGCGCGCCGAGCCGCTGGGCATGCCTGCCCTTGCCGGGCACGTGGCCGACCACGCGGGCCTCGGCATCGTCGTGGGTCTTGACCTTGAGCAGGTCGTTGTTGCGCTCGGCGCGGTAGAGCGAGGCGCCGCGGTGCAGCATCAGGCCTTCGCCGCCCATCTTCACGGTCTTGTCGAGCAGCGCCTGCAGCGCCTCGGCCGTGGTCGCGCGTTCCTGCGGCACCGCGACCACCCAGGGCGCGTCCGTGATCGGCAGCAGCCTGCGCAGCACGCCGAGGCGGGCCGTGAAGTCACCGCCCTGGGCCGGCAGGTCGAACACCATGAACTTCATCTCGTGCCAGGCGACGTCGTTGGGCGCCTGGCTGCGCACCGTCGACACCGCATGCGCGAAGCGTCCGCGGCCGGCCCAGAGTTCGCCGTCGAGCGGCTGCTTGGGCAGCGTCGCGGTGAACCAGGCCGGCGCCACGATGCGCTCGCCGCCGCGCGTGTGGAGCTGCCGCCCGTCCCAGTACGCGCGCACGCCGTCGTATTTCTCGCTGACCCAGTAGTCGGCCAGCGACATGCCCGGCTTGTAGACCTCGGCCAGCATCAGGGCCGGCGCACCGGCGCGCGCGGGCAAGGCCAGCACGAGGCCCAGGGTGGCGAGCAGCAGGGAACGTCGATGGAGCACGGGTGCTATGAAATGAGTAGCTGGAAACGACCGATGGATGCCCATTTGTGGCCGAAGTTCCATGGCGGGGCAAGCGCGGCGCGACCGGCGCGCATCGCCGTCCGACGGGCGCGAGGCCGCGCCCGTGAGCAGCTTGGCCGCTTACTCGGCCATGCCGCCGACGACGTTGCTGAAGCCGCCGTCGACGTAGGTGATCTCGGCCGTCACGCCGCTGGCGAGGTCGCTCAGCAGGAAGGCCGCCACGTTGCCGACTTCCTCGATCGTCACGTTGCGCCGGATCGGCGAGGCCTCGGCGACGGCGCCGAGCATCTTGCCGAAGCCCTTGATGCCGCTGGCCGCGAGCGTCTTGATCGGACCGGCGCTGATGCCGTTGACGCGCACGCCCTTCGGGCCCAGCGAGGCCGCCGTGTAGCGCACCGAGGCCTCGAGCGAGGCCTTGGCCAGGCCCATGGTGTTGTAGTTGGGCAGCGCGCGCTCGGCGCCCAGGTAGGTCAGCGTGAGCAGGGCCGACCGGTCGTTGAGATAGGGCTGGGCCGCCTTCGCCATCGCCGGGAAGCTGTAGGCGCTGATGTCGTGCGCGATGCGGAAGCCCTCGCGCGACAGGCCCTCGAGGAAGTCGCCCGCGATCGCCTCGCGCGGCGCGAAGCCGATGCTGTGCACGAAGCCGTCGAACTTCGGCCAGGCCTGCGACAGGTCGGCGAACAGCTTCTCGATCTGGGCGTCGTCGCCGACGTCGCAGTCGAAGATCAGCTTGGAATCGAAGTCGGCCGCGAACTCGGTGATGCGGTCCTTGAAGCGTTCGCCGACATAGCTGAAGGCGAGCTCGGCACCCTGTTCATGGCAGGCCTTGGCGATGCCGTAGGCGATGGAGCGGTTGCTCAGCACGCCGGTGATCAGGAGTTTTTTGCCGGAAAGAAAGCCCATGGAGTTGCCTCGTGAAAATCTCGGGGCAGAATTCTCGCATGCGAGGTTGGCTGCTCTGGTTCGGTTTGGCGCTCTCGGCGGCCCCTTCGTGGGCCGCCCATGCGTACGCGCAATTCGGCGACATCAAGTACGCGCCGGGCTTCACGCACTTCGACTACGTGAATCCGAACGCGCCCAAGGGCGGTGAATTCAGGCTGGTGCCGCCGACCCGGCCCACCAATTTCGACAAGTTCAACCCGTTCACGCTCAAGGGTACCGGGCCCTCGGGCCTCGGCGCGCTGATGTTCGAGAGCCTGATGACCGGCAACTCCGAGGAGCCGACCACCGTCTACGGCCTGCTGGCCGAGGACATCGACGTGGCGCCCGACCGGCTCTCGGTGACCTTCAGGCTCAATCCCAAGGCCCGCTTCAACGACGGCTCGCCGGTGCTGGCGGCCGACGTGGTCCATTCGTTCCAGACCCTGATCGGCCCGCTCGCGGCGCCGCAGTTCAAGACCATCTATGCCGAGGTCAAGAAGGCGACCGCGCTCGGCGAACGCACGGTGCGCTTCGACTTCGCGAGCCCGAACCGCGAGCTGCCGCTGGTGGTCGGCAGCATGGCCGTCTTCAGCCGCCAATGGGGCGGCGGCAAGCCCTTCGACCAGATCGTGACCGAGGTGCCGATCGCCTCCGGTCCCTACAAGCCCGCGAGCGACCGGCTGGGCCGCGACATCACCTACGTGCGCCGCGCCGACTACTGGGGCGCGGACCTGCCGGTGCGCAAGGGCCTGTTCAATTTCGACCGCATCGCCTACAAGGTCTATCTCGACGAGACCGCGCGCTTCGAGGGCCTGAAGGCCGGCGAGTTCGACTTCATGCGCGAGTTCGTCTCGCGCAACTGGGCGCGCCAGTACAAGGGCAAGCAGTTCGACAGCGGCGAGATCGTCAAGCGCGGCTTCGAGAACCACAACCCCGGCGACTTCCAGGGCTACATCTTCAACACGCGCCGCGACAAGTTCAAGGACGTGCGCGTGCGCCAGGCCATCGGCCTCGCGATGGACTTCGAGTGGCTCAACCGCCAGCTGTTCTACGGCATCTACACGCGGGTGCAGGGCTATTTCCCGAACAGCGACTTCCACGCGGAAGGCCTGCCCGGGCCCGACGAACTGGCGCTGATGGAGCCGCTGCGCGCCAAGCTCCGGCCCGAGGTGTTCGGGCCCGCGCCGGTGCCCGCGAGCACCGATCCGCCCGGCAGCCTGCGCGAGAACCTGCGCAAGGCGAGGGCGCTCTTGGCCGAGGCCGGCTGGACCTACCGCGACGGCGCGCTGCGCAATGCGAAGAACGAGGCCTTCACGATCGAGTTCCTCAACGACCAGCCCTCGCTGATCCGCGTGGCGACGCCGCTGCAGACCGCGCTGAAGAAGCTGGGCATCGAGATGAGCTTTCGCACCGTCGACTTCTCGCTCTCGCAGCAGCGCATGCAGAACTACGACTTCGACATGACCTCGATGCGGCTGCCGGGCAACAGCGCGCCGGGCGGCGAGCTGTTCGAGCTGTTCGGTTCGAAGTCGGCCGAGACGCCGGGCTCTTCCAACTACTGGGGCATCGCCGATCCGGCGGTCGACGCCATCGTCGGCAAGGTGGTGTCGGCCACCACGCGCCCCGAGCTCACCACGGCCCTGCGCGTGCTCGACCGCGTGCTCTCGGCCGGCTACTACTCGATCCCGATGTACTACGGCAGCGCCTTCCTGGTCGGCTACCGGCCGGCCGGCGTGGTACTGCCGCCGACCGTTCCGCCGTACTACGATGTCGGCGACTGGGCCCTCGCGACGTGGTGGGCCTCGCCGGCCAACAAGTAGCGCCAGCCGCACCCGAACAGATCCGGAGCACGACAAACCGCATGGCCAGCTACATCCTCAAGCGACTGCTGCTGATGATCCCCACGCTCCTGGGCGTGCTGATCATCACCTTCGGCGTGATCCAGTTCGTGCCGGGCGGTCCGGTCGAGCAGATGGTGGCGCAGTTGCAGGGGCGCGATTCGGGCGGCGAGCGGGCCGCGAGCAGCGGCGCCGGCTACCGCGGCCGCCAGGGCCTCGATCCGCAGCGCATCGAGGAGATCAAGAAGCTCTACGGCTTCGACAAGCCGGCCCACGAGCGCCTGTGGACCATGCTCAAGTCCTTCGCGCGCTTCGACCTCGGCACCAGCTTCTACCAGCGCAAGGACGTCTGGGAACTGGTCAAGGAGAAGATGCCGGTCTCGATCAGCCTGGGCCTGTGGACCTTCTTCATCAGCTACCTGATCGCGGTGCCGCTGGGCGTGGCCAAGGCAGTGCGCGCGGGCTCGCGCTTCGACTTCCTCACCACGCTGATCGTGCTGATCGGCTATGCCATCCCGGGCTTCGTGCTCGGCGTGGCGCTGCTGGTGATCTTCGGCGGCCAACTGCAGTGGTTCCCGCTGCGCGGCCTGACCTCGCCGAACTGGGAGAGCCTGAGCTGGGGCGCGCGCATCGTCGACTACCTCTGGCACATCGCGCTGCCGGTCACGGCGATGGTGATCGGCAGCTTCGCCGTGACGGCGATGCTGACCAAGAACTCCTTCCTCGAGGAGATCCGCAAGCAGTACGTGCTGACCGCGCGGGCCAAGGGCCTCGCCGAGCGGCAGGTGCTCTGGAAGCACGTGTTCCGCAACGCGCTGATCCCGATCATCACGGGCTTTCCGGCCGCCTTCATCGGCGCCTTCTTCACCGGCTCGCTGCTGATCGAGACCCTGTTCACGCTCGACGGTCTGGGCCTCTTGAGCTACGAGAGCGTGATCCGGCGCGACTACCCGGTGGTGCTGGGCACGCTCTACCTGTTCACGCTGATCGGGCTGGTGACCAAGCTGATTTCCGATCTCTGCTACGTCTGGGTCGATCCGAGGGTGAAGTTTGACTGAATCGATGCCCACTCCCGCCGCGCCGCATCCGCCGGCCAAGTCGGACAGCCCGGGCCGGCGCGCCTGGCGCCGCTTCCGCCGCAATCCGCTGGGCTTCTGGAGCCTGGTCCTGTTCTCCGTGCTGGTGGTGCTGAGCCTGTTCGCGGAGCTGCTGTCCACCGACAAGCCGCTGGTGGTGCGCTACGAGGGCCAGACCTACTTCCCGGTGCTGCGCGACTACTCCGAGAAGACCTTCGGCGGCGACTTCGAGACTCCGGCCGACTACCTCGATCCCTTCATCCGCGACCGCATCACGGCCGGCGCCAATTGGGCGCTCTACGCGCCCAATCCCTACGGCCCGCGCACGCTCAATTACTTCGCGAAGCAGCCCAACCCGGCCGCGCCCTCGGGCGAGAACCTGCTGGGCACCGACGACCGCGGGCGCGACCTGCTGGCGCAGCTGATCTACGGTTTCCGCGTCAGCGTGCTGTTCGCGCTGGCGCTCACGGCCGTGGGCGTGGTGCTGGGCATCGCCATCGGCGCGATCCAGGGCTTCTTCGCGGGCAAGACCGACCTGTTCCTGCAGCGGCTGCTCGAGATCTGGGGTTCGATGCCCGAGCTCTACCTGCTGATCATCTTCAGCGCCATCTTCACGCCCAGCGTGCTGCTGCTGCTCGTGCTGCTGAGCCTGTTCGGCTGGATGTCGCTGGCCGATTACGTGCGCGCCGAGTTCCTGCGCAACCGCCAGATGGACTACGTGCGCGCCGCGCGCGCGCTCGGCGTGAGCAACCTGCAGATCATGCGGCGCCACATCCTGCCCAACAGCATGGTGCCGGTCGTCACCTTCCTGCCGTTCCGCATGAGCGCGGCCATCCTTGCGCTGACCTCGCTCGACTTCCTCGGGCTCGGCGTGCCGCCGGGCACGCCCTCGCTGGGCGAACTGCTCAACCAGGGCAAGGCGAACATCGACGCCTGGTGGATCTCGATGTCCACCTTCGGCGTGCTGGTCTTCACCCTGATGCTGCTGACCTTCATGGGCGACGCGCTGCGCGACGCCCTCGATCCACGGAAGACCGACAAGTGAAGCCGGGCCAATCCTCCCTCGCGGCCGGCGCGCCGCTGCTCGACGTGCGCGGCCTGCGCGTGGCCTTCGGCGGCAAGCCGGTGGTGCATGGCGTCGACTTCCGGATCGCGGCCGGCGAGAAGTTCGCGCTGGTGGGCGAATCGGGCTCGGGCAAGACCGTCACCGCGCTGTCGCTGCTGCGGCTGGTGCAGAACGCCGAGCTCTCGGGTTCGGCGCGGCTGTTCGATGCCGAGCGCGCGCAGGACGGGCGCGACCTGCTGTCGATCCCCGAGCGCGAGCTGCGCGGCATCCGCGGCAAGGAGATCGCGATGATCTTCCAGGAGCCGATGACCGCGCTCAATGCGCTCTACAGCGTGGGCGACCAGATTGCCGAGGTGCTGCAGCTGCACGAGGGCCTGCCGGCACGCGCCGCGCAGGAGGCCGCGGTGCAACTGCTGGCCGACACCGGCATTCCCGAGCCCGCGCGGCGCGCGCGCGCGCTGCCGCACCAGCTCTCGGGCGGCCAGCGCCAGCGCGCCATGATCGCCATGGCACTGGCCTGCCGGCCGCGCCTGCTGCTGGCCGACGAGCCGACCACCGCGCTCGACGTGACGGTGCGGGCCCAGATCCTCGAGCTGCTGGCCGATTTACAGCGCAAGTACGGCATGGCGGTGCTGCTGATCACCCACGACCTGAACCTGGTGCGCCATTTCGCCGACCGCGTCGCGGTGATGGAGCAGGGCCGCATCGTCGAGCACGGCCCGGTGGCGGACGTGTTCGAGGCGCCGCAACACCCCTACACGCGCAAGTTGATCGACAGCCATCCCACGCGCGACGTGACCCCCGCGCCGGCGCGGCCCGACGCGGCGCCGATCCTCTCGGCCACGGGACTGCGCGTGAGCTATCCGGTGCCCAGGCCCGGCTTCGCCGGCTGGTTCGGCAAGGGCGAGTTCGTGGCCGTGCAGGGTGCCGAGTTCCGCATCGCGCCCGGCGAAACCCTGGGCGTGGTCGGCGAGTCGGGCTCGGGCAAGTCGACCCTGGCGCTGGCCGCGCTGGGGCTGCTGCGCTTCCAGGGCGCGCTGAAGGTCGAGGGGCAGGGCTGGGGGCAGGGCCAGGCGTCCGATCTCGCGCTGCGGCGCGCGATGCAGGTGGTGTTCCAGGACCCGTTCTCCTCGCTGTCGCCGCGCATGACCGTCGAGCAGATCGTCGGCGAGGGCCTGCTGGTGCATGCGCCCGAACTCAAGGCGTCCGACCGGCGCGCGCGGGCGCTGCAGGCGCTGGCCGACGTCGGGCTGACCGAGGCGCAGTTCCCGGCGCTGCTCGACCGCTATCCGCACGAGTTCTCGGGCGGGCAGCGGCAGCGGCTGGCGATCGCGCGCGCGCTGATCGTCGATCCGCGCCTGCTGGTGCTCGACGAGCCCACCAGCGCGCTCGACGTCACGATCCAGAAGCAGGTGCTGGGGCTGCTGCAGCGGCTGCAGCGCGAGCGCGGATTGAGCTATCTGCTGATCACGCACGACGTGGAGGTGATCCGCGCCATGGCGCACCAGGTCATCGTCATGAAGGACGGGGCGATCCTCGAGTCGGGCCCGGTCGACCGGGTGCTCGACGCTCCCGAACACCCCTACACGCAGAAACTGGTGGCCGCCGCGCAGCTGGCCTGACGGCAAACGCGACCTACAACAACGAGCATTGCGCGAAAAGATGTCGGAAATCGGACAAGACAGGCGCGGCGCCTGGCGGGCGGCGCTCGCCTGCATGGTGACGCTGGCGGTGGCCATGGGGCTGGGGCGCTTCGCCTTCACGCCGATGCTGCCGATCATGTTGCACGAGGGCAAGCTCGAGCTCGAGGCTGGCGGGCTGCTGGCCTCGCTCAACTACCTCGGCTATTTCGTCGGCGCGGTGAGCTGCGCGGCCATCGGCGTGCGCGCCAAGACCATGGTGCGCGGCGGCCTGCTGGCCACCGCGGCGCTGCTGGTCGGCATGGGCTTGTTGCACAGCTTCGCCGCCTGGGGCGTGCTGCGCGCGGCGGCCGGCGTGATGAGCGCCTGGGTGTTCGTGTTCGCCTCGAGCTGGGGCCTGCGCCGGCTGGCCGAAACGCGTTCGCCGGCGCTCGGCGGCGTGATCTACACCGGCCCGGGCGTCGGTATCGCGATGACCGGGCTGCTGGGCGGGGCGCTCGGCCGCTGGGGCTCCGAAGCCGGCTGGATCGGCCTGGGCGTGCTCGCCTTGGTGCTGATCGCGGCGATCTGGCGCGTGTTCAACGACGGCGAGCAGGCCGTGGCCGGCGGCGCGGCGCCCGCGCCCGTCGCGGCGCCGAGCGCCCAGGAGTCGGCCGCGGCGCGTTCCGACGCGATCTGGCTGGTCGCGCTCTACGGGCTGGCGGGCTTCGGCTACATCATCACCGCCACCTTCCTGCCGGTGATCGCGCGCCAGGCGTTGCCGGGCTCGTTCTGGCCCGACTATTTCTGGCCGCTGTTCGGCGCCGCGATCATTCCGGGCGCATTGATCGGCTCGCGCGCGCCCATGCACTGGGACAACCGCCTGCTGCTGGCGATCGCCTATGCGCTGCAGGCGGTCGGCGTGGTGCTGTCCGTGGCCTGGCCGAGCGTGGTCGGTTTCGCCCTCGGCAGCCTGCTGCTGGGCATGCCGTTCACCGCCATCACGCTGTTCGCCGTGCGCGACGCGCGCCGGTTGCGTGGCAATGCGGCGGCCGGGCTGATCGGCTACGCCACCGCGTCGTACGGCGTGGGTCAGATCATCGGCCCGCTGTTCGCGGCGCCACTGGCGCAGCGCACCGGCTCGTTCCAGATTCCGCTGCTGGTCGCGGCGGCCGCGCTGGCGCTGGGATCGGTGCTGTTCGCGGCCGTCTGGGCGCGCTCCAGGCGCGTCGCCGCCGCTCGGGAAGGGGCCGCCACGCCCTGAGCCGCGAACGGGCGTGGTCCGCGTGCAGAAGTGCCCCTTCATTTATCACAGAAGTGGCATATAATTGGAGGCTCACGACCAAACGGGCGGGTACCAACCGCCCGTTTTTTTATGGTCCATCCGGTATTGAGTTATCGAGTGGAATTCCGGGTGGCAGCAATTTCCGGTTTCCTCGCGATTTCTCGCCGAAGCGATTTTTATCGATGGCGCGGTACCTGGCGGGCGGGTTATTGCACATCGTCGATTGAATAAAAAAGGCACCTTCGAACACGTGGCATTGCAGCAGACAGTGGAACAAACCGTGGCCGGCCTCGGCTACGACCTGGTCGAGATCGAACGCTCGGCGGGAGGATTGCTGCGCGTGACGATTGATTTGCCGTGGACGGCCCCCACATCGGAGGCTCTCGCCGCCGGTACGCCCGAGCCCTTCGTCACGGTCGAGGACTGCGAGAAGGTCACGCGACAGCTCCAGTTCGCGCTCGAGGTCGATGGCGCCGACTACAAGCAGCTCGAGGTGTCCTCGCCGGGCATCGACCGTCCGCTGCGCCACGAGAAGGATTTCGAGCGCTTCGAGGGCGAAGTGATCGACATCACGCTGAAGGCGCCGATCGGCGAGGCGGCGGCCGGCCAGGTGTCGGCCAATCGCAAGAAGTTTCGCGGCACGCTCGAGCGGGCCGCACAGGCTGAGGGGTCCGACGGCCCCCGGGGCTGGCAGATCGTCTGGAGCGACGAGCCGGAGCCCAAGCCGGGTCAGAAGGTCAGCAAGAAGCGCGCGCCGGCACCGTTGCAGGCGCTGGGCTTCGTGCTGGACGAGCTGCGCGAGGCGCGGCTGGCACCCATCGTGGATTTCAAGGGGCGCAAGCCCAGGGCCCGTCAGGGCTCGCAGGACATTGGCGGAACAAAGGTTCCGGACTGACTAGAGGAGTGGTGGCATGAATCGCGAAATGTTGATGTTGGTGGATGCGATCTCGCGCGAGAAGAACGTCGAGCGTGACGTCGTCTTCGGCGCGGTCGAGTCCGCGCTGGCGCAGGCCACCAAGAAGCTGTACCAGGGCGAGGTGGACATCCGCGTCGCCGTCGACCGCGACAGCGGCGACTACGAGACCTTCCGCCGCTGGCACGTGGTGCCCGACGAAGCCGGCCTGCAGCAGCCCGACCAGGAAATCCTGCTGTTCGAAGCCAAGGAAGAGATGCCCGACATCGAGGTCGACGAGTACATCGAGGAAGCGGTGGACTCGGTGCCGATCGGCCGCATCGGCGCCATGGCCGCCAAGCAGGTGATCCTGCAGAAGATCCGCGACGCCGAGCGCGAGATGCTGCTCAACGACTTCATGTCGCGCGGCGACAAGATCTTCGTGGGCACCGTCAAGCGCCTGGACAAGGGCGACATCATCGTCGAGGCCGGCCGCGTCGAAGGCCGCCTGCGCCGCAGCGAGATGATCGCCAAGGAAAACCTGCGCAACGGCGACCGCGTGCGCGCCATGATCATGGAGGTCGACCTGACGCTGCGCGGCGCGCCGATCATCCTGTCGCGCTCGGCCCCCGAGTTCATGATCGAGCTGTTCCGCCAGGAAGTGCCCGAGATCGAACAGGGCCTGCTCGAGATCAAGAGCTGCGCCCGCGACCCCGGTTCGCGCGCCAAGATCGCCGTGCTCTCGCACGACAAGCGCGTCGATCCGATCGGCACCTGCGTCGGCGTGCGCGGCACGCGCGTCAACGCCGTGACCAACGAGCTCGCCGGCGAGCGCGTGGACATCGTGCTGTGGAGCGAGGATCCGGCCCAATTCGTGATCGGCGCCCTGGCGCCGGCCAACGTGTCCTCCATCGTGGTGGACGAGGAGAAGCACGCCATGGACGTGGTGGTCGACGAGGAAAACCTCGCGATCGCGATCGGCCGTGGCGGCCAGAACGTGCGTCTGGCTTCCGAGCTCACCGGCTGGAAGATCAACATCATGGACGCCAACGAGTCGGCCCAGAAGCAGGCGAACGAGACCGACGCCGCGCGCCGCCTGTTCATGGAGAAGCTCGACGTCGACGAGGAAATCGCGGACATCCTGATCTCCGAGGGCTTCACCAGCCTCGAGGAAGTGGCCTACGTGCCGATCTCCGAGATGCTCGAGATCGAAGCCTTCGACGAAGACACGGTCAACGAGCTGCGCTCGCGTGCCAAGGATGCGCTGCTGACCATGGAAATCGCCAAGGAGGAGGGCGTCGAGACCGTCTCGCAGAACCTGCGCGACCTCGAAGGCCTGAATCCCGACCTGATTCCGAAGCTGGCCGAGGCGGGGGTGAACACCCGCGACGACCTGGCCGACCTCGCGGTCGATGAACTCACCGAGATCACCGGCCTGAGCGCCGATGACGCCAAAACCCTCATCTTGAAGGCCCGCGAACACTGGTTCGCCGGCCAAGAGTGATGGTCATGGAGGCACGAAACGAATATGTCCAGTACCACTGTCGCCGAGTTCGCGAATGAACTCAAGAAGACTCCCGAAACCTTGCTCGACCAGCTTCGCAGCGCCGGCGTGCCCAAAGCGGCCGCCAGCGACGCACTGACCGAGTCGGACAAGCAGCGCCTGCTCGGTTTCCTGAAGGCCAGCCACGGCACCGTCGAGCCCGAGCGCAAGAAGATCACGTTGACCAAGAAGTCGACCAGCGAGATCAAGCAGGCGGACGCCACCGGCCGCGCCCGCACGATCCAGGTCGAGGTGCGCAAGAAGCGCACCTTCATCCAGCGCGACGAAGGCCCCGCGGGTGCCGTCGAGGCCCCGGCGCCGGTGGCTGCCGCGCCCGTCGCCGCTCCGGCCGAGCCGGCCGCGCCGCGCATCGATGAAGCCGAACTCGCCCGTCGCGAGGAGGAAGCCCGCCGCCAGGCCGAGCTGATCCGTCGCCAGGAAGAAGAGCTGGCCGAGAAGCGCCGCCAGCGCGAGGAAGCCGAAGCCCGCGAACGCGAGAAGGTGGAACGCGCCGAACAGGCCGAACAGGCCGAGCAGGCACGCCAGGAAGCCGCGCAGGCGGCTCGCCAGGAAGCCCAGAAGAAGGCCGAGACCGAGGCCGACGCGGCCAAGCCGGTCGTTCGCAGCTCCGCCAACAGCGCCGCCAAGGCCGAGGCCGAAGTCGCCGCGCTGAAGGAAGCCGCGGAGGCGCAGGTCGCCGCCGCCAAGCAGGCCGCCGAGGCCAAGGCCACGGCCCAGGCCGCCGCCACGCAGGCCAAGGAAGACGCGAAGGCCAAGGCCGCCGCCGAATCGAAGGCCCGTGCCGACGAGGAAGCCGCGCGTGCGCGCGACCTCGACGAGCGCCGTCGCAAGGCCCTGGCCGAGGCCGAAGCCATTCGCGCCATGATGAATGCGCCGGCCCGCGTGCTGGTGCCGCACAAGGCCGAGAAGCCCGCCGAGGTCAAGCCCGCCGGTGGCGTCAAGGGCACGCTGCACAAGCCGACCGCGCCCGCGGCCCGCGCCGGGGCACCGGCCGCGCCGGGTGCCGCCACGGCGGCGCCCGCCGGCGGTGCCGCCGGCAAGGAAGTGAAGTCGGCCAAGCTCTCGTCGAGCTGGGCCGGCGACACCGCCAAGAAGAAGGAAATCAAGACCCGCGGCGACGCGAGCGGCGGCGTGGGCCGTGGCAACTGGCGCGGCGGTCCGCGCGGGCGCCGTGGCAACGACCGTGGCCACGACGACCAGCAGCACGCACCGGCGGCGCCGGTCGAGGCCCGCATCATCGAGGTGCACGTGCCGGAAACCATCACGGTGTCCGAGCTCGCGCACAAGATGTCGGTCAAGGCCTCCGAGGTGATCAAGCAGCTCATGAAGCTGGGCCAGATGGCCACGATCAACCAGGCGCTCGACCAGGACACCGCGATGATCGTGGTGGAGGAAATGGGTCACAACGCGGTGGTTGCCGCGCTCGACGATCCCGAAGCCTTCACCGACGAGGACGTGTCGGCGCAAACGGCGGAAGCCCTGCCGCGCGCACCGGTCGTGACCGTCATGGGCCACGTCGACCACGGCAAGACCTCGCTGCTGGACTACATCCGCCGCGCCAAGGTGGCCGCGGGCGAAGCCGGCGGCATCACGCAGCACATCGGTGCCTACCATGTGGAAACCGAACGCGGCATGGTGTCCTTCCTCGACACCCCGGGTCACGAGGCGTTCACCGCCATGCGTGCCCGCGGTGCGCAGGCCACCGACATCGTGATCCTGGTGGTGGCGGCCGACGACGGCGTCATGCCCCAGACCAAGGAAGCCATCAAGCACGCGAAGGCGGCGGGTGTGCCGATCGTGGTCGCGATCAACAAGATCGACAAGCCCGATGCCAACCTGGACCGCGTGAAGCAGGAACTGGTGGCCGAGGAGGTGGTGCCCGAAGAGTACGGCGGCGACGTTCCGTTCGTCGGCGTCTCGGCCAAGACCGGCCAGGGCATCGACGACCTGCTCGAGCAGGTGCTGCTGCAGGCCGAAGTGCTGGAACTCAAGGCGCCGGTGGATGCCGCCGCCAAGGGCCTGGTGATCGAAGCCCAGCTCGACAAGGGCCGCGGCCCGGTCGCGACCGTGCTGGTGCAGTCCGGCACGCTCAAGACCGGCGACGTGGTGCTGGCCGGCTCGACCTATGGCCGTGTGCGCGCCATGCTCGACGAGGACGGCAAGCCGACCAAGACGGCCGGTCCGTCGATCCCGGTCGAGATCCAGGGCCTGACCGAAGTGCCGCAGGCCGGCGACGAGTTCATGGTGATGGGCGACGAGCGCCGTGCGCGCGAAATCGCGACCTACCGTGCCGGCAAGTTCCGCAACACCAAGCTGGCGAAGGCCCAGGCCGCGAACCTGCAGAACATGTTCTCCGACCTGTCGGCGGGCGAGGTGCAGACGCTGCGCATCATCATCAAGGCCGACGTGCAGGGCTCGCAGGAAGCGCTCGCGCAATCGCTGCTCAAGCTCGCGACCGACGAGGTCAAGGTGCAGGTGGTGTATGCGGGCGTGGGCGGTATCAGCGAAAGCGACATCAACCTCGCGATCGCCTCGAAGGCGGTGGTGATCGGCTTCAACGTGCGTGCCGATGCCGGCGCGCGCAAGCTGGCCGAAGGCAATGGTGTCCAGCTGAACTACTACAGCATCATTTACGACGCGGTGGACGAGATCAAGGTCGCCATGTCGGGCATGCTGGCGCCGGAGCGCCGCGAGGAAGTCATCGGCTCGGCCGAGATCCGCACGGTGTTCGTGGCCTCGAAGATCGGTACCGTGGCCGGCTCGTACGTCACCTCGGGCTATGTCACCCGCAGCTCGCACTTCCGCCTGCTGCGCGACAACGTGGTGGTCTACACCGGCGAAGTCGACTCGCTCAAGCGCATGAAGGACGATGTCCGCGAAGTGCGCGAAGGCTTCGAGTGCGGTATCAAGCTCAAGAACTACAACGACATCAAAGAGGGCGATCAGCTCGAGTTCTTCGAAATCAAGGAGATCGCGCGGACCCTGTAATACGGACAACCGAACGCAGAAGTCGCGAAGGTCTCGCAGAAGTCGCAGAAGCAAGAAAGAGGTTTCTTCTGCTGCTTCTGCGACCTCTGCGCAGTCTTCGCGGCTTCTGCGTTCTGAATCCGATGTCGCTCCCGCATTCCTGACATGCCCAAAAGAAAAGCCGCTACTCCCAACCGCGCCTTCAAGGTCGCCGATCAGATCCAGCGCGATCTGACGGAGCTGATCGCGCGCGAGTTGAAGGACCCGCGCGTGGGCATGGTCACGTTGCAGGCGGTCGAGGTCACGCCCGACTATGCGCATGCGAAGGTCTTCTTCAGCCTGCTCACCGGCGACGTGGCCGAGACCACCGAAGCGCTCAACCAGGCCGCGGGCTTCCTGCGCAACGGCCTGTTCAAGCGCCTGCACATCCACACCGTGCCCACGCTGCACTTCGTGTTCGACCGCACCACCGAGCGTGCCGCCGACATGAACGCGCTGATCGCGCAGGCCGTCGCTTCGCGTTCGAAAGACGACTAGCCATGAATGCGCCACGCACAAGGGTGCAGCGGCGCCCTGTGCATGGGGTGTTGCTGCTCGACAAACCACTGGGACTGTCCAGCAACCAGGCCTTGCAGAAGGCCAAGTGGCTGCTGCGCGCCGAGAAGGCGGGCCACACCGGCACGCTCGATCCGCTGGCCACCGGCGTGCTGCCGCTGTGCTTCGGCGCCGCCACCAAGTTCAGCCAGCTGCACCTCGACGCCGACAAGACCTACGTCGCCACCGCGCGGCTGGGCATCCGCACCGCCACCGGCGATGCCGAGGGCGAGGTGATCGCCGAACGCCCGGTCCAGGTCGCGGCCGAGGACCTGGCGCGCGCCGAGGCCCTGTTCACCGGCCCGATCCGCCAGGTGCCGCCGATGCACAGCGCGCTCAAGAAGGACGGCAAGGCACTCTACGAATACGCGCGCGAGGGCATCGAGGTCGAGCGCGCGCCGCGCGACGTCGTCATCCACGCGCTGAAGATCGCGCAGACCGCGGCCGATGCCATCCGCATCGAGGCCTCGGTCAGCAAGGGCACCTACATCCGCACCCTGGGCGAGGACATCGGCGAGGCGCTGGGCTGCGGCGCCCACCTGAGCTCGCTGCGCCGCACCGCCACCGGCGGCTTCGTGGCGGCCCAGTGCATCACGCTCGAGGCCCTGGAAGCCATGGACGAGGACGAGCGGCTGGCCCGGTTGTTGCCTGCCGAATGCCTGGTCGAGGGCCACACGATCGTCACGCTGGGCAGCGAGGATGCAGGGCGCTTTCTGTCCGGCCTGCGTCGGCGCGGACCGTGGGCCGATGCGGCCCGGGTCGCGGTGTTCGGCGAATCGCCCCCGGCCTTCCTCGGCACGGCCCACGTGGCCGCCCATGAACTGATCCCGGGGCGCTTGCTGAACCCCATCGAAATCCAGCAAATTCTTTTGAACGCACCACAGACCGAAGCGACACCATGACCAAGCAAATCCGCAATATCGCCATCATTGCCCACGTGGACCATGGCAAGACCACGATGGTCGACCAGCTGCTGCGCCAATCGGGCACCTTCGCCGAGCACGAGAAGGTCGTCGACACGGTGATGGACAACAACGCGATCGAAAAGGAACGTGGCATCACGATCCTGGCGAAGAACTGCGCCGTGACCTGGCAGGGCACGCACATCAACATCGTCGACACCCCCGGCCACGCGGACTTCGGCGGTGAAGTGGAACGCGCGCTGTCGATGGTCGACGGCGTGGTGCTGCTGATCGATGCGCAGGAAGGCCCGATGCCGCAGACGCGCTTCGTGACCAAGAAGGCGCTGGCCCTGGGCCTCAAGCCCATCCTGGTGGTGAACAAGGTCGACAAGCCCGGTGCCAACCCCGACAAGGTGGTCAACGCCGCCTTCGACCTGTTCGACAAGCTCGGCGCGACCGACGAGCAGCTCGACTTCCCCGTGGTCTACGCCTCGGGCATCAACGGCTGGTCCTCGCTCGAGGAGGGTGCGCCCGGCGAGCAGTGGGGCCCGGACATGTCGGCCCTGTTCGACACCATCCTGAAGCACGTGCCCTCGCAGAAGGGCGACCCGGCCGCGCCGCTGCAGCTGCAGATCTCGGCCCTCGACTTCTCGACCTTCGTCGGCCGCATCGGCGTGGGCCGCATCAGCCAGGGTACCCTGAAGCCGATGATGGACGTGCTGGTGATGGAAGGCCCGGACGGCCAGTCCATCAAGGGCCGCATCAACCAGGTGCTGACCTTCCAGGGCCTGGACCGCGTGCAGGCCACCGAAGCCGGCCCGGGCGAGATCGTGCTGATCAACGGCATCGCCGACATCGGCATCGGCGTCACGGTGACCGACCCCGCGAACCCGGCGCCGCTGCCGATGCTCAAGGTCGACGAGCCCACGCTGACCATGAACTTCTGCGTCAACACCAGCCCGCTGGCCGGCCGCGAAGGCAAGTACGTCACCAGCCGCCAGATCTGGGACCGCCTGCAGAAGGAACTGCAGCACAACGTGGCGCTGCGCGTGAACGAGACCGACGAGGAAGGCGTGTTCGAGGTCATGGGCCGCGGCGAACTGCACCTGACCATCCTGCTGGAGAACATGCGCCGCGAAGGCTACGAGATGGCCGTCTCGAAGCCGCGCGTGGTGTTCCGCAACGTCAACGGCGAGAAGCACGAGCCGATCGAGCTGGTGACGGCCGACATCGAAGAGCAGCACCAGGGCGGCGTGATGCAGGCCCTGGGCGAGCGCAAGGGCGAGCTGGTCAACATGGAGCCGGACGGCCGTGGCCGCGTGCGCCTCGAGTACCGCATCCCGGCGCGTGGCCTGATCGGCTTCACCAACGAATTCCTGAACCTGACGCGCGGTTCGGGCCTGATCAGCAACATCTTCGACAGCTACGAGCCGCACAAGGGCGAGATCGGCAGCCGCAAGAACGGCGTGCTGATCTCGATGGACGACGGTGAAATCTTCACCTACGCCCTCGGCAAGCTCGACGACCGCGGCCGCATGTTCGTGAAGGCGAACGATCCGGTCTACGAAGGCATGATCGTCGGCATCCACAGCCGCGACAACGACCTGGTGGTGAACGCCACCCGCACCAAGCAGCTCACGAACTTCCGCGTCTCGGGCAAGGAAGACGCGATCAAGATCACGCCGCCGATCGACCTCACGCTCGAGTACGGCGTCGAGTTCATCGAGGACGACGAGCTGGTCGAGATCACGCCCAAGAGCGTGCGCCTGCGCAAGCGCTTCCTGAAGGAACACGAGCGCAAGCGCGCGAGCCGCGAATCGGCCGTCTGAGGACGGTCGCCGCGCCCCGGCCGGCCAGGCCGGGCGCGGCGCTCAGCGCGCCACCTTCGGTGGCGGCAGCTTCGGCAGCACGATCTGCGGCGGGGGCGGTGGCGGCTCGGGCAGCTCGAGCGGGCCCAAGGCGGCATCGGTCGCGCCCTGTTTGTGAAGCCGTGCCTCGACCACCGCCATCGCGAAGCGTCGATCGAAATCCCCATCCACGCGCCAGACGCCGATGTCGTCGGGCGCCAGCGTGATCTCGGCGCGCAGCGGCAGCGACGCGGCGCCGCTGGCGCGCACGCCGCCGATGGCGCCGAGCCGGCGGTCGTCGTAGACCATCACCACCGGGCAGACCTGCTGCTGCCCGTCCCCGGCCTGGCAGGCGCCGGCGGGTTCGACCTCGGTCAGCGCGAGCCTGGGGTCCGGGTCGATCGGCATGAGCGGCATTTCGCGCAGCGCGCGCAGGCGTTCCTGCAGGGTCTTGGGCGCCCGCATGCGCGCTTCCAGGTTGTCCACGCCTTCGCGCAGCGCGTCCGCGAGCGCCAGCCGGCCGACCGGCTCGGCGTTGTGCTGCGGGCGGCCTTCGGCATCGAGCGCGCCGAAGCGCGCCTCGACGATCGCCGCCTCGGCGCCGCGGACCACCGTGCCGCCGCTGTCGGACCCGATGATGAAGCCGATGGCCTCGGTCTTCCCGTCGCGCGACAGCGTGGCCAGGCAGCCGCGCACGTTGTCGGCCTTGAGAAAACCGATCTCGCGCAGCGCGCTCACGCGGGCCTCGACGCCGGGCTCGGAACGCAGCCGCTCGTCGTTGCTGGTGCTCGATACCAGGCCGTCGAGCTCGCGCCGCGCCAGGTCGCTGTTGCAGGCCGGCAGGCCGTTCAGCTGCCACAGGTAGGCGCCCGCCGCGCCGACCATCGCGATCACCGCGAGCACGCCGAGCCAGCGCGGGGGGCGCAGCCCCGTCGAGCGCTTGCGCGTCGCGGCCTTCGAACTCGCGGTCTCGGCCGCGATGCGCTCGCGCGCCTGCGCGATGATCTGTCGCCGCTCGTCGGCGCCGACGAAGGCCGGCTCGGCCTCCACGCGCGCGGCGATGGCCTCGAAGCGCTCTTCCTCGAGCCAGCCGTCGGTCACCAGCCAGGCGAGGGCGGTGGCCGGGTCGGCGCGCTTGTCGGACACCAGCGGCACCCACGGCAGCGCCTCCTCGAGGTCCTCGGCGTCGAGCAGGCCGTCGTCGCGCAGCGCCTGCACCACCGCATGCGAGAGGCCGAGCGCGCCGGCCTCGAGCAGTTCCTCGGATTCGTCGAGCGTGTCCTCCGCATCCTCGGCCGCCGATTCGCCGTGGGCCGCGACGATGCGCTCGACCAGCGCGTCTTCGTCCTCGTTCTCGGCCGGCAGCAGCCCGCGCAGCCGCATCCAGGCATAGGCATGGGCCGGCGTCGGCGGCCTGGGCAGGCTCGCGTATTCGGGATGGGCGCGCGCGGTGGCGAGCCGGGGCGCGTCGACCAGGCCCTGGAGGACCAGCGCCTCGAAGGGCTCGGGGTCGAGCCAGGCATGCGTGGCCTCGGGGTCGGGCTCGGCGCCGCCGACCGGCACGCGCTCCAGTGCCTCGTCGCGCGCATCGGCGTCGATGCGGCCGTGGGCATGCAGCGCGAGCACGGCCTCGCGCACGATGCCGCGCTCGCCGAGCCGGTGCAGCGCCTCGGCCTGTTCGGCGACCGCCACGGCCTCGTCGCGCGTGCCGCGGTCGAGGGCGTTGCGCTCGACGCGCCGGTCGAACTGGATGCGCAGCACGTGCGATGCCACGGGGTCGATCAGCCCCTGCTGCTGCATCCAGTCCAGCGCGTGCGCCGGGCTCGGCAGCGGCGCGAGCGTGGGGAAGCCGGGATGGGCCAGCACGGCATCGTGCTGCTCGTCGGTGATCAATCCCAGGGGCAGCAGGGCGGCGAAGGCGTCGAGGTTGGCGTTCAGGGGCATCGGGTCATTCTGCCGCCTGCGCGCGGCGGGTCCGGAAACGAAAAAGGCGGCCGCTGCGGGCCGCCTTCCTGGCGTGGATCGCCCGGGCGCGAGCCCGGGGCGACGGGCGCTGTCTCAGGGACGCGCGAGCTTCCAGGCGCCGTTGGCGAAGCCGTCGCCGGTCTTGTCGCCCGGCTTGGCATCCTTGGCCCAGTAGTACAGCGGCCAGCCCTTGTAGGCCCATTGGCGCTTGCCGTCCTCGCGGATGATGATGGTGTAGCCACCCATCGGCTTGGCGGTTTCGGCCACGCCCAGCGGCGGCCAGTTGGTCGCGCACTGGCCGTTGCAGGCCGAGGTGCCCGAACCGGCGGCATCCTTGGTGAAGGTGTAGAGCGTCATGCCGTTCGGGCCGACGAGCACGCCGTCGGCGGTGCGCGTCGGGGTGTCGGGCGCGCTGGCGCTCTGGTTGGACATGCTGCCGCAGCCGGCGAGCAGGGCGGCCGCGAGGATCGAGGCGTTGAGCAATTTCATGCAGTTTCTCCTTCGTTGAGTGATCGCGAACATGGAAATGGGGGGATGCATGCGCGAACCGGCCGAGTGTATGCCGCGCTCAAGACAGATCCCGGTAGGCCAGCGTCGCCAGTTTCATCAGCGTTTCGCGCGGCAGCCGGCCGGCCACCGCGTAGCCGAATCCCTGGTCGACCCAGTAGAAGCTGGGTACGGCGCCCTCGGCGGCGAAGCGGAAGGCGGTCTCGGGCGCGGGGGCCGGCGGGCCGCCCGCGGTCTTGGGATCGAGCTGGCCGACATAGAGCGTGACGCGCTCGCCGGCCGCGTCCTCGAACATGAACTGGGCCCGCGCGCCGTTCTCGCCGGGCAGCAGCCGGCCGCCGACCAGCGTGTAGCCCAGGGTCGAGAAGTCCGGCACCTTGAGCGGCCGATCGAGCCGGCGCGACAGCCACTGCACCAGGTGCTGCTGCTCGGCCGCGGCCACCTCGACCGGATGGCGTTTTTCGGGCGTGTAGACCTGGTGCGCGAGCGAGGCCGCATGGACGAACTCGCGCACCGCCGGCGCGCGCGCCAGCGCGGTGCCCGGCCGCTGGCTGGCGCTCCATTGGGCATTGCCGAGCCAGCCGGCGCCGAAGGCGACCAGCAGGCCGGCCGCGATGCCGCCCCAGCGCCACCAGCCGTCGCGCGGCGCGGCCTCGCGTTCGAGCACGGCCGACAGGTGGGCCGGCACGGGCTCGTGGAGCAGTTCGGCATGCAGCTGCCGCAGCGTGTCGCGCTGCGCCTGCCAGAGCGAGACCCGCGCCGCGAGGGCCGGATCGTCCGCCAGCGCGGCCTCGACGGCGGCGCGGCGCTCGGGCGCGAGCCGGCCGTCGACCCAGGCATGCAGTTCGTCGTCGGAAGGGGGCGGGGCGGGGCGGTTCATGGCGTTACTTGAGGCGGCGCAGGCCGGGGCGCGGGGCCGCACTGCCCGCCAGTGTGCCCGCCGCCGTGCCGGATGCGGCCGCGCCGTCGAGCAGTTCCTGCAGCCGCACGCGGGCGCGCGACAGCCGCGACATCACGGTGCCCAGCGGAATGCCGAGCACTTTCGCGACCTCGGCATAGGACAGGTCCTCGAGCGTCACCAGCAGCAGCACGGCGCGTTGCTCTTCCGGCAGCTGCAGCAGGCAGCGTTGCAGGTCGAGCCGCACGCCGTGGTCGCGGCCGGGGTCGACGCCACCCTGCTGTTCGGGCGGCAGTTCGTCGAGCGGCACGGCCGCATGCGGCGGCGGCGCGCGGCGCACCTGGCTCGCGAAGAGGTTGTGCATGATCGCGAACAGCCAGGCGCGCAGGTCGCTGCCCGCCACCCACAGCCGCCACTTGCTGCAGGCGCGCTCGAGCGTGTCCTGCACCAGGTCGTCGGCCGCCCAGGCATTGCCGGTCAGCGCGCGCGCATAGCGGCGCAGGCCGGGAATGAGCGGGGCGAGCTGGCGGGCGTCCATGGAAGGCGGGCGGGTCGGAGGTCAGGGCTTGGCGGTCTTCCAGCTGCCGTTGACGCCGTCGCCGGTCTTGTCGCCGGGCTTGGTGTCCTTGATCCAGTAGTACAGCGGCCAGCCCTTGGCGGCCCACTGCTTCTTGCCGTCGTCGCGCGTGACGATGCTGAAGTCGCCCGCGGCCTTGTCGCCGTCGGCCGCCATGTACGGCGGCCAGTTGGTGGCGCACTGGCCGTTGCAGACCGACTTGCCGTTGCCGGCCGTGTCCTTGTCGAAGGTGTAGAGGGTCATGCCGTTGGGGCCGACCAGGGCGCCGTCGGCCGCCTTGGGCTGGGCCGCGGCGGGCAGCGAGAGCAGGGAGGCGGCCAGCAGCGTGGCGGCGAGGAAAGGAAGATGGCGCGAGGTCAGCGGCATGGAAGAGCTCCTGGTTGTGGCGCCGGACGATCCGGCGACACCTGCATGAACGCCCGCGGCGCCGCGTTTATTCCATGGCCGCGCAAAAAAACGCGAACTCAGCGACTGCGGCTCTTCATCGCGCGCTCGACCTCGCGCTTGCCTTCGCGGTCCTTGATGGTGTCGCGCTTGTCGTGCTCGGCCTTGCCCTTGGCCAGCGCGATCTCGCACTTCACCTTGCCGGCTTTCCAGTGCAGGTTCAGCGGCACAAGGGTGTAGCCCTTCTGCTCGACCTTGCCGGTCAGGCGGCGGATCTCTTCCTTGTGCAGCAGCAGCTTCTTGGTGCGCACCGAGTCGGGCGTCACGTGGGTCGAGGCGCTCTTGAGCGGGTTGATCTGGCAGCCCAGCACGAACATCTCGCCGTCGCGGATCACCACGTAGCCGTCGGTGAGCTGCACCTTGCCTTCGCGCAGCGCCTTCACTTCCCAGCCTTCCAGCACCATGCCGGCCTCGAAGCGTTCCTCGAAGAAATAGTTGTACGCCGCCTTCTTGTTGTCGGCGATGCGGGAGGAGGTGTCTTGTTTCTTGGTGGCCATCGTTGTCATTTGGGGGCGCATGGCGCCCGGACAACCGCCCGGCATGCACAGGGCGTGGATTCTATGAAAGTGGCCGCGGGTGCCTTCAGCGGTGCCGCTGCAGCGTGCGATGGGGCGATTCGCCGAAGCGGCGCGCGTAGTCCTGCGCGAAGCGCCCGAGGTGGGCGAAGCCGAACTGCAGCGCGACCGAGGTCACGGTGGTGTCGGCGCCCGGGTCGCTCAGGCGCTCGTGCACCGCGAGCAGCCGCCGCTCGCGCAGGTAGGCCATCGGCGTCTGGCCCGCATGCTGGCGGAACGCCACCTGCAGGCTGCGCACGCACAGCCCGCTGGCCGAGGCGATCTCGTCGACCGTGAGCGCATCGGGCAGGTGCGCCTCGATGTACTCGCGGGCGCGGCGCAGCGCGCGCGGCGAGACGTCGCCGCGCTCGGCGCCCAGGCGCGCGCTCTGGTTGTGCGGCAACTGGCCCAGCAGGGTGTGGATCAGGCCCGATTCGGCCTGGGCCAGGAAGGGCGTGGTCAGCGGCGTGCGGCCGCACGAGAGCTCCTGCGCGAGGAACTCGACCAGGTGCTTCACGCTCGCGCCCGCGCCCTCGTCGAGCGCGATCTCGGGCTCGAATTCGAGCGGCCGCGCGCCGGCCGGCTCGCCGCACAGCGATTCCCAGTGGCGCTGCACCACCGCCTTGCCGATCTTCACGATCAGGTGCGGCGTGTCGTCGCCCCAGCGCATGCGCAGCGGCTGGCTCGGCGAGGCCAGCGAGGCCCGGTGCGCGTCGGAGGTGAAGCTCTGGCCGGCCCATTCGATGCGGGCGTTGCCCCTGAGCGGGATCTGCAGCAGATAGAAGTCGCCGAGGCAGCCGGGATCGATCTCGACCTCGGCACCGTACTGCACGTAGTTCAGCGAGATGTCGCCCAGCGGCGCGACGTGGTGGCGCGCGTCGAAACGCGAGCTGCCGTGGCCCAGGTGCAGCCGGTGCGGACAGAAGATGCGCGCCACCTCGTCGCGCGCCTCGTCGAGGTCGGGCGTGGCGATGACGGCATAGCGCGACAGGGGAAGCGAGGCCGATGCAGCGACAGCGTGTTCCATGCGGGGCGGCGTGGGGGCAGCGAATAAATGCGTTTTGCGGACAGCGGCTGCGCAATCCGGATTGGGGGCTGAATCCTTCAAATCTAAAGTAACTGCAAGCAATTGACAACGGGACCAACCAGGAGAAAAGGCATGAGCGACAAGGACTTGCAGGACAGGACGGTGCTCGTCACCGGTGGCGCGACCCTCATCGGTGCGGGCGTGGCCCGTTGCCTGCGCGATGCCGGTGCACGCGTGGTGCTGGCCGACATCGACGTGGCGCGCGGCGAGGCGGTGGCGCGCGAGATCGGTGCGAAATTCATTGCCACCGACATCACCGACGACGCCGCGGTGCAGGCCTGCGTCGAGCAGGCGGCCGATGCCGAGGGCCGCATCCACGCGCTCGTGAACCTGGCCTGCAGCTACCTCGACAACGGCCTGGCCTCGCCGCGCGGCGAATGGCAGACCGCGCTCGACGTCAACGTGGTCTCGGCCGTGATGATGGCGCGCGCCACGCTGCCCTTCATGCAGGCGGCGGGCGGCGGCGCCATCGTCAACTTCACCTCGATCTCCTCGGGCGTGGCCCAGACCGGCCGCTGGCTCTATCCGGTGAGCAAGGCCGCGCTGGTGCAGCTCACGCGCAACATGGCGCTGGACCTGGCGGCGATGAACGTGCGCGTCAATTCCGTCTCGCCGGGCTGGACCTGGTCGGCCGTGATGGACCAGCTCACCGGCGGCAACCGCGCCAAGACCGACGCGGTGGCCCGGCCCTTCCACATGCTCGGCCGCGTCGGCGACCCGGTCGAGGTCGGCCACGTGGTGGCTTTCCTGTGCTCGCACAAGGCCTCGTTCGTCACCGGCGCCGACTGGGCCGTGGACGGCGGCTACTCGGCCATGGGCCCGGAGCAGGGCGAACCGGCCATTCCCAAGCTCGCGGCCTGAAGGCGGCCGGCGCATCCCTTTCATCACCCCACCCACGAACGAGGCATACCCATGAGCAACATCGCATCGCAGGGCGCCAAGCCGCGCCGCTTCATGATCGTCGGCGCGGGCCAGTCTGGCCTGCAACTGGCGCTGGGTCTCCAGCGCGAGGGCCACGAGGTGACCGTGGTCTCGAACCGCAGCGCCGAGGACATCGCAACCGGCCGCGTGATGTCGAGCCAGTGCATGTTCGACGCCAGCCTGCAGATCGAGCGCGACTTCGGCATCGACCAGTGGGCCGACAGCTGTCCGCCGGTCGAGGGCATCGGCTTCGCCGTGCCGCATCCCGAGAAGCCCGGCGAGAAGCTGCTCGGCTGGTCGCACCGCCTCGACGCGCCCGCGCGCTCGGTCGACCAGCGCGTGAAGGTGCCGGCCTGGATGAAGACCTTCGAGGAACGCGGCGGGCAGATCCTGTTCCAGGACGCGGGCATCGAGGACCTCGAGCGCTGGACCCAGTCGCACGACCTGGTGATCGTGGCCGCCGGCAAGGGCGAGATCGCGCAGATGTTCGAGCGCGACGCGCAGCGCTCGCCCTACGACAAGCCGCAGCGCGCGCTGGCCCTGACCTATGTGCACGGCATGACGCCGCGCCCCGAGTACTCGGCCGTCAACTTCAACCTGATCCCCGGCGTCGGCGAGTACTTCGTGTTCCCCGCGCTGACCGTGACGGGGCCGTGCGAGATCATGGTGTTCGAGGGCGTGCCCGGCGGCCCGATGGACTGTTGGTCCGACGTGAAGACGCCCGCGCAGCACCTCGAGCGCTCGCTGTCGATCCTCGACACCTTCACGCCCTGGGAGGCCGAGCGTTGCCGCGACGTGCGCCTGACCGACGACAACGGCATCCTGGCCGGCCGCTTCGCGCCCACGGTGCGCAAGCCGGTCGGGCGGCTGCCCTCGGGCCGCGCCGTGCTCGGCATGGGCGACGTGGTGTGCCTCAACGACCCGATCACCGGCCAGGGTTCGAACAACGCCGCCAAGTGCGCCGATGCCTACCTGCGCGCCATCCTCGCGCAGGGCGAGGGCGCCTTCGACGCGGACTTCATGCAGTCGGCCTTCGACGGCTACTGGCGCTATGCGCGTCACGTCGTCGAGTGGACCAACGCGATGCTGCAGCCGCCGCCCCCGCACGTGCTCGAGGTGCTGGGCGCGGCCCAGGGCAACGCGGCCGTGGCACGGCGCTTCGTCAACGGCTTCAACGATCCGCGCGACTACGCCGAGTTCTTCATGACGCCCGACGCGAGCAGCGCCTACCTGCGCTCGCTGGCGCCGCAACCGGAGGCGGCCTGACCATGCGCGGCGAGTTCCGGGCCATCGAGTCGCTGCGCTGCGAGCCCAACGTGGGCGCGGGCGACTTCCGGCGCGCCATGCGCTGCCTGGTCGGCGCCGTGACCGTGGTCACGAGCACCGACGGGCAGACGCCCGTGGGCCTCACGGCCACGGCCGTGACCTCGTTCTCGGCCGAGCCCGCGCGCATCCTGGCCTGCGTCAACTTGCAGGGCAGCAGCTTCCGCACCATCGCGCAGAGCCGCCGCATGGCGGTCAACCTGCTCGCGCTCGACCAGTCGGCGCTGGCGCTGGCCTTCTCGCGCCAGGGCGAGGCCGGCGAGCGCTTCGATCCCGCGCACTGGGAGACGCTGGTGACCGGCGCGCCCGTGCTGCGCGGCGCGCTCGCGGTGTTCGACTGCGTGGTCGACGAGATGATGGTGGCGCACAGCCACGCGATGCTGATCGGCGAGGTCAAGGCCGCGCGCATCACCGATGCGCAGGGGCTGCCGCTGCTCTATGCCTGCGGCCAGTTCACCACCCTGCGCGACGAGTGCGTGCCGGCCTGAGCGCCGGCCGCACCACCCCACGATCCAGAGATTCGGAACAAGGAGAAAGACATGACAGCTCAGAAGGGCCGCTGGCTGCAGGTGCCGGCCATCGACGGCAGCGGCAGCTTCCGCGCCTACCTCGCCACCCCGGCCTCGGGCAAGGGCCCCGGCATCGTGCTGGCGCAGGAGATCTTCGGCGTCAACGCCACCATGCGGCAGGTGGCCGACTACTACGCGGAGGAAGGCTACGTGGTGCTCGCGCCCGACCTGTTCTGGCGCCAGCAGCCCGAGGTCGAGCTCGGCTATGCGCCCGACGACTGGCAGAAGGCCTTCGCGCTGTACAAGGGCTTCGACGAGGACAAGGGCACGGAAGACGTGGCCGCTTCGCTGGCGCTGCTGCGCTCGCTGCCCGAGCAGCAGGGCAAGGCCGGCGTGCTGGGCTTCTGCATGGGCGGCAAGCTCGCCTACCTCGCGGCCTGCCGCACCGATGCCGACGTCTGCGTGGGCTACTACGGCGTGGGCATCGAGCAGCGGCTCGAGGAGGCCGACCGCATCCAGGGCCGGCTGGTGCTGCACATCCCCGAGCTCGATGGCTTCTGCCCGCCCGAGGCGCGCTCGCGCATCGTCGAGACGCTTGGAGCGCGGTCCGGGTGCGAGCTCTACGTCTATCCGGGCGTCGACCATGCCTTCGCACGCCTGGGCGGCGACCACTATCACAAGCCTTCGGCGCTGATGGCGCACGAGCGCAGCGTGGCCGCGTTCCGCCGCGAGATGGGGCCGCACTACGACTTCTCGGCGCTGTGGGACAAGCACTGCGAGTACGAGTTCGCTACCCGCAACGTGGCCGACACCATGGCCACCATGGTGGCCGAGCCCTACGTCAACCACATCCCGACCATGACCGGCGGCGTGGGGCATGCGATGCTGAGCCGCTTCTACCAGCACCATTTCGTGAACAGCAATCCGCCCGACACGCGGCTCGTGCCGATCTCGCGCACGGTGGGCGCAACGCAGATCGTCGACGAGATCCTGTTTAGCTTCACCCACACCTGCGAGATCGACTGGCTGCTGCCCGGCGTGGCGCCCACGGGCAGGCCGGTGGAGATTCCGCTGGTGGCCATCGTCAAGTTCCGCGGCGACAAGCTCTACCACGAGCACATCTACTGGGACCAGGCCAGCGTGCTGGTGCAGGTGGGACTGCTCGATCCGAAGGGCCTGCCGGTGGCCGGCGTCGAAACCGCGCGCAAGCTGCTCGACGAGACGCAGCCCTCGAACACGCTGATGACGGCCTGGTCGCGGTCGGGTTGAGGTGGCGGGCTCTCGTCCGGCGAGAGGAGGGAGCCACGGAGGCTCCCTACAATGAATCGGTCTCTCGATCCGATTCAATGAAAACAGTCAACAAGTCCGTTCTCATCTGGTACAGCGCCGAAGAGATGTACGCGCTGGTCACCGATGTGGCGAAGTACCCCCAGTTCCTGCCCTGGTGCGACAAGGCGCGCGTCATCGAGCAGGACGAGGCCGGCATGACCGCCGAGGTCGGCCTGGCCTTCGCGGGCCTGCACCAGAGCTTCACCACGCGCAACACCCACGTGCCCGGCCGCGAGGTGCAGCTCAAGCTGGTCGACGGGCCGTTCTCCAACCTCGACGGCAACTGGAAATTCGTGCCGGTGGGCGAGGGCGGCGAACGCGCCTGCCGCGTCGAGCTGCACCTGAGCTACGGCTTCAGCAACTTCGCGCTGCAGGCCCTCGTGGGCCCGGTGTTCGACACCATCGCCTCGAGCCTGGTCGAGGCCTTCGTCAAGCGCGCCGAGCAGGTCTACGGCGCGTCTTGAGCCACCGATGATCGAGGTGACCCTGAGCTGCTCGCCGGCGCCGCGCGAGGTGTTCGAGGAGCCGCTGCGCCTCGCCGCCGGCGCCACCGTGAACGATGCGATCCGCGCCAGCACCCTGGCGCAGCGTTTTCCCGCGCTCGATTGGCGCGAGACGATGACGCCCGGCATCTGGGGCCGCAGCGCCGACTGGGACGATGCCCTCGAAGACGGCGATCGCGTCGAGCTGTGCCGCGCGCTCGAGGTCGATCCGAAGGTGGCGCGGCGCGAGCGTTTCCAGCGGCAGGGCGCGCGCGGCACCGGGTTGTTCGCCAACCGGCGCCAGGGCGGCAAGGCGGGGTACTGAGCCGCTCGGCGCGGCTTACTTGCAGTCGCTGTCGATCACCGACTGCAGCCGGCGCTGCTCGGCCACGCGCTGGTTGTCGTCGAGGATCTCGCGCTCGCCCTTGGCGTTGACGCGCGCGATGCGCATGCCGCTGTCCATGGTGGCCTTGCTCTCGCGGGCGCGGCTGCAGTTCTCGGCCTTGGCCTTGGCGAGCTTCGCGGCCTCGGCCGCCTGCTTGGCCTTCTCGTCGGCCTCGGCCTTCTTCGTCTTTTCCTCGAGGTCCTTGTCGACCGTCGGTGTCTTCGGCGGGGCCGGGGCTTCGGCCGGCTTGTCGGTGGTGGCCGTGCCCTCGGGCGCCGCCACGCCCGAGCCGGTGCGCGCCGGCGGGCCGGCGCGGCGCACGATGTTCTTCTCGGGAATGTCGGTCGGCGGCGGCTGGTCGCTGAAGACCTTCTTGCCGTTTTTGTCGATCCATTGCCACTGGGCATCCGCGGCCAGGGGCAGCAGGCAGATCGATCCGAGCAGGAGGCTGAGCAGGAACTTCATGGGGCGCAAGTCTAGCGATGCCTTACGTTTTGCAACAGGCAGTGATTGGTTTTCGCCGCGGTCCGCAGACCGGGCAGCGGGCAGTGGGCAAATGGCGACGCGGGATGCGACGGCCGGGCGATAGGCCCGCACCGCGCGGGGCCGAGCCGCGCCGAGCCCGGCAGCATACCCCGCCGCCTCGTTACAATCCGTCTTTTGGAGCCTCACCCATGCGCCTTCTCGGCAAAGCGCTCACCTTCGACGATGTGTTGCTGGTGCCAGCGTTCTCCCAGGTCCTGCCCAAGGACACCTCCCTCGCCACCAAATTCTCCCGAAACATCACGCTGAACATCCCGCTCGTCTCGGCGGCGATGGACACCGTGACCGAAGCCCGCCTCGCGATCGCCATCGCGCAGGAAGGCGGCATCGGGATCGTGCACAAGAACCTCACCGCGCAGCAGCAGGCCGCCGAAGTGGCCAAGGTCAAGCGCTACGAGTCGGGCGTGCTGCGCGACCCGGTGGTGATCACGCCGACGCACTCGGTGCGGCAGGTGATGGCGCTGTCGGACCAGCTCGGCATCTCGGGCTTCCCGGTGGTCGACGCCGGCAAGGTCGTGGGCATCGTGACCGGGCGCGACCTGCGCTTCGAGAGCCGCTACGACGTGCCCGTGAGCGAGATCATGACGCAGCGCGAGAAGCTGATCACCGTGCCCGACGGCACCACGCTGGCCGAGGCCAAGGCGCTGCTCAACAAGCACAAGCTCGAGCGTCTGCTGGTGATCAACAGCGACTGGGAGCTCAAGGGCCTGATCACCGTCAAGGACATCACCAAGCAGACCACCTTCCCCAACGCCGCGCGCGACCCCTCGGGCCGCCTGCGCGTGGGCGCGGCGGTCGGCGTGGGCGAGGGCACCGAGGAGCGTGTCGAGGCACTGGTCAAGGCCGGCGTCGACGCCATCGTGGTCGACACCGCGCACGGCCACAGCAAGGGCGTGATCGACCGCGTGCGCTGGGTCAAGCAGAACTATCCGCAGATCGACGTAATCGGCGGCAACATCGCCACCGGCGACGCCGCGCGCGCGCTGGCCGAGGCCGGTGCCGACGCGGTCAAGGTCGGCATCGGCCCGGGCTCGATCTGCACCACCCGCATCGTGGCCGGCGTGGGTGTGCCGCAGATCATGGCGGTCGACAGCGTCGCCACCGCGCTGCAGGGCACGGGCGTGCCGCTGATCTCCGACGGCGGCGTGCGCTACTCGGGCGACATCGCCAAGGCCATCGCGGCCGGCGCCAGCACCGTGATGATGGGCAGCATGTTCGCCGGCACCGAAGAGGCGCCCGGCGAGATCGTGCTGTACCAGGGCCGCAGCTACAAGAGCTACCGCGGCATGGGCTCCATCGGCGCGATGCAGCAGGGCAGTGCCGACCGGTACTTCCAGGAATCGACCACCGGCAACCCCAACACCGACAAGCTCGTGCCCGAGGGCATCGAGGGCCGCGTGCCCTACAAGGGCTCGATCGTCTCGATCATCTACCAGATGGCCGGCGGCGTTCGCGCCAGCATGGGCTACTGCGGCTGCGGCACCATCGAAGAGATGAAGAACAAGGCCGAGTTCGTCGAGATCACCACCGCCGGCATCCGCGAGAGCCACGTCCACGACGTGCAGATCACGAAGGAAGCGCCGAACTACCGCGCCGAGTAACGCGGCGGCTGAGCCTGATTCTGGCCAGACCTTGAAAGTCGGGCCAGATCAGGTTTAGAATTCGGGCCAGATTCAAATTTTCTGGCCCCAATGCAATCCATCGGCATCGCTGAAGCCAAGAACAACTTCTCGGCCCTGATCGACTCGGTAGAGAAGGGCGAGGAGGTGCGCATCACCCGCCACGGCAAGGAGGTGGTGCGCATGCTGCCGGTGCGGCGCAAGCCGGTCATCACCGACGAGCAGATCGCGCGCGAACTGGGCCAGATCGACGCGCTGCATGCCGCCATCCTTCCAGGCACCTCGGCCGGCGCGCTGCTGAACCAGGGCCGCCAGCCATGACCGCCTTCGTCATGGACGCCTCGGTCACCGCCGCCTGGCTGCTGCCCGATCACGCCAACGAACATACGCGCAGGCTCTACGCCGCCATCCGCCGCGACGAGGTCGAGCCGCAGGCGCCCAATGCCTGGCAGTGGGAGTGCGCCAACGTCATCGCCAACGGCGTGCGCAGCGGCCGCATTCCGTCCTCGGCCGTCGAGGGCCTGTGGAGCGTGCTCGATGCCATCCGACATCGCGTCGAGCTGCACGAGCTCGCGCCGGCCCAGCACAAGGCCGTGCTCGCCGTCGCCATCGATGCCGGCGTGTCGCTCTATGCCGCGGGCTATCTCTGGCTCGCGCGCTCGCTCGGTCTTCCGCTCGCCACCTTCGACGAGCAACTCATCCAGGCGGCGCCGCAAGCGGGCGTCCGGCTGTTCGACATTTCAACGCTCTGAGTCCCAGCCCATGCAACACGACAAGATCCTCATCCTCGATTTCGGCTCGCAGGTCACCCAGCTCATCGCGCGCCGCGTGCGCGAGGCCCATGTGCTCAGCGAAGTGCATCCCTGCGACGTCAGCGACGAGTGGGTGCGCGAGTACGCGGCCGACGGCCACCTCAAGGGCGTGATCCTCTCGGGCAGCCATGCCAGCGTGTACGAGGAGACCACCGACAAGTGCCCGCAGGCCGTGTTCGACCTCGGCATTCCCGTGCTCGGCATCTGCTACGGCATGCAGACCATGGCGCACCAGCTCGGCGGCAAGGTCGAGGGCGGCCACAAGCGCGAATTCGGCTTCGCCGCCGTGCGCGCCCATGGCCACACCGCGCTGCTCAAGGAGATCGCCGACTTCGCCACGCCCGAGGGCCACGGCATGCTCAACGTGTGGATGAGCCACGGCGACAAGGTGACCGAGCTGCCGCCGGGCTTCAAGCTCATGGCCAGCACCGACAGCTGCCCCATCGCCGGCATGGCCGACGAGGCGCGCCGCTACTACGCCGTGCAGTTCCATCCCGAGGTCACCCACACCGTGCAGGGCAAGGCCATCCTCGAGCGCTTCGTGCTCGGCATCTGCGAGGCCAAGCCCGACTGGGTCATGCGCGACCACATCGCCGAGGCGGTGCAGAAAATCCGCGAGCAGGTGGGCGACGAGGAGGTCATCCTCGGCCTCTCGGGTGGCGTCGATTCGAGCGTGGCCGCCGCGCTGATCCACCGCGCCATCGGCGACCAGCTCACCTGCGTCTTCGTCGACCACGGCCTGCTGCGCCTCAACGAAGGCGACATGGTCATGGAGATGTTCGAGGGCAAGCTGCACGCCAAGGTCATCCGCGTCGATGCGAGCGAGCTGTTCCTCGGCAAGCTCGCCGGCGTGAGCGACCCCGAAGCCAAGCGCAAGATCATCGGCGGCGAGTTCGTCACCGTGTTCAAGCAGGAAGCCGCCAAGCTCAAGGCCGGCGGCGGCGGCCACAAGGGCGCCACCTTCCTCGCGCAAGGCACCATCTACCCCGACGTCATCGAGAGCGGCGGTGCCAAGAGCAAGAAGGCCGTCACCATCAAGAGCCACCACAACGTCGGCGGCCTCCCCGAGCAACTCGGCCTGAAGCTGCTCGAGCCGCTGCGCGACCTGTTCAAGGACGAGGTGCGCGAACTCGGCGTCGCGCTCGGCCTGCCGCCCGAGATGGTCTACCGCCATCCGTTCCCCGGCCCGGGCCTGGGCGTGCGCATCCTCGGCGAAGTGAAGAAGGAATACGCCGACCTGCTGCGCCGCGCCGATGCGATCTTCATCGAGGAACTGCGCAACTTCACCGACGCCGAGACCGGCAAGACCTGGTACGACCTCACGAGCCAGGCCTTCACCGTGTTCCTGCCGGTGAAGAGCGTCGGCGTGATGGGCGACGGCCGCACCTACGACTACGTCGTCGCGCTGCGCGCCGTGCAGACCAGCGACTTCATGACCGCCGACTGGGCCGAGCTGCCGTATGCGCTGCTCAAGAAGGTGTCGGGGCGGATCATCAACGAGGTGCGGGGGATCAACCGGGTGACTTACGACGTGTCGAGCAAGCCGCCGGCGACGATTGAGTGGGAGTGAATTTAGGTCCTTCGGGGACTATCGCCAGTTATCGAAAAACCGCCGTAACGTGTTGATTTAAAAGGAAATACGTCACGACAGCTATCGGTGGCTATCGCCGGCCAGCGACACGGGTTGACGGTAGAACTGACGGTAAGAACCGGAGGTCGGATTAAGACCCTCCCGTTTACTATTGAGACCAAACCGGTCTTTGACGGTAAAGCGCTCCCCTGGAAAGCTTGTTTCATGCGGCTTTCCGGGCATCGACGGGTCTCCTGACCCCTGACGGTAAAAGCCGTCACGAAACAGGAGTAAAACCTCGATGTTGACCGACACAGCACTGCGCAACCTGAAGCCTAAGTCATTGACTTATAAGGCTTCTGACCGGGATGGGATGTACGTGACGGTATCGACCGCCGGTACCGTCACCTTCCGCTACGATTACCGTCTCAACGGGCGCCGTGAGACCCTGACCATCGGCCGCTATGGCGCTGGTGGCATCTCGCTGGCGCTGGCCCGAGAAAAGCTGCTCGACGCCAAGAAGGCCGTCGCTGCTGGCCGCTCCCCGGCACTGGAAAAGCAGCGCGAGAAGCGCCGGCTGACGGCGGCCAAGAACTTCGGCGACGTCGCCCTCAAGTGGCTGGCGGACGCTCGGATGGCCGACAGCACGCGCGCCATGCGCAAGCACGTCGTGGACCGCGACATCCTGCCGGCGTTCCAGAACCGGCTGCTCAACGAAATCACTGCGGATGACCTGCGGGCCTTGTGCAGCAAGGTGAAGGCGCGCGGGGCACCCGCCACCGCGGTGCATGTTCGCGATATCGTGAAGCAGGTCTACGCCTTTGCCATCCTGCACGGCGAGAAGGTGGACAACCCGGCCAATGATGTGGCGGCCGCCTCAATCGCGACCTTCGTGCCGAAAGACCGGGCGCTGTCGCCGGCGGAAATCCGCCTGGCGTTCCATCAGCTGGAGTCCATCGCGACCTATCCGACGATCCGCCTGGCGCTGCGCATGGTCCTGCTGACGCTGGTGCGCAAGAGCGAATTGATCGAGGCCACCTGGAGCGAGATCGACTTCGAGAATGCGACCTGGACGATTCCGAAGCAGCGCATGAAGGGGCGCAACCCGCACGTGATCTACCTGTCACGCCAGGCCCTGGACATCCTCGTGGCGCTGCACACCTGCGCTGCTGGCTCGAAGTTCGTGCTGCCCTCGCGCTACGAGCCGATCCGTTGCATGTCGCATGCGACCCTGAACCGGGTGACCCAGCTCATTGTGGCGCGGGCCAAGGCGGCCGCTCTGCCGCTGGAGCCCTTCACCGTGCATGACCTGCGCCGTACCGGCTCGACACTGCTCAACGAAGTGGGCTTCAACGGCGACTGGATCGAGAAGTGCCTGGCCCACGAGGAGGGGCGAACCTCGCGTTCGGTCTACAACAAGGCCGAATACGCCGAGCAGCGGCGCCACATGCTGCAGGAGTGGGCGGACATGGTTGATGCCTGGATTGACGGGCGGACCCATGTCCCGACCTTGCAGCCGGAGAACGTGCCGGTGCCAGTGCTCAGCGCGGCCTTGTGAGGTGGGGACCGCATGATGACTGCATCTGGGCTCGTTGCCGTTGGGCAGCGGACGGTTTGTTTTTGTCTGAAAAAGATCACCCAAGGTGACTCGTTTTCGTTGATCTCAAACCATCCGGTCTTGGCGATGGTTTATGAATCTGCTATTTTGAGCACTATGGATGCTCAAAATTCAGGAAAACTGAACCATCTGCTGGCCGAACTGGGCGATACACGCTTGGTGTCCAGCCGCTGGCTGCGGGCGCATGGCTATTCCAACAGCCTGGTCGCGCGCTATGTCGCCAGCGGTTGGCTGGTGTCGCCCGCGCGGGGTGTCTACCTGCGCAAGGGAGGGCGATTGCAGTGGGAGGGCATGGTCCGCAGCCTGCAGCTCGGGGAGGGCTCGTCGCTGCACGTCGGAGGGCGTTTTGCGCTGACCCTGCAGGGACACGAGCACTACCTGCGCCTGGGCGATGCCGGGACGGTGACCCTCTACGGGCCGAACCGACCGCCGGGCTGGGTGGACAAGCTGTCCATGGCGCAGCGCTTCGAATACCTGGGCAAGGGGCCGCTCGATCTGCCTGCCGTCTCGTTCACGGACGACATGTCCGAGGCGGCACTGTCGGCGCAGGGGCTGGCCTGGTACCGGGCCGGGCCCAGCACCGACCCCCTGGTGTGCTCCTCGCCCGAGCGGGCGATGCTGGAGCTGTGCGATGGCGTGTCGGATGCCGCAGGGGTCTACGAGGTCGATGCGCTCATGCAGGCCATGACCACGCTGCGGCCGCAGCGGGTCGGCCTGCTATTGCGGCATTGCCGCAGCATCAAGGCCACGCGGCTGTTCCTGGCCCTGGCTGATCGCCATCGGCATGCATGGCTGGCGCATGTGTCGCTCGAAGGCGTTGACCTGGGCCGAGGCAAGCGCGCGCTCGTGCCCGGCGGGCGCTTGCATCCCACTTACCAGATCACCTTGCCGGGAGACCTCGATGAGCACCTGGCTTGACCATTGGGATCAGCGCTACACGGACCGCGTGCGGCTGCTGGTCGAGATCCTGCCGGTGCTGGCGCAGGAGCCGCGCTTCGCGCTCAAAGGCGGCACGGCCATCAATCTGTTCGAGCACGATCTGCCGCGCCTGTCGGTGGACATCGATCTGGCTTGGCTGCCGGTGCATGACTATGCCGAGGATGCGAGGCTGATTGCCGAAGCGCTCGGACAACTGGCCGACAAGCTGCGTGCGCGGCCTTTGCAACTGCAGGTGCAGGCCTCGGCGAGCGAGGGCGGGGCGGTCACGCGGCTGGTGGCCGGTCGCGGCCGCGCGCGCGTGCAGATCGAGACAACACCGGTCATGCGCGGCACGGTGCATCCGTTGCGCAGCATGGTCGTGCGCCCACGCGTGGAGGAGGCGTTCGGCTTCGCCGAGGTGCAGGTTCTGGATTTCGCCGACCTCTATGCCGGCAAGCTGGCGGCGGCGCTGTCGCGGCAGCATCCGCGCGATCTCTTCGACGTGGGCCTGCTGCTGGAGGATGAACGCGCGGATGCGGGTCTCTGGCGAACTTTGCTCGTCTACCTGACGTGCAGTCCCAAGCCGGCCTGGGAGATGCTAGCGCCACGTGTGCCCACGGATTTCGAGGCTACCTTCGAGGCCCATTTCAAGGGCATGACATCCGAGCCTATCAGCGTGGCTGCCTTGCTGGAAAGCCGCGAGCGCCTGTTGGCGCGCGTAGCGCATTGGTTGGATGGGCCGTCGCGAGCCTTTCTGCAATCCGTCGAGGATGAGAAGCCGGATTTCAATCTGATCGGACTTGCCCATGCGGCCGAGTTGCCGGGTGTGCGACGCAAGCTTCACAACCTGGCGCAGCGCACGGCCGCCAAGCGTGCAACTGATCGCCGGCAGCTTGACGAAACGCTGGCGCGGATCGCTGGTGCCAGATGACGAAGGAGGCTGCCGCGATGGTTCACGATTTCACGTTGGTCTATGCACTGGACTCGGGCATGGGGTCGCAGGAGGATGTCCTTCGCCGGCTGGCGGACAGCGACTGCGCCGATGCCACGGTCGGTTGGGGGCGGCCGGGTCATGTCGGCCTGGCTTTCAGCAGGAAGGCGAGTGACCGCGATGCTGCGGTCACACTTGCCACGGCGCAGATGGCACAGGCGCTGCCGGGAGCGGTACTGGTCCGGGTGGATGCCGCGTAGCCGCTGCAGCCATTTGATGGTGACGTCATCCTCGAACAGGGCGGTGCCGGCGCAGCCTCACGTCCGGTCCGCTCGACGTGCTGGTCTTCGCTGATCGAGAGGCTTGCTTGCGGCCTTCGATCCAGGCTTCGACTTCTGCCAAGTCCCAGACGACGCACCGGGCGGTGAGGCGGAAGCGGCGCGGGAATTCGCCGCGCTGTTCCATTTCGTAGATCGTCGTCTCTGCCAGAGGCACGATCTGGTGCAACTCGTGACGGCGGATGGTACGGCGGAAAGGCAAAGGAAACTTTGCAGGAAACTGGGGCAGGTTGTCATAGCCATCCGTGCCGGGATACGGTGCGTGCGCCTGCGGCTCCTCGTGTTCAGCGACGTGTTCCATGCGAACGTGCATTGATGACTCCCAGTAGATCTCTGTGCATACGGAGCCATGGTGACTAGCGGCAGCAATTGGTACAACTCGCTGTGGCGAAGCGAGGAGGGCACCATCCAATCTACGCATCACGGTGACGTCGTATCTCGCGCTGCCCGCTTCTGTTGCACGTGCGATTGAGAGCGAAATCCCCGATCCCCCGTCATGAAGGCTTCCAACATATGCGGGATCAGTGTCATCGCATCCACGGCCTCGCCATACGCCTGCGTGTGAAGCATTGCATAGCGGTCCAAGTCCGCCTTCAAGCTGGCCGGACACGCGAAGGTCAGCTTGCTGGATTCGAGTTTCGGGAGCGGGCCAAGCCGCAATTTTCTGGTCGTGCTCATCGGGCACCTTCGCGCTGATAGAACAAGGGCTGGTAAGAACGAAGCTGTAAATCGCGGTTGACGATGACACGCACCGGCAGCCCTGGCCGCGCCGTCAGCGTCGGCTGGATGTTCATGTTGCGCCGCGTCATCTCCTGGCCTACCTGGTTCACGCTGTCCTGTAGGCCATCACGTCCAGCGATGATGATGCGGTTGCCGTCCTGCCGGTTCTCCGGCGCGGCCAACTCGGCCCCGATGCCCAGCAACGTCGTCAGCGCCGCCCCAGCCACAATGCTGCCCCAGTGCCGGTTGATCTCGTCTTCCACGCCGGCATAGCCCGCAGGATCGGTGCCCACAAGGTTGTCCAGCGTCAGTGAGGACGTATCGGGCAGGATGATCCGGTTCCACACCATCTGTACCCGGCTCTGTCCAAAGCTGACCTGGCTGTTGTACTTGCCCAGGATGCGCGAGCCCTGCGGGATCAGCAGGAACTTGCCCGTGGCCGTGTCATAGACCGGCTCCGTCACCGTGGCGATCACGTCGCCCGGCAGATCGGACTTGATGCCTGTCACCAGCGCCGCCGCAATCACCGTTCCGGCCATCACTTGGTATGGTGAGACAGGTGTCTGGAGATGGCCGGAATTACGGGTTTCCGTGGAACCGCCTTTCAGGAAGGCTTCCTTCTGCTCCTGCCGGTTCTGCACCGTGGTCGGATCGGTCGGCTGGGCCGCCGTCGAGGCCGGCCCAGCGGCCAATGGATCGAAGCCCGCCAAGGCCGATGCGGAGCCAGCTGCAGCGGTTTGCGCAGCCGCTGGCGCTGCGGTCTTGCCGGGCGTGCCAGAGCGGAAGAAAACCGACGATGCCGCCGCTGCCTCAGCCTCCTTGCGACGCGCATCTTCGGGATCATGGCCCGGCGACGCATAGGTCGGCGTCACGGGCTGCTGCGATTTCACAATCGCCGGGCCGAGGTCGCCGGGCAGCGGTGGCCCCAACTCGGGCACCTTGGTCGACAGCTTGGAGTAATCCGAAGGAAGCCCATCCAGCCCTTCGGACTTCGAGACGCGATCCACGTTGTACAGCTCGGTCTGATCGCCCGCGCCGCGCCGGTGCGGCTGCAATGACCAGATGGTGGCCCCGAGCACGGCGACCGACAGGCCGCCGACGAGGATGGCCAGCGTGCGCCGGTTCAGGCGCGTGACCGGGCGCGGCTGCGCGCGCAGCCCCACCGCCTCAGGCGCGACCTTGCCCGCCGAAGACGTGGCAAATTCAGGGGAATCGTCCTGGCTCATGGTCAATTCCTCCGAGTGCCACCCGAGACACCATCCGTGCGCTCGATCCGCACCACGTCGCCCTTGTCGCCGCCCAGCCGCAGTTCGGCCGCGCCAAACAGGCGATCCACGATGTAGTACGGCGAGCGGAAGCGATAGTTCACCAGTTGCCCATCGCCCTGTGCGCCGATCACGAATAGCGGCGGCAGTTCGCCCTGGGCGATGCCCGGCGGGAACTGAATGTAGACCTTCTCGCCATCATCGAAAGCGCGCAGCGGCTTCCACGGCGGATTGCTGCCGCTGACCGTGTAGCGGAAACGGATCTTCTCCAGCGACAGGCCGGCATCGACCGGCGCGGCGGCATTGGCCGCCTGCGCCTGGCGCTGCAGGGCCAACATCTTGTCCTTGGGGTACTCCCAGGACACGGAGGCCATCCAAGTCTTCTCGGTCGAGGTCAGTTCCAGCAGATACGTCCTGCGGCTGGTCGTGATGACAAGATTGGTCTTCAGGCCCGAGCGGATCGGCTTGACCATCACGTTGACGCGCAGCGCGTCGCCGCTGCCGCTGGACGTGTCGCCCACGATCCAGCGCACCGTATCGCCGGCGGCCACCGTCACCAGCTCCTCGCCCGGCTGGAGCGCGATCACGGTCACGCGGCCCACGGCCGCATAGACCTGGTACAGCGCGCCATCAGTGAAGGGCCAGACCTGAATCGCGTTGACGTAGCCTTCACGCGTGGGCGCAATGCGCGCTTCGGCATTGGCGCGGGACACGCGCACGGTTTCATCGGCAGGTTCTGCGGCGGGCTTGGCATCCGGCACGGGTTTCATCTGCGCCGGCATCGGCAGCACCTGCGGCACGGACACCACCTCCACGGGTGCGGGTGGCTCGGTCAGCGGCTGGGCCTGCACCGGCTCATCGAGCGAGATGGTCGGCGGCGGTTTGCCCTGCGTGGCGCAGCCCGCCAACGCAAGCAAGATCACCGGCAAAGCGGATTTACGGAAAAGATCATTCATGGCTTGGCTCCTTCGGAAGAATCGAGTTCGCGGCTCCACGACAGGCCGTTGACGTAGATGCCCAGGGGGTTCTTGCGCAGGCGCTGCTCGGTGCGCGGGGTCTGCTGCACGATGGAAATCACGGCGTTCCAGCGTTCAGTGCCTGCGGCGGCGCCGTTGACGAAGCGCTGCTCCGTCCAGCGCACGTTGAAAGACGTGTCGCTGGCACGGGTCACACTGGTGATCTGCACCGTCACCGACTCCTTGCCGATGCGCGCGAACGGGTCGTTTACGCGCGCGTAGTCGTTGAGCACGACCGCGCCCTTGTCGGTCGTGTAGTCGTAGGCGTCCAGCCAGTTCTGACGGACGACGATCGGGTCTATGGACAGCGAGCGCACCAGGCCAATGAAGCGGCCCAGGTGGTACGCCACCTGCGCATCGCTGGGCTTGTACGGCGTGTCGGCCGCGCCGACAGCGCGCACCTGGCCCGCGTTGTCCACCTCGATGACATAGGGCGTCACGGTGGACTGCGCCGAGCGCCACACCAGACCGCCGGCCGTCAACAGCGCGAGCGTGAGGCAGCCGAAGGCCATCAGCCGCCAGTTCTTCGCCTGCACGCGGGGCGAGCCGATACGGTCGTCCCACACCTGGCCAGCAGCTTGGTACGGCGTGGCAGGCTGCGGCGTGTCGGCGTAGCGCACCTGCGGTTTTCTGAATCGCATGGTCAGTTCTCCTTGTGAATCGCTTCAATCGTCGGAGCCGCGCAGGCTTGGCCCCTGGCCGGAGCCGCCGCCGTCGCCCCCGCGCAGTGCGTGGGCGGCGGTGGTCGCGGCATGGGTGAGTTGCTGGCGGCGGTGCAGCCGCTTGGCCCAGGCGGGCTGTGCGTTGGCTACGCCGGAAGTGACATCGCCCGCGACGGCCTGGCCGGATGCCCCGGCTCCACCGGCGGCCGCACCTTCGTCAGCGGCTGGGCCGTTCCAGCCAGCACGGAACGGAGCGGCCATCCGCTGCCCCGCAGCGGAAGCACGGGATGCAGCCGCGCGTCCGGCGGACTGCGCGCCGGTTTTGGCGACGTTGCCCAGGCCGGCCATTGCGCTCTTCGCGCCACCGCCTGCGGCGGCGGAACCCGCCTGGAATGCCGATCGTGCGCTGCTGGCCGTCGAGGCAGCAGCACGCGCGCCGCTGCCGACCAGCTTGGCGGCGGCTGGTGCCATGCGCGCCCCGGCCATGACCGCGCCACCAACGCCAGCCGCGGCAGCACCGACGGCAACGGCCGTCCCGGCTGCGCCGACAGCGGCACCGGCCATTGCGCCCGCGCCGAGCTGCGGCGCACCGGACACGAGGCCCGTGGCGATGCCAGGGCCGAAAATGCCCAGCGCCAGCAGCGTGAGCGAGGCCAGCATGATGACCAGCGCATGGTCGATGTTCGGCTCTGCGGGATGGACTTGGAACTGCGAGAACAAGCCCGAGCCGATGCCGACGATCACGGCCAGGACCAGCACCTTGACGCCGGATGCCACCACGTTGCCCAAGACCTTTTCCGCTAGAAAGCTCGTCTTGTTCCAAAGCGCGAACGGCACCAGCACGAACCCCGCGAGCGTGGTCAGCTTGAACTCGATCAGCGTGATGAACAGTTGGATCGCCAGTACGAAGAAGCACAGCACCACGACCAGCCACGCGAGGAACAGCACCACGATGGGATCGAGATTGGCGAACACCTCGGGAAAGCCCGCCATCTCGCCGATCTGTTCCAGAATCGGCGCCCCGGCGTCGATTCCGGTTTTCGCCAGCCGGCCCGGCTGCAAAAAGTTCTCCATCGTGATGGCCGAGCCGGTGGCCGTAATGCCCAGCCCCGCAAACGAGCGGAACACGATGCTGGCCAGCCAGTTGAAGTTGTTGAGGATGTAGGCGAAGGCACCGACATAGAGCACTTTGCGCAGCAGCTTGGCGATCACGTCCTCGCCTTGGCCGGTGGAGTGGCTCATGGCCCAATACAGCCCGGCGATCGTCATGTCGATGACGATCAGCGTGGCCGTGAGGAACGCCACTTCACCGCGCAGCAACCCGAAACCCGAGTCGATGTAGGTGGCGAAGGTGTTGAGGAACTGGTCGATGATGGTCACGTCATTCATGGCGTGCCCTCCGGTTCGGCGGGCGATGCTGGCGCTACGCCATCGGCCGGTTCATCGAAGCTCGGCGGAATCGGTGGCAGGTCGGCCAGCGTCTGGTATTCATCCGGCCCGGTCTGGCCGGAGAAGAAGCGCCGCCGGAAGGCTTCGGCGGCGGCGCGGCAAGCGTCCTCGCCCGTGGCCTGCATGACCTGTTGTGGATTGGCGGCGCATTGCGCGCGCAATGCCTTGAGCCGCACGGGATCGGCGGCCAGGGCATCGGCGAGGTTGTCGGCTGGCCGCTCGCCACAAGCGGCCCGCAGCGCAGCAAGCACTGAAACAGACAGGACGAGGACGCATTGCATGGCGGCCTCCCGTCAGTCACGGTAGAAGTTGACGGACTGTGGTGTGTACGGCGTGCCGTCGCCCAGGAAACGCCGCCGCACCTCGCGGGCGCGCTCCGTGGCCGCAGCCTGCCGCGCCAGCTCCAGCGAAGCGGCCCGGTCTTGCGTGATCTGGAGCCGCTGAGTCTGGATGGACTGCTTGGCCTGCAAGGCCAGCAGTTGGTTCGTGGCCTGCATGGCTTGCAGCGCGCCGACGGCGGATTGGCTCTTGCCCACCAAATCGGCCAACACGCCTTCATCGTCATGGAGGTTCTGCGATGCCTGAGCTTGCATCTGCATCGTGGTCTGCAAGCCGTTGAGCGTGTTCTTCCAACGCTCCTGCGCATCGCGGTACATCTGGTCGCCGCTGACGGTGGCGGCGTACTGCTCCGGGTACAGGCGCGCGAACTCCCGGTCCATGTTCGCCACGTCATAGGCCAGGCCCTTGGCCTGGGCGATCAGCCGCTGGGTGGTCGCCAGATTGCTGCGCAAGCGATTCACCACGCTGGACGGCAAGCTGGCCAGGTTGCGCGCCTGGTTCATCAGCATCTGTGCCTCGTTCTGAAGCTGCTCGACCTGGTTGCTGATCTGCTCCAGCGTGTTGGCCGCCGTCATCATGTTCTGCATGAAGTTGAACTCGTCGAACACGGTGTCGCCGATGCCGAAGATGGCGTGGGCCGGCTGCACGGCGCCGAGGGCGAGCGTGCAGGCGACGGTCACCGCGGCGAGCTTGGGGGTATAGGACTTCATGGCAGGGTCTCCTGTGGTTGGTCAGTGATACGAGGGGGAACAGGGGAGGCACGCGGCGCAAGGCCGGGGAACGAGGGCAGCAGGTCGGCCGCCCACCCGAGTCCGCGATGGCGCAGCCAGGCGCCGGCGAAGCCGGGCACGCCGGCATTCAGCAGCACGCGGTCGATGTCGCGCTGGTCTTGCGGCGTGGAAGCGCCCGCGAAGGCCAGCGTCGCCGGCCCCAGGTCGAGGTCGAACAGGCGATTGCCGAGGCGGGATTGGTAGTAGTAGTCGCGCTTGGGCTGCGCGGTGGCGACGATCTCGATCTGTCGCCTGTTGAGGCCGAGGCCCTCGTAGATCGTCCTGATCTGCGGCTCGGTGGCCTGCGGGTTCGGCAAGAAGATGCGGCTCGCGCAGCTTTCGATGATCGCGGGCGCGATGCTCGAATCCTTGATGTCGGCCAGACTCTGCGTGGCGAAGATGACACTGACGTTCTTCTTGCGCAGCGTCTTGAGCCACTGCCGGATGCGGGCCGCAAACACCGGGTCATCGAGGAACAGCCACGCCTCATCGAGGATCAGCAGCGTGGGCGCACCGTCGAAGCGCTCGTCGAATCGCGCAAAGAGGTAATGCAGCACGGCCATGACGGCGGCCTTGCTGTGCATCAGCTCTTCCATCTCGAAGCACTGCACAGAACCGAAACCCAGGCGATCCACATCCGCGTCCAGCAGCTTGCCGTGGGCGCCGCCGAGCACATAGGGCGCCAGTGCTTGGCGCAGCGCATTCGATTGCAGCAGCACCGACAAGCCCGTCATCGTGCGCTGCTCCACGGGCGCGCCAGCGAGACTGCCAAGTGCCGACCAGATGGCGGCCTTCTCGTCGGGGCCAACGGCCACGCCCTCATGCCGCAAGCGGCCTTCGATCCATTCGGCCGCCCAGGTACGGTAGCCCTCGCGGTCGATGCGGGCCAAGGGCTGGAAGGCAATTTCTCCATCCGTGCCCAGGTCGTAGTGCTCGCCGCCCAGCCCAAGGATCGTGGCGCGCATGGAGCGTCCCATGTCGAACGCGAAGATGCGTGAGCCGCGATAGCGCCGGAACTGCATCGCCAAGGTGGCGAGCAGCACCGACTTGCCCATGCCGGTGGGCCCGGCCGCCAGCGTGTGGCCCACGTCGCCAATGTGCGTCACCAGCCGGAACGGCGTGGCGCCCTCGGTGCGCGTGACGATCAACGGCGGGCCATCAAGATGGTCGTTCTTCTCCGGCCCGGCCCACACGGCGGACACCGGCATCATGTGCGCCAGGTTCAGCGTCGAGACGATGGGCTGGCGCACGTTGGCGTAGGCGTTGCCGGGAATCGAGGACAGCCACGCATCGACCGCATTCAGGGTCTCGGGGATCGTCACGAAGCCCCGGCCCTGGATGACGCGCTCCACCATGCGCAGCTTTTCGTCGGCCACCGCAGGATCGGCGTCGAGCACCGTCACCGTGGCGGTGAGGTAGCCGAAGGCAACCTGATCGCTGCCCAGCTCCTGCAATGCGGCATCCGCATCGGCCGATTTGTTGCTGGCGTCGGTGTCCACCAGCGGGGATTCCTGCTGGAAGATGGTTTCTCGCAGCAAGGCGATGACGTTCTTGCGCTTGGCGAACCACTGACGGCGCAAGCGCCCCAATTCCCGTTCCGCCTCGGATTTGTCGAGACACAAGAACCGGGTTGACCAGCGATAGGCAAATCCAAGGCGGTTGAGGTCGTCCAGAATCCCCGGCCAGGTCGAGGTCGGAAAGCCCCGCACCGACACCACGCGCAGGTGCTGTTCGCCCAGTATGGGTGCGAGGCCACCGACCAGCGCGGAGTCAGTCAGCAGCGCGTCGATGTGGAACGGCACTTCGGGCACCGCCAGCGAATAGCGCCTCGTTGAGATGGTCGCGTGCAGGTAAGTCAGCGTCTGGCTGTCGTCGAGCCAGGCGATTTCCGGCATCACGCCGTCGAGCAGGTCAAAGACGCGATCGGTTTCCGCCACGAAGGCCGTCAGGCGCTCGCGCCAGTCCACACCATTCGTCGTGGTGTTCTCGTAGAGCATCTTGGCTGCACGGGCGCGGGATTCCTCCAGCGGCAGGTAAAGCAGTGTCAGGTGATAGCCGCTCTCGAAATGGTTGCCGCCTTCCTCGAAAGTGGCCCGACGTTCTTCCTCCACCAGCCACGACAACGGCTCGGGGAATTCGGAGTGGGGATAGTCAGCAGCGGTGCGGCGCTTCGCCTCAATGAACAAGGCCCAGCCAGATCCAAGCCGGCGCAGCGCATTGTTCAAGCGCGCCGACGTCGCGATCAGCTCGCCTTGCGTGGCGCTGTCGAGGTCAGGCCCGCGAAACCGGGCCGTGCGCTGGAAACTGCCGTCCTTGTTCAAGACGACGCCCGGCGCAACCAGCCCGGCCCACGGCAGCCGGTCGGCCAGCAGTGCGGGTCGTTGGCGGTATTCGGCAAGGTTCAGCATGGCATCACCTCACACGTCCAGAAGTGGCTTGTGCTTGATGTGCCGAGCGAACACGGCCATGAACTGCGGATCGACACGCGCCCCCCAGACCGCCAGCGAATGGCCGACGATCCAGAGCACAACGCCGGGAATCCACAGTTGCAGGCCCAGGCCGACAGCGGCGGCCAGCGTGCCGTTGGCGATCGCCACGGTGCGCGGCGCACCGCCCAACAGAATCGGCTCGGTCAGCGAGCGATGCAAAGGCACCTCGAACCCTGCCGCGAAGGTATCCGGGCCGCTCATACGACAGCCCCGCCGGAGAAGCTGAAGAACGACAGGAAGAAGCTGGAAGCCGCGAACGCGATGGACAGGCCAAACACGATCTGGATCAGCTTGCGAAAGCCGCCCGACGTGTCGCCGAAGGCCAGTGCGAGGCCCGTGGCGATGATGATGATGACCGCGACGATTCGTGCGACCGGCCCCTGGATGGATTCGAGGATGGATTGCAGCGGGCCTTCCCAAGGCATCGAGGAACCAGCGGCCTGCGCCGTTCCGGCGAGGAACAGCAGCAGCGCGGCCAGCAGCAGTCCTTGCCCCGCAGGGCGGGCCAGGCTGCGCAGCCGTGCAAGGCGCAAAGCCGGATTTGCAGAAAAACGGAAAGCAGGAATGGTCATCTGCGTCATGGCAGTTCTCCAGGTTGGTCAGGGGACAGGAAAGTCGCCGCAGCAGGTGCGGCATCCGGGATCGGCTGCAACTCGGGAAACGGCGTTTCCAGCGCGTCCGCCTCCCAATCCACCAGCCGGTAGCCCACGCCGTCGAAGCCGACGACGCGAGCGATGCTCTCAATGTGGCGCTTGCGCCCGCGCCCGGCGATGTGGATCACCACGTTGACCGCCTCGGCGATCAGCGCACGGGGCGGGTTCACCGCCACTTCGAGAATCAATTGCTCCAGGCGCAGCAGCGCGCCCAGTGCGGAGCCGGCGTGGATGGTGGCGATGCCGCCAGGATGGCCCGTGCCCCACACCTTGATGAGATCCAGTGCTTCGGCGCCGCGCACTTCGCCGACGACGACGCGATCCGGGCGCAGGCGCATGGACGAACGCACCAACTCCGTCATGGACACCACGCCGGCCCGCGTGCGCAGCGGCACGTGGTCGCGGGCCGCGCATTGCAGTTCCACCGTGTCTTCGAGCACCAGCACGCGGTCGCCCGTGGCGGCGATTTCGGCCAGCAGCGCATTGGCCAAGGTCGTCTTGCCGCTACTGGTGGCTCCGGCGATCAGGACGTTCTGGCGCTCGCGCACGGCACGCACCAGAAAGCCCGCCTGCTCGGCGGTCATCATTCCGTCTTCGATGTAGCGCGACAGCGGGATCACGCCCACGGCGCGCTTGCGCAGCGCGAAGGCCGGCCCTGGTGCGGCGGGCGGCAAGATGCCCTCAAAGCGTTCGCCGGTTTCGGGCAGCTCGGCGGACAGCAGCGGCTGGCCGCGATGCACCTCCGCGCCGACATGGGCGGCCACGAGGCGGATGATTCGCTCGCCGTCCGCTTCGGACAGCTCCACGCCCATCGGCGCGCGGCCCGATGAAAGCCGGTCGATCCACAAGGTTCGATCCGGGTTGAGCATGATTTCCACCACGTCCGGGTCTTCGAGCGCGGCGGCGATCAGCGGCCCCATCGCCGTGCGCAGCATCTGGATGCGGCGATCGAACGATGTGGCGCTCATGGACTGCGGAACGGCGCTCATGACGCACGCTCCTGCGTTTGTGCGGCGGCCGCCGCGTCTTCCATCCGCATTGGGTCGGGATGCAGTTCCTCCACCACGTCGCGCACCAGGCTCCGGCCCCGCAGCAGGTGGCGGCCCAACTGTTCAATGAATTGCTCGAAGCGCGCTTTGCCCTGGGCGCGAGCCGCGTCCTGGTGCGCCTCGGGGACTGGCGTGCTCACGGTCAGGTAGTAGCGAACAAACAGTGCCAGCGTCTCGATGGCGATGTTCTGGTCGCGCTCCATGCGCTCGGCATGGCGCGACAGGCGATCCAACCGCTTGGCAATCGCCGCTTCGCGCTGGTCGGCCGCGTCGGGCGACAGCCAGGATGCGAGTGCCGCCGCGACGATGCTGGACTTTGAGACGCCTTTCTTGGCGGCCAGCTCGTCGAGCCGCTTGGCGTGCTCGGGCTGGATAAAGAGGTTCAGGCGGTAGTGGCTCATAGCTCGATTCCGTCGTTGGGGTTCAGCGATGCCAGCCGGGCCGTGCGCTGCATGGCCGGATCAAGCTGGCGAGGAAGGGGAGGCGGCAGGTCGTCGTCGTCATCGAGCAGCGCGAGGTCGGCGGCAGTCGCGGCCAGCTCTGGGTCGTAGGTGAAGGTTTCGGAGAGTTCGGGCTGACGGCGCGGGCCGCCGTCGTCGGCAGCCAAGCTCCCCAGGTCATCAGCGGATGCGGTGGCCGGTGCGGCAGGTGTTGGCGGAATCGCCAGCCCGCTCCAGTCGTCGGGGCGCAGCGGCGCCGCGTCGGCGTACTGGCCGTCCGCCAGCGCGGGCGGCGGCAGCACGCGGCGCTTGAAATTGGCGTCCGAGTAGTAGCGCAGCTTCTTGGCCTTGATCGGCGCCACGCTGGAGACCATCACCACGGCCTCGTCGGGCGGAAGCTGCATGACTTCACCAGGTGTCAGCAACGGCCGTGCCGTTTCCTGGCGCGACACCATCAGGTGCCCGAGCCACGGCGCGAGCCGGTGCCCCGCGTAGTTGCGCTGGGCGCGCAGCTCGGTGGCTGTGCCCAGCGTCTCGGAGATCCGTTTGGCCGTGCGTTCGTCGTTCGTCGCAAACGTCACGCGCACATGGCAGTTGTCCAGAATCGAATGGTTCTGCCCATACGCCTTGTCGATCTGGTTGAGCGACTGCGCAATCAGGAAGCTGCGTATACCGTAGCCCGCCATGAACGCCAGCGCCGTCTCGAAGAAGTCCAGGCGCCCCAGCGCCGGAAACTCGTCGAGCATCAGCAGCAGCTTGTGGCGGCGCTCGATGCCGTCGGAGCCGTCAAGCGATTCCGTGAGGCGCCGCCCGATCTGGTTGAGGATCAGGCGAATGAGCGGCTTCGTCCGCGAAATGTCCGAAGGCGGCACCACCAGATACAGCGACACCGGATGCTCGGCGGCGATCAGGTCGGCGATGCGCCAGTCGCAGCGCGACGTGACTTCGGCCACCGTAGGGTCGCGGTACAGGCCGAGGAACGACATGGCCGTGGACAACACACCGGAGCGCTCGTTGTCCGATTTGTTGAGCACCTCGCGCGCTGCGGACGCCACCACCGGATGAGGCTCCGCGCCCAAATGTGGCGTGGTCATCATCCGGTGCAAGGTCAGCTCGAAAGGGCTGGCCGGGTCGGAGAGGAAGTTGGCGACGCCGCGCAGCGTCTTGTCCTCGCCCGCGTAGAGGACGTGCAGGATGGCGCCGACCAGCAGCGCGTGGCTGGTCTTTTCCCAATGGTTACGCTTCTCCAGCGCGCCTTCGGGATCGACCAGGATGTCCGCGATGTTCTGAACGTCACGCACTTCGTGCGCGCCGCGCCGTACCTCAAGCAGCGGGTTGTATGCGGCCGACCTCGCATCCGTCGGGTTGAACAGCAGGCAATGCGAGAAGCGCGAGCGCCAGCCTGCCGTGATGCTCCAGTTCTCGCCCTTGATGTCGTGGATGACGGCGGATGCGGGCCAGCTCAACAAGGTGGGCACCACCAGGCCCACGCCCTTGCCCGAGCGCGTGGGCGCGAACGTCAGGACATGCTCTGGCCCTTCATGTCGAAGGTACTGGCTGTCGTGCTTGCCAAGGAACACGCCGGCCGGCTGTGTGAGGCCCGCCTTGCGAATGTCCTGCGCGTTCGCCCAGCGGGCCGAGCCGTAGGTCGTGACGAGGCGCGATTGCCGCGAGCGCCAGATCGACATGCCAATGGCGACCACCACCGCCAGCAAGCCGCTGCCCCCCGCGATGGCGCCGCCGGTGTCGAACACGCGCGGCGCATAGGCATCGAAGAAGAACCACCACTCGAACAGCTTCCACGGGTGGTAAATCGGCGTGCCAAGAAAATCGAACCAGGGCGAGCCAAGGCGTAGCTGATAGCCGAGGGCGGCTGCTGTCCATTGTGTGGCGCCCCACACGCCGGTGATCACGATGCCGAATACCACGGCGATCTGACCGAACAGCACGTTCGTCCCTTGCATGACCTGGCCTCCGATTTCTCCTGCGCTGATTCCTGATGGAAGAAGCGACACAAGGACGTGCCGCAGGCGTCAGGATCGGTGCCGGGTCAGTGCCGGTCAAAGACCGTTTCAAGCAGAAAGGTCGAGCAAAAAGACAGAATGAGTGCGGTAGAGAGCCAAATAAAAACGCCGCAAGCGCAGGCGCATTGCGGCGTGTAGAACGGGAACTTGAAGGTGATGCAGCGAACCACCAACGATCAGAACTTGGGGGACTCTTTCGGCGGGGTGTAGGGGGTATCGCCGTCGCCATAGAACCGCTTGCGCGTAGCCTCGGCCACCCGGTTGCACAGTACATCGCCCAGCTTGGCGCGATCCGTCTTGCATTGCTGGCGCAGTTCTTTAAGCCGTTCGGGGTTGGACGCCAGTTCTTCTACTGTTGGAATATTCGCTTCGGAGGTGCTGGCCTTCTGAGGCGTTTCCGACTGGCCGCAGGCAGTCAACGCGGCCACCAGCAAGAAGGGAATGATCTTCTTCATGGTGCAGGTTCCTCCGTAGGATCAGGATCAGGATCAGGATCGAGGCCCGCGATGGGCTTGGGGGATTCTGGTGAGTCCATCGACTGCACCCGCTCGATGAATCGCTCCAATACATCGGATGGCTCACCTTCGGGGCGCAGCAGGAACGTCGTCAGTGGCGGCACAGTCGATGCGAGTGGCCGTGCCACTATGCCTTGTTCACGACTGGCGGCGATGTGCGCTGCACCCGCCAGCCCAAGCGCGAAGCCAGCCGATACAAGCGCCATCATGAGGTCGCAAGAGGCGCTGCGTTCGGCAATGAGAGGCTCCATGTCGGAGCGGCGCAGCACTCGATCAACGTACTTGGCATGGCCTTCGCAGGCTTGCGGATCGCACAAGACCAGCGGATAGCGCAGCAGTTCATCCAGCGGAATCCGCCTGTGGGTCAGCAATGGATGCCGTGCCGGCACCGCCACCATGAGCACATCGCTCCAGACAGGCAGCGCAACGATGCCGTCGCCTACCTCGTCAGATTGCGCAAACCCAACGTCGTACAGGTCGTCATGCAACCCCTTGAGCTGCTGCGACAGGGGCACCTCAAAGAAGCGAAGCTCAACCTCGGGTTCCTCTTGGCGGCATAGCGCCAATAAAGCTGGCAAGCGCGATGGCGTGAAGCCGTCTGATAAAGCTATACGCAACTGTCCATGAAATCCGTTGGCTGCTGATTTCACACTGTCCCGCGCTTGATCCAAGGCGGCAAGAACGCGGTGTGCATGCTCCAAAAATAGTTTGCCGGCGCGGGTCAGTCGCGTGCTGCGCGTAGTGCGAGCCAGCAGCACCACGCCCAGCTCCTCTTCCAGCTCCTTGATGGCCCGCGACAGCGGCGATTGCTCGATGTGCAGTTTCTCGGCGGCGCGGGCGAAGTGGAGTTCCTCGGCTACCGCCAAGAAGTAGCGTAGATGGCGCAGTTCCATCGACCACCTCCATTTTTTTTGTGCTGCCTAATGCTCAGAGTAGATCTAATTAAAGTCGTCTTGATATCGTTGAACGGGTACCACCAGCGTTACAGGAGCCGATGATTTTTAGACGAGGCTGCTGCTATGTCCCGATGAAAAATCATAAACTTAGAAGCCGGATCTATCGTGTTGAAGTAGGAACCAGTTCCGCAGTCGCAGCGCTGTTCATTTTGAGCATGTAGCCAACCACAGCGCCGCTCGACTCACCATCAATCGGCAATCGTTCGACCTTGAGAGCCCAAACTTTGAAGTGATAGTGATGGGTTTTGTCCCCGACCGGCGGGCACGGACCACCATAACCTGGGTTGCCAAAATCCGTTCTTCCCTGTACGGCTCCCGAAGGCAGCTTCGATCCATTCCTGTTGCCCGTGTCCGCTGGCAGACTGTGAACGTCCTTGGGGATATTCACGATCGTCCAATGCCACCAGCCACTGCCTGTCGGGGCATCGGGGTCGTACATGGTGACAGCAAAGCTTTTGGTTGACTCCGGCTCTCCAGACCAGGAAAGCGCTGGCGAGATGTCCGCCCCAAAGCAGCCGGAACCATTCTGTACATGGGCATTCTTCACCTGCTCGCCATGTTTGATATCGCTGCTTGTGAGCTTGAACTCCTGCGCCTGCGAGGCCAAGGAAACCAATGAAAGAGCGGCGCCAAGGATAAATTTGTTCATGTAGTAATGACTCGATAAGGAGTGAACATCGCGGCGAGCAACATTTAAAGAGGCCCGCCACGCTCGAAAACGTTCCAATCGGTGCGAGCAATGCGAGGCACAGCAAACGGTGCCTCGCGAAGGCTGATGACGTTACGGACCGTTGCGACTCTGCTTACTTCAGATTCTTCTGGAAAAAGTCCGTCAGCTTGGCGAACGGAATAAGGTCAGTGCGATCGTAGAGATCAACATGCCCGGCGTTCGGAATGACGACCAGCTCCTTGGGTTGGCCAGCCAGCTTGTAAGCGTCTTCGCTGAACTCTCGGGAGTGCGCTTCGGACCCCGTGATAAACAGCATCGGACGGGGTGAGATCGTCTCGATGTCGTTGAACGGGTAGAAGTTCATTTGCTTCACTTCCGCGGTGATCGGGCGATTGGTCGTGAGATACAGCGAAGAACCCTTCGGGACGTATGCGCCGCGCTTGGTGCGATAGAAGTCGAAGAACTCGCGCTCGATCGCGCCAGCGTCCGGGCGCAGCGTTTCGAGCATGCCGTCGGAATACTTCTTCTTGCCGCCCAGGAACTCCACGTAGCGCTGTTCCGCGGCTGCGGCTATGAATTGCTTGCGCTGCTCAAGCGATTGAGAGTAATTGAGGCCGTTGCGGGTTACGCTACCCATGTCGTACATGCTGACCGTGGCGATCGCCTTCAAGCGAGGGTCGATCTTGGCCGCACTGATGGCATAGCCGCCGCTGCCGCAGATGCCCAGAATACCGATCCGGTTCCTGTCGATGAATGACCGCGTGCCCATAAAATCCGTCGAGGCCATGAAAACTTCGGTGTAGATGTCCGACGAAACCGCATTGCGCGTACCCGAACTTTCGCCCCAGAACGACAGATCAGGTGCCAATGTCACGAATCCTTGCTCGGCAAGCTTCTGCGCATACAGATTCGCGCTTTGTTCCTTCACTGCGCCGTTGGGATGGCCCACGATAATGGCTGGATATTTCTTGCTGCGATCGAGACCATTCGGCACAAACAGATTGGCCACGATATCCATCTGGTATTGATTTTTGAATGTGACTTTCTCGACGGTCACCTTGTCACTCTTGTAAAAGTTGTCCGCACCATAGGACATGTCTTGCCCCATAGCGGTGAATGAGCTGGCCAGTATGGCCAGCATAAGAATGATCTTCCTCATACATATGTCCTCAGAAATTAGCCCGAAGATTCAGGCGGAAAGTGTGGCGTTGTCGATTACGAAGCGGTACTTGACGTCTCCTTTCAACATCCGTTCGTAGGCATTGTTGATTTCATCGGCGCGGATCATTTCGATGTCGGCGACGATGCCGTGCTTTGCACAGAAATCCAGCATCTCCTGCGTTTCCGGAATGCCGCCAATCATTGAGCCGCTGATGGAGCGACGCTTCATGATCAGGTTGAACACATTGGGCGACGGATGCGGCGTCGCCGGAGCGCCCACCAGGACCATCGTGCCGTCGCGTTTGAGTAGCACCAGCAGTGCATCGAGATCGTGCGGCGCCGCCACCGTATTCAGGATCAGATCGAAACTTTTGGCATGCGAGGCCATCTCATCTGCGTTGCGGGAAACCACGACCTCGTTGGCACCCAGTGCTTTGGCTTCTTCGCGTTTGGATTCGGACGTGGTCACTGCCACGACGTGAGCGCCCATCGCATGAGCCAGCTTGATGCCCATGTGTCCCAGACCACCGATGCCCACGACGCCGACCTTCTTGCCAGGCCCCGCCTTCCAGTGACGCAGCGGCGAATACGTGGTGATACCTGCGCACAACAGCGGGGCCACTGCTGCCAGTTGTTCTTCGGAATGACGGATACGCAGCACGTAGTGCTCATGGACGACGATTTGCTGCGAATAACCCCCTAGGGTATGACCGGGTGCGTCCGGGGTCGGGAAGTTGTAGGTGCCGATCAGTCCGTCGCAGTAATTTTCCAGACCGGCGTCACAGTCATTGCAATGCCTGCAGCTATCGACGATGCAGCCGACACCAACGAGATCGCCGATGCTGAAATCGGATACATGCGCGCCGACAGCCGTCACGCGTCCGACGATCTCGTGGCCCGGCACGCAGGGGAACTGGGTGCCTGCCCATTCAGCGCGCACCTGGTGCAGATCTGAATGGCAGACACCGCAAAAGGCAATGTCGATCTGCACGTCGTGCGCGCCAGGCGAGCGGCGGTCTATTTGCAGCGGCTCCAAGGGTTTGTCACCTGCATGGGCGCCATAGGCTTGAATCAGCATGGGGATTCCTTCTTTCTTGCGATAGAGGGCATCTTCGCCTTACACCCCATGCAACCGATAGAGCAATTCGCTGGTTTTCTTGCCTATTAGTATGGATATCAATGGTTTTAAGTGGCAGGAAGGGCATCCATTCGGTAGACTGGCCCACAACAGCTATGGCAACGAATCGCAAATGACAGCTCAACACCAATCCATCGTTGCAACGCTGGCGACGGCCATTGGCGCTTACGCCACCGTTGCAACGGGCGATGTGGCAACGCCGATCAGTGGCCTTACTTTCTTTCGTCGCGACTTGCCGTCATCGCCGTCCATTTGCATGGTCGAGCCCAGCATCGTCTTGGTGGCCCAGGGAGAGAAACGAATGTGGGTGGGCGGCGAGGCTTATCACTACAACACCTCTCGTTTCCTGCTCACTTCATTGGATGTCCCCGCGCATTCCGAGGTCATGGACGCCAGTCCGGATAGACCGTGTCTTGGATTGACTTTGAAAATCGACTTGCGAACCGTGGCCGAGTTGATCGCTCAAGGTCATCTGCCGACCCGTCGCGATCGGCCCAATGGCACAGGGTTCGGTATCGGCGAAGCTACGCCGAGCCTCTTGGCACCGCTTGCTCGCCTTTTAGCGTTGTTGGAAGAGCCCGAGGCGATCCCCGCGCTTGCGCCGCTCATCCAACGCGAAATCCACTACCGGCTACTGACAAGTGATCAGGCTTCTCTCTTGCGTCAGGTGGTGTCTATCGACGGCCAAGGTCATCGCATCGCAAAAGCCATCGACTGGCTGAAACTGCACTATGCCGAACCGTTCAGCGTTGAAGAGCTCGCTGCCCGCGTGCAGATGAGCACGCCGACCTTTCATCATCACTTTCGCCATCTGACCGCGATGAGTCCATTGCAATACCAGAAGTGGCTGCGATTGAACGAGGCGAAACGATTGATGCTGAATGAGCACATGGATGGTGCAAGTGCCGCGTTTAAGGTGGGCTACGAAAGCCCTTCGCAGTTCAGCCGCGAGTACAGCCGCTTGTTTGGAGCGCCGCCAAAACGCGATATTGCGGCGTTACGTGCAATGGACCCGCCTAGCCCAACCAAGCGCAACGGCAGAGCCTCTTAGCCTTTGGTTGTGGCAGGCCGTGGGGTATGCCGGACTTAGAACCAGCCTTGTCCCATCGGGCGCACCTTGTCCAGTTCCTCACGGATTTGCCGGGCGATCTCGATCAGACGCAATTCCGGCAAGCGGTTCGTCGGCCCTGCTATGGCGATGGCGGCGCGTGGAGTGACCGCGACCGCGACGCAAGAGATTCCCGCGTTCTCGCTGTCCAAGTCGAGTGCGAATCCTCTGCGCTGCGCTCCGTCGATCTCCTTGGCATGGTGTTTCCATCCGGCAGGATCGTGGCCACGGATGGAATGAGCAAGGTCGGTGTCGGCCGCCAGCAGCGCATGGCCGAGCGCCTGCCCGAGCAGCGCGGTTCGCTCTCCGGGTTTGACGGCCAGGTGCAGCGGCTTGTCCGACTGCACGGCATCCACGCACACGTAGTCGCTGCCGCTGACCAAGCCTAAAAACGCCGACTCGCCGGATGCAGCGCTTACGGCCTGCAGGACGGGCCGAATGCGGGCGCGCAACGCGTACTCGACCTCTGCATCCGGCCGCAGGAGTCCAATGAGTTTTCCGGTCAGGCGATAAGCCGCGCCCTTCTTGTCCTGCGTGATGTATCCGAGTTCTTCAAGGGATGCGAGCAGATTATGAGCAGTGCTGCGGTTAAGACCGATGCCATCCGCGAGTTCGCTCAATCGCACGCCCTCCGGTTGCCTGGCAATGCACTCCAGCAGGTCGAAGGCCCGCTGTACTGACTGAATTATGCGGCCGGACGATGTCGTTGATTCCATAATGCTGAATTATGCTAACGTACATCACCAGAAGCAACAGCAATATGGGACGCGACGTGGGTGCCTGGCAGCCGCTGACACCAAAGACAGGAATGCTCTTTAGATGACTTCGTCGGGAGCCATGAACGTGTTGCGCAGAATCGGACGGCGGCGTTCCAGCACGGCAACTATCACCACCGGCACGAATGTGAGCACGCCGAAAATGACACCCACCAGCGGAGGGGCGAGCACGCCAAGCTGCGTTTCGATAAGCATGCCGGTAATCCAAGTGCCCAAGGCGGTGCCCACATTGAAGAAGGACACCACCATCGACGATGCCAGAGTAGGGGAATTGCCGCCGTAGCCGACGGCCAGGCTGGTAAGCACCGGGTTTGCTGCCAGACCAACCAAGCCTAGCAACGTGAACATGATCAGTGCTGCGGCGGGGATCGATGAAAATGCGAGCAGGCCTGCCGAGGCAAGCGCCGAGATGCCGGCAGTGAACATCGGCATCGTGTGCGGATGGCGGTCGCCAATCCGGCCGCCGAAGATCGACCCGATCAACGAGGCCACACCGAACAGGGCCAGTGCGATGGGGATGAACTGGCTTGCCAGACCCGTGTGCTCGGTCAGCAAAGGAGCGATAAAGCTGTAGACAGAGAGCGCGCCAGCGTTGACGGTGACACACCCCAGCAGCGAGAGCCATAGCCGAATCGAGCGCAGTCCTTCGAATTCGTCGCGGATTCGCGGGATCGTCCGCCCCGGCACCTCTGCGGGAACGAGTTTGATGATAGCGATGGCAAGGACGACGGCAATGATCGCGAGTGCCCAAAACGGACCCCGCCACCCAGCGATCTGCCCGGCGATCGAGCCGAGAGGTACGCCCAAGACGTTAGCAAGCATGCCGCCACCGATCACGATGCCTAACGCCCTTCCACTAGCAGTGGAGCCCGCAGCCTTGGATGAAACAACAGCGGCGACGGTCCAGAACGAACTCGTAGCAACAGCGCTGACCACGCGACTGACAAGCAGTACCGTGAAGTCTGTCGTGAACGCTGCAATCAAATGCCCTATCGCGAATACGACGAGGGAGAGCATCAGTGTGATCCGCTTCGGCATCCGCAAGGTGAACAACGCCACCGCTGGGGCGCCGAAGATCATTCCGATGGCAAACAGCGTAATCGCCATGCCTACCTGAGCGACCGACACGTTGTAGTCGGCAGCGATCTCGGGCAACAAGCCGGCGACGATGAACTCGGACGTTCCCATGAGAAACGTGCCTACTGTCAGAACATAGACGGCCAGCGGCAGGTGCGCCGTTGTAGATGAGCCTGACGCGGACGGAGAGATAGATGCCTCAGCCATGTGTGTACTTATTTCCTATAGAGCTCAAGATTTATTGGCTTCACCGGCCGTCTATGTGGACGTGCCGCTCCACGAAATGCCATTGCCCGTTGCGGACAGCAAAGCGATCCTCGTAGCGTCCTCGCGCAGCCAACTGAACCGCCGAGCCTTCCGCCAGATGCGACACGATGAAATACGACATGCCGCCCGCCGTCTGCCCGCTGTCGGCCACGTCAATGAGGATGTTGCCAATCAAGTGCTGCGGACCGAGATAGGCCTCGTGCGCTGGAGCGTTCTGGCGTAGCCACGCGAGTTTTTCCGCAGCCCCGTGGCAAGCCACGGTCGGGGAAATATGCCAGGCCGCATCGTCGAAGAACGCGGCCACTGCTTCCAAGTCACCTGCATCGAGCCGGTAGCAATAGGTATGGATCAGACGCGCAATCTGATTTTCAGCTTCGCGGCGGTCTTCACGAGAAATCATCGTAGTGGTGTCTCTTTTCAAACATTGATTTCGGCGCAGCGACGCGTTCACCGCGGCGCTCTTATGTCACAGCCATGCGGACCTCAGGCTGCATATGTTCCAGAAATCTACGAGCGAAGTGACAGATCAAATCGCTTGATTTTCTTGCCTGATTGCAAGGGCAATTGGCAGATATAAACTTTGGCCGCAGGTCGCATTCGATCAGCGCGACAAAGCGATCGCCAGGCAGCTTCTGATGCTCTGATAGATGTCATGCCGCAGACCAGGCGGCATGGTGTTCCAGCGAAACGCGCATCTTGGAGAACAGTAACCTACGCCTGTGACGACCTAGGCGCGTACAGCTATAGGCAGACAAGCCAAGCAGCTATTTTCCTTGGTAGGCTTTGATACTGGTGACTTGCCAGTGGCGTACGCTTGCGCTTAGCACGCCACTTTTCACGCCTGGATCCTGGTTCACCCATTGTTTCGCCGCTTCGATATTCTCAGCTTCGAACACAACCATGCCCAGCACCTTGTCCTCGGTGAGTGTGCCGAGCAATCCACCGGCCAGAAACTTGTGCCCGAGGGTTTGGCCGTACGCGATGTGTTCCTTGATGTTGGATTGCTCAGCAATGCTCTTGCTACCTTGATAGGCGGAACCGCGTTCGTAAATGACCGCGAAAACGCCAGCCTTCGCAGCGGCCACGTCCTGCGCAACGGCGACGGGCGCGAAGGTGGCAACCGCGCCGAAAGCCGCGAACGCTGCAAGAGCCAGAGTCAGAGTTGCGCGCCGGCGGGTAAATATGCCTGCGTGAATCGCCTTGGCAGTGTGAATATTCATGCCAGTATCTCCGTCGATGAGGTAAACGCGACCGTATAAAGGATCTATTCCGCTCCGGATATGATCCGAACACTGACAAGCGAAGCGATAGATCAATTCGCTCGATTTATTGCCTGATTGGAAGCACGTGAGCAGCAATCGTGTACTTCAATTGCGTCCCGTGGGGCGCCAGTTCGTCGAAGGGCCGAGCACACCACGATCAGAAGCCCTCAAGGACGATCTTTCCGCGTGCCTTGCCGCTTTCCAGCAGTTGGTGCGCGCGCTTGAGGTTGGCCGCGTTGATCGTTCCGAAGGTGTCGGTCAGCGTGGTGCGAATCTTCCCGGCCTCGATCAGCTTGGCGATTTCGCGCAGGATGTCGCCTTGCACGCTCATGTCCACGGTCTGCATCAGCGAGCGCATGAAAACCGCTTCAAGGTGGATCGAAATGCACTTCCACTTGAAGGGGTTGGCGTCGAACACCTTGGGGTTGTCGATGTAGCCGTAGCGTCCTTGGGGCGACATGAATTTCACAATGTCGTCGCGGTACTCGATGGAGCCGGCCGTGGCGAAGACGAAGCCAGGCGCACCCAGCCCCAAGGCTTCGATCTGCGGGGCCAGCGGTTGGCTGTGATCCACCACATGGTGTGCACCAAGGCTTTCGCACCACTCCTTGGTTTCCGGGCGCGATGCGGTGGCAATCACCGTCAGGTCGGTACGGGCGCGCAGCAGTTGGATCGCCATCGAGCCGACGCCACCGGCACCGCCGATGATGACCACGGCCTGGGCCGCTCCGGGGACGGGGCGCATCACGTCCAGGCGCTCGAACAGCATTTCCCATGCGGTGAGCGAGGTCAGCGGCAGCGCAGCCGCCTCGGAATTGGACAGGGATGCGGGCGCCTGGGCCGCGATGCGTGCATCGACCAGGTTGTATTCGGCGTTCGACCCCTGCCGACGGATGGCGCCGCAGTAGTAAACCCTGTCACCGATCTCGAAGCTCTGGACGAGCGAACCCTTCTCGACGACCGTGCCAACGGCGTCCCAGCCCAGCACGCGAACTTCGCCGTCGGCTGGCATGGCATTGCGGCGGATTTCGTAGTCGATCGGGTTGACGGCGGTGGCCGCGATTTCGACGAGCAGATCGTGGTCCGTGGGGATGGGTTTCGGGAGCGTAATGTCGATGAGGGCGTCTTCGCGGTCGATCGGCCCGTTTTGCTTGAAGCCTACAGCTTTCATGGTTTTGTCCTTGATTGTGTTGATAGAAGTTGGTGCGCGGCCCGAGTTGCGGCGCGAATTCAGAAGTGCCCGCCGTCAACGAGCAGCGATTTGCCGGTGATCCAGCCCGAATCCTTGGACGCGAGAAAGACCACCACCGGCCCAATGTCCTGTGGCTGGGCGATGCGCCCGAGCGGCGTGGAAGCGGCAACCTGGGCCTGGAATGCCTGCACCTCGGAATTGCCCAAGGCCAGGCTGCGCGAGCCTTCGGTTTCCACCATGCCGGGATTGATGGAGTTCACGCGAATCCCACGCGGGCCAAGCTCTTTCGCCAGCGAGCGGGTGATGGCATCGACCGCCGCCTTGCTGGCGCTGTAAACCGAGCCGTATGGCTCGGGGGCATGGCTGATCGAAGAACTGATGTTGACCACGCTGCCGCCGCCTGCGGCCTCCAGATGGGGCACGGCCTTTTGCGTGGTCAGCAGCAAGCCCAGTACGTTGATGTCGAACTGGTGGTGGAAATGCTCGGGCGTGATGGCCTCCAGGGGCTTGAACTCGAACACCCCGGCGTTGTTGACCAGAATGTCGAGCCGCCCGAAAGCTGCGACCGTTTCCCCAATCACTCGATCAATCGCTTCTGGCATGGAAACGTCGCCCTGCACGGCGACGGCCTTGCCGCCAGCGGCCACGATGACGGCCACGACCTGATCCGCGGCTGCTTTGCTGGAGGCGTAGTTGACGGCAACGCTCGCGCCTGCGACAGCGAGATCCTTGGCGATGGTGGCCCCGATGCCTTTGGATGCCCCGGTGACAAGGGCGACTTTTCCGGCAAGTGAACTCATGGATAAACCTGTAGTGATGGGTCGATCGGTGCGTGCGCCTCGGCACGGCCGAACCGCCCCGCCATCGCGGGGCGGTTCAAGGTGTCATTACCAAGCCAGGCTCTTGCCGTCCTGATAGAAGCCGCTGGTGCCGGCATCGGCGGGCAGATTGACGACGTACTTGATGCTGGCCGCGCCCTCGGAAACAGGACGTCCGCCTTCGCCGCCGAGGTCGGTGGCCGTCCAGCCGGGGCAGGCGGCGTTGACGGTGATGCCCTGATCGGCCAGTTCCGAAGCGAGGTTGCGGGTATAGGCGTTCAGCGCCGCTTTCGACGTTCCGTAGGCGGGGACGCCTGCGGTCATGCTGGCGATCGAACCCTTCTCGCTGGAGACGTTGACGACGCGCGCGCCCTGCGCCTTACGCAGCAGCGGCAGCATCGCTTGCGTGACGCGCACGGCGCTAAAGAGGTTGGTTTCCAGGGCCTGTTGGACGACCGCGAGGTCGGCCGTGGATGCCTGTTGCGCGTAGTCGAAGACGCCGCCCACGTTGTTCACCAGTACGTCGAGACGACCAAAGTCGGCTTCGATCTTCTTCGCAGCCGCGTCCACGCTCGCTTGGTTCGACACGTCGAGCTGAACCGCGTGCGCGTTGCTGCCGATTTCTGCGGCGGCCTGGGTGGAGCCCTCGAAGTTGCGGGCGCCGAGCAGCACGGTGTCGCCGTCTGCTGCGAGCTGCTTGGCGAGTTCGCGGCCGATCCCACGATTGGCGCCGGTGATGAGGATGATGCGTGCCATATCTGTTCCTTTGTCGAAGTAGATGGGTGGTAGGAGCCAGCCGCTGCGAGCACTGACATAGCGCCGGCTGCTGAACTGCTGGGGTCTATTCTACCGACAAATCCCACAATGACAAACAAAGTCATATATATCAATCAAATAATTCAACATTGTGGAATCATGGAGCGATGCGATGAGACAGTTCAAGAACCTGGGCTGGCGTGCCGTGCAGCCATGCTGTCCCCGCGCGCCGCACCCGGCGTCACTTCAAGCGGCTGAAGTGATCGGCCCACTTCGGCCCTTCCACATGCCCATAGGCGAGCGCCGTGGCGAGCATTCCGAACGGCTTGGCAAGGCGGGCGATCCGCCGGGGGCCGACATCCACGGGGTCGACCCGATTTGCCCAAGAAGCGCGGCAGCGCGCTCTTTGCTCTGTGCGTGGTCGCCGCAGCAAACGATGTTGGGACGCGGGGACGAGTCCCGTACCTCGAACACGTCGAACAGCAGTTCGCTGGGCGTGGCCTGGAACGAGGCGAATGAGAGAAGGCAGTCGGCACGCGATGCCTTCTCGCCTGCGGGCGGCTTCACAAAGCCTGCACGAGTTTCGGCACGGCGGCGAACAGGTCAGCTTCCAGGCCATTGTTGGCCACCGAGAAGATCGGTGCCTCGTTGCTGTTTCAAAGCCCATTGATAGGTGCGCTCCCAACGGCTCTAGCTCGCTCCGCACACGACCAAAGGGCGCTGCGTCGACGTTTCTCTCGCGCAGAAAGTATTGCTCCCCGAGTCCGCGAATACGAGTAGCGCTTACTGATGATGTTTCGTATTCTGAAACATCCATCTTCTCCAGGTCGGGGCACGTCAGTAGACTTTTCGCATGAACACAACAATGACTCATGCGCCGATCGACGGCCCCTTGCATGGTCTCAAGGTGATCGACCTGACGACTGTTTTGAGTGGCCCGTACACGACGCAGATCCTCGCGGATCTGGGTGCCGAGGTACTGAAGATTGAAGGTCCGACGGGCGATGCGATGCGCTCGAACGGCGTTCTGCGCACGCCTGGATTCGGCCACATTTTCTTGGCTTCGAATCGAAATAAGAAATCAGTTCAGCTTGACTTGAAACAGGAAGAGGGCAAAAGCAAGCTCAAGCTTTTGTTGAAGGATGCCGACGTCTTCATCCACAACATGCGCATGGCAGCCATCGAGCGCCTGGGTCTCTCGTACTCCACTGTCGTTGAGGTCAATCCGCGCATCATCTACTGCTCGATTACCGGCTATGGATCGAACGGCCCGCACGGTGGACGACCTGCTTTTGACGATGTGATCCAAGCCGCGAGCGGCTTGGTCGACATCAACTCCGGCAGCGGCGGTCCGGCATACGTTAAGACCGTCATCGCCGACAAGGTCGCAGGTTTGATGGCCGCCAACGCCGTGTTGGCCGCACTGCACTGCCGTTCGGAGCATGGCATCGCGCAGGAGATCGAGGTCCCGATGTTGGAGACGATGACCGCGTTCAACCTAGTCGAGCACATGGGCGGTCTGACTTACCCGGATCGGGCCGAACCTCCCGGGTACAAGCGTCTGCTGGAGGGCGGCCGGCGTGTCATCCATACGCAGGATGGTGCACTCTGCATCATGCCCTATGGCCCCAAGCAGTGGGAGACGATCCTTTGCCGGCTGGGGCAACAGAGCGAGTTCGAGAAATTAACGATCCGCTCCCGGGCTGACGTCAGCCGCAATATCGGTGCATTGAATGACCTGTTGGAGCGCTTGGGGCCAACGATGTCGAACCAACAATGGCAGGCAGTCTGCGACGAACTCGATATTGCCAGCGGAAAGATCAATCCGCTGCACGAGATTCTCGACGACGAGCACCTTGCCGCCGTGGGGTTGTTCGAGACCTCCGATCACCCGGTCGTCGGACCCATTGTCCAGGTTCGCCATCCCGTCCTCTACAGCAAGACGCCTGCGACGCTGCGAAGTCCGGCTCCCTCGCTGGGAGAGCACAACGATACCTACTTGCCAAAGAATGACTAACTGAAGGAGACATGCCGCATAGATGCGGCGACCATGCCATGAAGTACACCACCCGCTCTTTGATGTCCCGCCGATCTGCACTTCTGTGTGGCGCTGCAGGCCTCGCGACGATGCTCCCCGACGTCGCGTTCTCGCAGGGCAACTACCCCACGAGACCCGTTAAGTTCTATGTCCCTTTCGGGGCCGGAAGTTCGAGTGACATCACCGCACGCACTTACGCCAAGGTATTTGGCGATATCGCCGGTCAGTCTGTCGTGGTCGAGAACCGCGGTGGCGGCGAGGGCATTATTGGCGCGCGGGCGGTTCTCGGCGAGCCGGCTGATGGCTACTCGATCCTGTTCGCCAGCAATACGGTGCTCAGCACCAACGCCGCAATTCGCAAGAACCTTCCCTACGATCCACTGAAGGACTTCGAGCCGATCTCGGTGCTCGAAATCAGCTATGCGGCCCTCGCGGTCCCCGCATCGTCCAGGTTCAAGACGTTCGAAGAGCTGGTTCAGTTCGCGGCGAAGAACCCCGGCACGTTGAATCACGGCGGCGGAACGCCAACGTACACGCTCTGGAACGAGTGGCTCGCGCAACTGCTCGGCATCAAGGTCACCAACATTCCTTACAAGGACTCGGGCGAGGCCGCGAAGGCAGTGGCCGCTGGCGAGGTGGACTACGCCGTCACTGCCGTCAATCCGCTGCTGCCGCTGGCCGATGGCGGGCGGGTTCGCATCCTCATGTTCACCGGTGACAAGCGCCATCCTAAGCTGCCGGAGGTTCCTACGGTGAAAGAGGTCGGCCCGAAGGGCTACGAGGCGCTCATCTACAACGCCGCTGCGGTGCGCGCGGGCACGCCCAGGCCGATTCGCGACCGGATCGTCGAGATCTTTCGACAGGCCAGCACCATGGACGTCGTCAAGGAGCGCATCGCGGCCCAAGGGCATACCTCGTTCTTCTCCGGGCCGGACGAGATGCGCAAGTTCCAGGTTGCCGAGATAAAGCGGTGGCGAAAGCTCGTCTCGGAAACAGGCCTGAAGTTCGAGTAACCGCACATGCCGGCTCTGGATGGAATACGTGTTGTCGAGTTCGCTGGCGTGGGCCCTGGCGCGCTCGCTGCAACCTTGCTCGCCGACATGGGCGCCAAGGTGCTTCGGATCGACCGTCCCACGCAGCATCAACTGGGTGCTCCGAAGGGAGCCGTGCAGTTCAATTTCCTGCGGCGCAATCGCTACGAAGCAGCCTTGGATCTCAAGGCCCCAACGGACATGGCACGTGTCAAGGAATTGCTTGCCTCTGCGGACGCATTGATCGAAGGGTTCCGACCCGGGGTCATGGAGAAGATCGGCCTCGGCCCACAAGAGTGCTTCAGCCTCAATCCGGCGCTTGTCTATGCCCGAGTGACGGGGTGGGGCCAGGATGGACCGCTTTCCGGCAGAGTTGGACACGACATCAACTTCCTGGCGCGCACCGGCGCGCTAGATGCGATAGGGCAGCGCGGGCAACCACCTGCCGTTCCCGTCACCCTGGTCGGGGACATGGGCGGTGGAGGCATGTTCGCGGTCGCTGGCATTTTGGCGGCGCTGCTTGAGGCCGGGCGCTCCAAGCGCGGCCAGGTTGTCGATGTCTCGGTGGTCGATGCGGTCTCCAACCTCGCCATGTCCATCCACGGCCGGCGGGCCTCGGGCGACTGGCAAGCCGAGCGCGGAACCAACTACCTCGACTCTGGCGCGCCGTTCTACGACGTGTACCGATGTGCGGACGGGCGGTACGTCGCCGTCGGCGCGGTCGAGCGTCGATTCTTCGACAACCTGCTGGGGCTGCTGGATATCGACTTTACGGCGGAAAACGATCACTTCGACCGGCGGCACTGGCCGCGCTTGCGCGAAGAGATGGCTTCTAGGTTCCTCCAACAGTCACGCGACACGTGGGCCGCCCTGTTCGCTACCTGCGAATGCTGCGCCGAGCCGGTGCTCTCCTTTGACGAGGCGGTCAACGACCCGCAACTGGTCGCGCGCAGAACCTTCAGTGATGTAGCGGGCGTATGCCAGCCGTCTCCCGCGATTCGGTTTAGCAGAACACCGTGCGTGCCCCCGCGGACGCCGAGGGCGGCCGACGGCGAGGCCACCGCCTCGCAGATTACCAACTGGCTGGCCTGAGGCCGGCCCTTCACGAGTGTCAACAATATGACCCCCATGCAAATTCGACTGGGCGAGATGCCGCCCGAATGCGAGGTTCTGCGCCAGGAGGTGCGCGCGTTCCTGCGCGGTGCCCTGGCGGGATTTCCGATCGCCGAACGTGCCAAGAGCTGGCAGAACAACAACCGCGAGTTCAGCCGCAAGCTCGGCGCGCGCGGCTGGCTCGGGATGACTTGGCCTAAGCAGTTCGGCGGCCAAGGCCGCAGCCCGCTTGAGCGCTACGTCGTCATCGAGGAGCTGCTTGCTGCGGGCGCGCCCGTGGGCTACCACTGGATCTCGGAGCGCCAGAGCGGGCCACTGCTTATCCGCTACGCCCCTGACACGCTCGCGCCCAAGCTGGTGCCGCTCATCGCCAAAGGCGAACTGGGCTTCTGCGCAGGGCTGAGCGAGCCCGACTCCGGCTCCGACCTGGCCTCCATTCGCACCAAAGCCAAGAAGGTAGCGGGCGGCTGGGAAATCACCGGACGAAAGGTCTGGACCTCGCGCGCCCATGACTGCGAGTACATGATCGCACTGGTCCGCACCGGCGAAAAAAACGAAGATCGCCACGCGGGGCTGTCGCAGTTCCTGGTGGACATCACACTGCCAGGCATCGAGGTGCGCCCCATCCAGTCGCAGTTGGGCACGCACACCTTCAACGAGGTCGTGCTCGATGGTGTGTTCGTGCCGGATGAATGCCTGATCGGCGTCGAGGGCCAGGGCTGGTCGCAGGTGCTCAATGAACTCAAGCACGAGCGATCGGGGCCGGAGCGCTTTCTGAGCAGCACCCAGCTCTATCAACAGATGATCAAGGTCGCCGACCTGCAGCAGGATTCGCAGACGGAGATCGTCGGGCGCGTGTTCTCGAAGTACCTGGCTCTGCGCAGCATGTCGCAGGGCATCGCTCTGATGATGGCCAGGGGCGAGGACCCGGCCGTGCAAGCATCGCTGGTCAAGGATCAGGGTGCGGTGATGGAGCAATCCATCCCGCAGCTGGCGTCCGACTACTTCACCGAGGCAGGACGTGACGACCCCGAGTTCGTCGAGGCCATCGACTATCTGACGGTCGCAGCACCGTCGTTCTCCCTTCGCGGCGGGACCCGGGAAATCCTGCGCGGAATCATTGCACGAGGCTTGGGACTGAGATGAGCGACTCCATCATTGAGGACAGCATTGTCCGATTCTTTTCCAAGGCGCTGGACATCGCGGACTGCGTCAACGCCGAGAAAACCGGCCGTCTTCCCGAACAGTGGAATCTGGCCGTCGAAAGCGGGTTCGCGAATCTGCTTTCCCCAGAATCGCAGGGCGGCGTCGGCGTCAGCTGGACCGATGCCCTCCCGCTGTTCCGGGGACTGGGCTATTACCGCGTGCCCCTTCCTCTGGCCGAGACGGTGATCGCGAACTACCTGATCAATGCGGGCGGGCACGAAGTCGAGACAAGCCTTCCGATTGCACTGGCAGACGAGGTGACGGCCGCGGGCCTGCAGCTTTCCGGCTCGGAAGCCGACGTTGTGGCCGATGGGACTTTGGCCCGCGTGCCTTGGGCCCGCGCCTGCGACCTGATCCTGGTCGGCTTGCCCGACGGCCGCATGGGCGTCTGGAACCTCAAGGCGCCGGGCTGTGAGGTCGCGGAGCGCGTCGATGTGACGAAGCTCCCCAGCGACACCGTGGTGCTCAAGGCGGCGCGAGCGGAGTTCGTGTTCGACGCCCCGTTCCCTTTCGTGTCGCAGCCGGCCCGCTACCTTGGCGCACTGGCTCGCTCCGCCATGATCGTCGGAGCTGCGGAGTTCGCACTCGAAACCTCGGTGCAATACGCGCTTGACCGCGTGCAGTTCGGCCGGCCGATCGGCAAGAATCAGGCCATTCAGCAGCAGTTGGCCCAGATGGCAGGCCAGATCGCCGTGGCCCGCCACGCCTCGGAACTGGCCTTCCAGAATGCATCGTCTTGGACCGAACCGGAGCAGGTCGGCGACTCGCTCAGCGCTGGTTGCGCCAAGGTGCTCGCTGGCGAGGCAGCGGACATTGCGACCTCGGTGGCGCACCAGGTGCACGGCGCCATCGGCTTCACCTACGAGCACGTCCTGAACTTCGCGACGCGGCGCATGTGGGTCTGGCGCGAGGATCACGGCACCGCGAGCTGGTGGGCCCGTCGCATCGGCAGCCAGGTGGTGAAGGCAGGCGCCCAGAGCTTCTGGCCGGCCATGAGCCGCACGAGCCTCTATCGCGACATGGAGGAGAGCGCAGCATGACCAGCCATCAAGAGCCCACCGCAATACCGGCAGCGGACGCCATCCTCGTCAGCCGCGACAGTGCGGTCGCCACCATCGAGCTGAACCGTCCGCCGCACAATTTCTTCGACCTGGCGATGGTCGAGCAGATCGCCGATGTGCTTGACGAGCTGGAGGCCGATCCGCGTTGCCGCGTGGTGATCCTCGCTGCCGGCGGAAAGTCGTTCTGCGCGGGGGCGGACTTCAATAGCCGACCCGATTCCGACCGCATCCGGAACCCGAAGAAGACCACGCCCGTGTACCAGGAGGGCATTCGCCTCATGCGCTTCGGCAAGCCCATCGTCGCCGCCATCCACGGGCCTTGCGTCGGCGGGGGCCTGGGCCTCGCGATGTGTGCGGACTTCCGCATCGCCGCGCCGGAAGCGCGTTTCTCGGCCAACTTCAACCGCCTCGGCGTGCACCCGGGCTTCGGACTGTCCTTCACGCTTCCCCGTCTGCTCGGCGTACAGCAGGCAGCGCGCCTCCTGTACACGGGCCAGCGCATCGACGCGCAGGAGGCCCATCGTATCGGTCTGGTGGACACCCTCACGGCGCCGGGCCAATGTCGGGAAGAGGCCAAGGCGCTGGCTCAGGAGCTCGCGACGTCCTCGCCATGGGCTGTGCAGTCGACCCGTACCACCCTCCGCACGGGCTTGGTCGAAGGCTTCCGCCAGGCCGTGGCGCGCGAGAGCGAGGTGCAGGCCTACCAGATGCGCTCGCCGGACTTCAAGGAAGGCGTTCGCGCCATGACGGAACGACGCGCGCCGCGTTTCTCGAACTACCCCAAGGAGGGCGGACGTGATTGATCCCGAACGCCTGATGTGCCACCCGATTCCGGAGGTTCGGCAGAAGTACACCCTCAAGAACACGATGCTCTATGCCCTGGGGCTCGGGTTGGGTCGGCGCAGTTCTGCCTCCTACGAGCAGGAACTGCGCTACGTCTACGAGAAGGATCTTGCCGCGCTGCCGACGATGAGTCTCGTGCTCGGCTATCCGGGGCTGTGGATGGGAGACCCTGCGACCGGCATCGACGTGAAGAGGATGCTGCACGGTGCTCAGGTGGTGCGCGTAGCGAAGCCGCTTCCTGCCGAAGGCGAGGTGGTCGGCACTTCAGCCGTGGTGTCCATCGTGGACAAGGGGCCAGGCCGCGATGCGGTGGTCGTGACGCGCCGTCGCGTCATCGACGTGGCGAAGGACGAGTTGCTGTGCGAACTCGACAACGTGTCGGTGCTTCGCGGTCAGGGTGGGTTTGGCGGCGAAGCGGCCGGTGCGCCGGTGTTCGCGGGTATCCCTGAGCGCACACCTGACCTGGTGGATCACTGGGAGTTGGACGAGCGCGCGGCGTTCATTTACCGGCTGAGCGGTGACTACAACCCCTTGCATGTGGACGATGCGCTCGCCACGTCTGTGGGGTTCCCTCGGCCCATCCTGCATGGGCTATGCACGCTGGGCTCCAGCGTGTGCAGCGTGTCGCGCGCGGCGCTCGGATTTGAGACCCAGCGCATCGGCGCGGTGGCTGCTCGTTTCACCGCGCCCACTTATCCCGGCCAGCGGCTGCGCACCGAGATTTGGCGGGAAGAAGGCGAACTGCGTTTTCGCTGCTTCACCGAGGGCGAAGGCGCGGCCTGCGTGCTCGATAACGGCAGTATTTCATTGACTAGCTAGACGAATGGAGATGACATGGATTTCGGTTTGAAGGACCAAGTGGTGATGGTCACCGGCGGAGGCAGCGGCATCGGCGCTGAAGCCGCCCGGTCGTTCGCTGCCCAAGGCGCGAAGGTCGCTATCGTGGATCGCAATCTGGCGGGAGCCAACGCCGTGCGCGAGGAGATCGCCGCCACAGGCGGATTGGCCGCCGCATACGAGACGAACGTGACCGACGAGGTCTCGGTGCAAGAGACGGTGGACGCCATCCAGCGCGATCTGGGACCCGTGAGCGTGCTGGTGAACAACGCGGGCTTCACGCGCGACATGAAGATCGTGCGCATGAGCCTGGCCGACTGGAGCAGCGTGGTCGACGTGATCCTCAAGGGTGCCTTCCTGTGTTCGCGGGCCGTGATCCCGGCCATGGTGGAGGCCGGGTACGGCCGCATCGTGAACATTTCCTCGCGGGCGCATCTGGGCAACCCCGGCCAAGCCAACTACTCGTCAGCCAAGGCCGGGATCATCGGCTTCACCCGGGCGCTTTCGCTGGAGTACGGCAAGAACAACATCACGGTGAACGCCGTGGCGCCTGGGATCATCAACACGGCGGCCGTTACCAACCTGCCGCACTACGGAAAGATCAAGGAAGCGGCGGAGAAGACCACGCCCATCCCGCGTATCGGCGAGCCCGAGGACGTGGCCAACGCCATCGTCTTCCTGGGCTCGCGACTCTCGTCCTACATCACGGGCGAGACATTGCATGTGACCGGCGGACGGTACTGATCAAGGAGACACGAATGTCAAACGTCTATGTGATTGGCGCCGGGATGACCAAGCTCGGCAAGCACCTCGAACGCAGCGTCAAGGACTTGTCCCGGGAGGCCATTGACGCAGCCCTGGCCGATGCCCACCTGACCAAGGATGCCGTGCAGGCGGCGTGGTTTTGCAATACGCGCCAGGGCGCCCTGGAGGGGCAGCACGGCGTCCGCGGCCAGGCCTCGCTGCGCGCCTATGGCTTTGAGAGCATTCCTATCTTCAATACGGACAACGCCTGCGCCAGCTCCAGCTCGGGCCTGTTCCAGGGCTTCGCCGCCGTCAAAGCGGGCCTGTTCGACGTGGCCTTGGTCGTCGGCGCCGAGAAGATGAACTTCCCCGAAAAGCGGGAGGCCATGTTCGAGGCGTTCAAGGGAAGCTGGGACCGCGACCTCGCGGATGAGCACCTTGCGCGCCTGCTGGCGCTGGGACAGGACGTTCTGCCTCCCGACTCGGCTGCCTCAGGGTCGGCCGAGCGATCCGTCTTCATGGACATCTACTCCGCGCAGGCACGTTTCCACATGAAGATGTTCGGCACCACGGTGGAGCAGATCGCGCACGTGGCCGCAAAGAACCACTGGCACTCCCAGTGGAACCCGTTTGCGCAGTACCGCCATCCCATGACCGTCGAGGAAGTGCTGGCCGACAAGATGATCGCCTGGCCCATCACCCGATCCATGTGCGCGCCCATGACGGACGGCGCCTGCGCACTGGTGGTGGCGTCGGATGACTTCGTGCGCAAGCAGGGGCTCGCCAGCCGTGCGGTGCGCGTGCGCGGCATGGGTGTAAGCAGCAGCTCCGACCGTGCCGCGAAGGACGTGTCTCACCACCTCACGCGGGTGGCGGCGTTCCGCGCCTATGACATGGCGGGGGTCGGCCCGACGGACATTTCGCTGGCGGAACTGCACGATGCCTCGGCCATCGCTGAGATCCTGCACATGGAGAACTGCGGTTTCTGCGAATACGGCCAAGGCGGCCCCATGGTCGCCAGCGGGGTAACCCGGCTCGGGGGGAGGCTCCCGATCAACGTGTCGGGCGGCCTGCACTCGAAGGGGCATCCGATCGGCGCGACCGGCGCGATTCAGGTGCATGACCTCGTGCACCAGCTACGCGGTGAAGCGGGCGAAAGCCAGGTCGAAGGGGCGAGGCTGGGCATGGCGGAGAACGGCGGCGGTTTCCACGGTCTGGAGGAAGCCGCCTGCGTCGTAACCATCCTTGAGGCCCCTCAACGCTGAAAGATGACGGCCCGAGATGCACGAAAGCCGTCGGCTGAGCCGCGAGACTGACAGCTTCGTCCGGGTCACGCCAGGGAGTCAGTCCTTGACACGCGGCGTTCAGGTCTTGCGCGCGTTCCTCGAGGGCGCGCCGAGCCTGTCGAACTCAGAGTTGGTGGCGCGCACTCACCTGCCCAAGGCGACGGTCAGCCGCCTTTGCCGATCGCTGGTCGACGCTGGCATGCTGGAGTTCGACCCGGCTCAGGAGGCATATCGGCTTGCACCGTCGAGCTTGAGCTTGGGCCGAGCCTTCCAGTTCAGCCGCTCCGAACTCGGAACCGTGAACGGGTTGCTCAAGACCTTCGCTCGCGAGAACCAAGTCAATGTCGGACTGTCCGCCCCCGATCACGCGCACATGGTGTACGTCACGACCTTTCGAGAAAGTCGCGGCTCCCAAACGCGCACAGTGGCATCGGGGCAGCGGCTCCCGATAGCAACCTGCTCACCCGGAATCGCCTATTTGGCCATCGTTTCTTCGGAAAGGCGGGCGCTGGTGTACCCGCTGCTCGCGGCCTTCCACGGTCCTGAATGGACGAAGATCCGCGGCAAGCTGGACATGGATGTGGCTGTCGCCTGCACCCTGGGCTACAGCCAAGCCCTGTCGGTGTTCGGAAACGCGGGCATCGGTGCCGGGGTCCAGGGGCCCGGTGGATCGGTCTATGCAATCAGCACCAGCTATCTGGCTTCCATCGGCGTGCCAGGCGGCCTTTCCGTCGATGAGTTGGGTCGAAAGGTCGTTGCGCTCGCTAGGGACGTTCAGGCGCTCTGGAATGGCCGTCGCTCCGCCGCTGATACATAGCGGCTCGACGGAGCCACGTTGGTCTGTGCGGCTTCGATGAAGGTCCGCAACGATCATGCATTAGTGTGCTTCCGCTGCTTGAAACCTAAGAGCATGGGCCCGGTACTGCAGCGGTATAACACCAGTGGCGAGCGATTTCGGCGCAGCGCGTCTCTTCGAATATGAAGGCGAGTCGCAAGCACAAGGATGTGCGGAGGAATCGGCCGGCGCCCGGATGCCTCGTGTGGCGAGGCGGCGACAGCTCATCGGCTCGACCCTCCGCCGGGTGGTTGTCGAGCTCAACGTCGGATTGTGCGTCCAACTGATGGCGGGAGTAAGCGCGGAGCACAGGCGGCAGCGCTGCGGCGACCGCAATCTATAGCCTCACGATGCGTAGCGGCACTGCCGTTGTAGATATGCCGCGCCAACGGCATCGCGCACTGGAGCTTGTTCACCGCCGCCTGTCCAGCCCCGAGAAGTGCCGGCTTTGCCGGGTAGCGACAAGCTCCGGCTTGCTCGATGACAAAGCCGCACGCCAACTGCTGCGCAAGTTGCGCCAGCGCCTTGCTGGGTCCTGTGACATCGTGCCACGCGCGGCGGAATACACCTTACGGCTGGCCCAGTGGCAGCCGGCAGTTACGCACCGTGATTGCACGGAGGCTACCTGGTTGATCACAAGGGTGATTTCCGGCGCTCGTTCTGGCCGATTTCTGGACGGACTGGAACTGTCGGGAGATGCTCTGCGAATTCACTAGCAGGAGACATGATGGCCTATTTCGGAATGACGCGTCGCGCCCAGGTGTCTGGGGGCGCAGAGAACGCCCGTGCCACCACACTGGCGCTCCGTGACGCGCAGGCGAGGGCGCTGCCGCCGAGCGTCGTTGCTTTCGGCAATTTGCTCAGCGACGACAAGCAGACCGTCGAAGGCTTCGCCTATTTCATGGATGTCGCAAGCGAAGCCGAGGCGATGGCGATCATGAACGCCGATCCAATGGTGCAGGATAGCCTGGAGCAGGTCGCCTTCCTCTCCCGCTGGAAGCGGGCATTCGGCGTGCACCAGTCAGAAGTTCCGGCTAGAAGCGGCTCCACCGGACTGCTTTTTCTCGGCTACGGCAAACCCGGGATTCATCCGAAGCGGGACACGCTGTTGGACGCACATCTTGAGTACCTCTCCCGCTGGGACAACGACACGATCGTGGCGCGCGGGGCGCTTTTCCCGCCGGATCGCGACATGTGGGTCGGAAGCGTCATCGCCTTCGAGCTGCCGAACCGCACGGCCTTCGACACCTACTTCCGCTCCGAGCCTTTCGTGCTCGGTGATCTCTACGAGAAGACGCTGGTCATGCCCTGGGTGCGATCGACGTCCAGCGACGCGGCCTGAGGCTGCCATCGCGGTCTGTGCACGAGAGGAAACCCATGAAGAATGACACAAGCAATGCATCGACTCCTGGACTGGGCGGCACCAGTCGCCGGCAACTCCTCAAGGCCGCCGGCACGTTCGTCGCTTTCCCGGCGATCGCCCAGGACGGCGCCGGCCGCGCCACACGTCTGACCGTGGGCTACCCGCCAGGAGGCGGGACGGACACCGTCGCGCGACTGCTGGCCGAACCCCTGGCTAAGAACCGGGGCCACGCCGTGGTGGTGGACAATCGCGCGGGCGCAGCGGGTGCCATTGCGGCCCAGCACGTCGCGACGGCGGTGGGCGACGGGTCGACGCTCTTGATCGCGGCGGCCTCGGAGCTCGTCTTCGCACCTGCCACGGGGCGCACGCTTCCGTACTCGACACTCAAGGACTTCAGGCCGGTGTCGCTCATCGCCCACGCACCACTGGTGCTCGTCGTCCACCCCTCGGTACGCGCCACCAACCTGCGTGAGCTGATCAGCCTGGCGGGGACGGCCAGTCCGTCACTCACCTACGCCTCGTTCGGCCCGGGAGCGTCGAACCACTTCATCGGCGAACTGTTCAAGAGCGTCGCCAAGGTTCCGATTGAACACGTGCCCTACCGGGGCAGCAGCGCCGCGCTGAACGACCTCCTCGCGGGCCACGTGAACCTGACGTTCGATGCGCTGCCGGCGATGCTGCCTTCCCTGCAGGCCGGGAAGCTTCGCGCGATTGCGATGCTCGGCGACACCCGATCCCCGCAACTGCCTGACGTGCCCACCTTCGCCGAAGCGGGCCTGCCCGACATGAAGGGAAGCAGTTGGTTCGGTGCCCTCCTGCCGGCGTCTGCGTCGGACCCGGTCGTCAACGGCCTGGCCGCCGAACTCCAAGCCTTGGTGCGGGGCAGCGTGGGTGAGCAATTGCGCTCCAGGGGCCTGGATCCGGTGGGCAGCAACCCGCGCGAGTTCGATGAATTCCTGCGCGCGGAGACGGATCGCTGGTTGCGGCTCGCACGCTCCGCCGGCATCAGCGACAAGCAACCCTCCGTCGGAGGAAGCCGCGCATGAGAACCAGGGCCTTCCGCGTCTGTTCGCATGGAAACCCCGATGTCCTGCTTTGGGAGGACGTCGATCTGCCGGACCTTGGTCCCCAGGATGTCCACTTGCACCAATCGGCCGTCGGATTCAACTTCATCGACACCTATCACCGCGACGGCCGCTACCCGATCAGCCTGCCTTCCGGCATCGGTATGGAAGGCGCCGGCGAGGTCGTCTCGGTGGGCGCGGACGTGAGCCTCGTGCGCGCGGGGGATCGGGTTGTCTATACCGGCGTCATCGGCTCCTACGCCGAGGATGTCGTGGTGCGCCAGGAAAAGCTCGTGCGGATCCCGCCTGCGATCGACACCGCCGATGGTGTGGCGCTCTTCACGAAGGGGATGACCGCCGAATACCTTGTCAACCGATTGCACCAGGTGCAGGCAGGCGAGAAGCTCTTGGTGCACGCGGCAGCGGGCGGCGTGGGCAGCGTCCTGTCGCAATGGGCAAGCCACCTCGGTGCGCACGTGATCGGCGTGGTCAGCACAGACGCCAAGGCCGAACTCGCGCTGCGCGACGGCTGCCGGGAGGTGGTGGTCACGACCAGGCAGGAGATGCGCAGCCGAGTCATGGAGCTCACCAATGGTCGCGGCGTCGATGTCGTGTACGACTCGGTCGGACGGGATTCCTTCGACGATTCGCTTGCGTGTCTCAAGCCCAAGGGCCTCTTCGTCAGCTATGGAAGCGCGTCGGGCGTGATCCCCCCGATCGACTTCATGGACATGTGGAAGCGCGGCGCGCCGTTCCTGGTGCGCGCGTCGATCAACAACTATGTCTCGACGCGCGAAGAGCTCGAACTCAGTTCGGGCGCCGCCTTCGACATGAGCGAGAAGGGGATCGTTCATGCGCGCATCGGCCGGCGCTATGCGCTCAAGGAGGCCGCGCAATGCCACCGGGACGCCGCGAGCCGCCTCCACACCGGCTCCGTCGTCCTGATCCCCGGCGACTAGCCAGGACCGCGCGCTATCCATCGACATCAACCCAGCAAGAAGCGAAAAATGAAAATTGGATACTTCACCATGCCCATGCATCCGCAGGGCCGCAGTTGGACCGAGACCCTGAAGGAAGACCGAGAGGCAGTCATTCTTGCAGACCAGCTCGGGTTCCACGACGTCTTCATCGGTGAACACCTGACGGATTCGTTGGAGAACATCACTAACAGCATGATGTTCCTCTGCAGCGTCGCGGCGGACACGAAGAACATCAAGTTGGGCACGGGGACCACCAATCTTTCGCACATGCACCCTTCGCTGATCGCGGCGAACGCAGCGATGCTCGACCATCTCTCGGGCGGGCGGCTGATCTTCGGCATCAGCCCCGGAGCACTTGCTTCAGACGCCGAGGCGCTCGGAATCCTCGATCAGGACCGCAACAAGATCTTCGAGGAGTGCATCGATGCCGTCCTGAAAATCTGGGAGAGCGATCCTCCCTACGACATCGACCTGCCCAACAACCGCTTCAAGATCAGCACTCGTCAGACGATGCGGCTCGACCTGGGCCTGGGCATCCTGCCCAAGCCCTTTCAGGCGCCTCGGCCCGAGATCGTCGGCACCGTCGTGGCGCCCTTTTCCAAGGGTGTCATCCAGATGGGGCGCAGGGACTTCCATCCGCTCTCGGCCAACTTTCTTTTGACCCAGTGGCTGCCGGGTCATTGGGAGAACTACGCGCAAGGCAAGGCCGAAGCGGGATTGGTCGCGGATCGAGGCGACTGGCGTGTCGCGCGCAGCGTCTTCGTCGCCGACAAGGACGCCGTCGCCGCAGCATACGGCCGCCATGACGCGAAGAGCCCGTACTCGCACTACTACCGTCAGATCCTTGCCAAGCTGGCCCGCAACGGCCGGCAGGGCGTGTTCAAAAGTCGCCAGGAGCAGCCCGATGAAGAGATCACGCTGGATTACGTCATGGACCACTGCATGGTGTTCGGGACGCCCGACAAGGTGGCCGACTATCTCATCAAGCTCCACGAGGAGACCGGTGGGTTTGGCGAGCTCGTCTACGCAGGTATGGATTGGTGTGATCCTGATCTCGCGAAGCGCTCCATGGTGCTGATGGCGGAGAAGGTGATGCCCCGTGTCAACGACGCCATACGAGTGGCCGCTTGATGGAAGCACGGCCGTGCAGAACTGCGGCAACGCGGCGGCAGGAAATACAGATGTCCCGGAGGCGGCCTTGTGCCGATGTTGCGTGATCCGTAGATTCGCCGTCGCAACGACAGCAGCAGATGCGAGGTTCGCAGCTTCCCGCTGATGCAACAAGGAGACAAGACAATGTTCAAGAGATTCCTGGGCAAGACGGCTGCGCTGATTGCCGCGGCCATGTCCGTTTCGGTCGCCTTGCCTGCGATCGCCGCGTGGCCGGACAAGCCGATCAAGGTGGTCGTCCCTTTCGCGGCTGGCGGCGGCACGGACATCTATGTGCGCTTCATGGCAGACGTTCTCTCGCGGCGGCTTGGCCAACCGTTCTACATCCAGAACATTCCCGGGGCGAACGGCGCACTGGCCGTGCGTGCCGTGCGCAACGCAAAGCCGGATGGGTACACGATCCTCGGCACGTCCAACTCGCCGGTTGTGGTCAACCCCGCATTGCAACCTCAGAGCGCGATCGACCCGTTGAAGGAACTGACTCCCGTCGGGATGTTCGTGGCCACCCCGCTGGTGCTCGTGGCGTCTCCGTCGCTGGGCGTCAAGACGTTGAACGAACTGCTTGCCGCTGCCAGGGAGAAGCCGGAGCGCATCACCTACAGCTCCGCGGGCATTGGCAACGCCTCCCATCTCGTGGCCGAAATGCTCGCACAGACCGCCAACGTCAAGTTCACACACGTGCCCTACAACTCGGCCAGCCAGGCAAGCCTGGCGGTACTGACAGGGGACGTTCACTTCACTCTGTACGGCCCACAGAGCGTCTCTGAGTACGTGAAGAAGGGCCAGATGGTCGCATTGGCCATCGCGGAGCCGGTGGCCATGATGCCGGGAGTGCCGACCTTCGCGAAGGAAGGGTATGCGGGCACGGATGCTGCCCCATGGGGAGGATTCTTCTTTCCCCCGGACATGCCGAAGGGCATCGTCGAGAAGTTGGACGCCGAGCTTGCCGCCGCCCTGCGCGACGCGCAGGTCATCGCCGGCATGGACGCGCAGGGCTTCCTTGTTCGCTCCATGCGGACCTCTGAGTTCAGAGAAAAGATCGCGGCCGATCTGGTCCGATGGAAGAAAGTCATCACCGATGCTGGAATCAGCGCGAAGTAGCGGATTGAAGGAGAGGCCGCCGTCCATGGAAATCGAACTCACCACGCACGCGATGCGCGTGCTCGACCCCCTCGACGCCAAGCGCTTCAAGGTGACCGTCAGGTCGGATCGTGACCGACTGGCCGAAGTCAGACAGCGGCATGCGGCCGTGGTCACGTTCGAGTCGGCAGAGCTGGCTTGGGTGGGAATCGAGGCCTTGCAGGCTTGGCCCGCGCTCGAGGACATGGCGCAGTGGCGCGGCGTGGTCTGCGACATGGTCGAGAAGGCGGCGCCGCATGGCTGGATCGACGCTGGGCGCCAAAGGATCAGGGCGCATGTCGAATGGGCCGCCGCCTGAACTAGGCAGTTACCGAGCGTGGTCAACCGCAATCCGTGCAAGATTCAATCAGGTCAAGACGCATGAGCAACACCCCTTTGTTTGACGGCGATCCGTCGACCCACCTCCGCGAGTTCAGGCGCTGCCTGGGCCAGTTCTCCACCGGCGTCGCCGTCATTACAGCCGTAGTGGGTGGCGAGCTGATCGGCATGACGGTGAATTCGTTCGCCTCCGTATCGCTGTCGCCGCCCATGATCCTGTGGTCGATCGACCGCTCCAGCCGACGGCTGGATCAGTTCACGAGCGCTGAACAGTTCAACGTCAACGTGCTTTCCGACAGGCAGATTGGGCTGTCGCGGAACTTCTCGACGCCAGGCGTCGACAAGTTCCGCGACATTGAATGGCAGGCCGGGAACAACGGGGCGCCCTTGCTGGGCGGAGTCGCCGCGTTCTTCGAGTGCCGAAGCGCCGGCCAGTTCGAGGGCGGCGACCACATCATCCTGCTCGGGAAGGTGGAGCGGTCGGCTGTCTTTGAGCGCGGCGTGCTCCTGTTCTCGCAGGGGCGCTATCGAATTCCCGCGGATCATCCCGACGACACCGTCATGCAGGGCGGGCAGAAAACCGAGACCGCAGCTGCAGCCGACGACAGGTCCCGGATCCTCTTCAACTTGTTCCAGGCCAATCACAGGCTGTCGTTCGAGTTCGGGCGATACCGCGAGGGACTGACACGTGACCAGCACCGCGTGCTGGTCACCCTGGAAAGGCGCCCTGACCTCGACGTCGACTCGGTCGCGCAGGACTCCTTCATGGGCATCCAGACCGTGGAAGACGCCCTCGGCGTGCTGGTCGCGGATGGCTCGGTCAGCGCGGACGGTGCCCGCAGGTACTCCCTCACCGAGCGCGGCCGCGATCGGCGACGCGTCCTGGCACACCGGCAGATCGAGATGGAGCGCGACCTTCTGAAAGACATTCCGTCTCCTGTCATCGAGGCCGGCGAGGCCCTGCTCGCACGCCTGGCGGGCCATTGAACGCCGGCACTGCGACTTGATTGCGCTTTCACGACAACCGGACCCTTACGAACCAAAGAAACCATGTACCCCATCGATTTTTTCTGGCGCGCCGCGGAGCGCTGGCCCGACCATGTCGCCCTCGATTGCCCCCAGGAGCCCATGACTTACCGGGTGCTGGCCCAACGCGTTGCTGCATTTGCGCAGGCACTGGTGGACCATGACCCGCAAGCGCAGACCCGCGTGGGAATCTGCGCGGCGAACAGCGCGGCGCACATCGTTGCGTTGCTCTCCGTGCTCGCGTGCGGAAAGATCTGGATTCCCCTCAATCCCAAGAGCACACGCCGCGAGCTCCGGCGCATCATCGACGCCACCGAGCCGTCGATCCTCCTGCTGGACGCGGCCAATGGCGGCCTGGTCGACGATGCGCCTGGACACCGCATCCTGCTGAACGATGGCAACGATGCGTCCGATCTGCCGACTCTGGACGACCTCGTCGCCGCACGGCATGGCGCGCGCCCGATGGAGCTGTCACTGCCTCCGGATGCGACGCAGGCCATCAAGTTCACCGGCGGTACGACGGGGGTGCCCAAGGGGGTCAAGCAGACCTACCGGGCCTGGATGGCCAACATCGCCAACCAGATCACAGTCTGGGGGCTCACGGAACGCGACCGCTACGTGATGGCCGCGCCGATCACGCACGGTACCTCGACGTACGTTTTGCCGATCCTCGCGCAGGGCGGTTGCCATGTGCTCCTCGACGAAGCGGGCGCCGAGGAGGTGAGGGCAGCCTTCCGCGATCGCGCCGGCACGATCTGCTTCATGCCACCCACTCTCGTGTACATGCTGATGGCATTGCCGGGCGCTTCGGCCGCCGACTTCCCTCGCCTGCGCCGGCTGATCTACGGCGGCGCGCCCATGCCCGTCGAGAAGATCCGCGGAGCACGCGAGTTTTTCGGGCCGGTGCTTTGCACCACCTACGGCCAGACTGAAGCCCCGCAGATTCTGACCGCCATGCAGCCGGGGGACTTCGAAGATCCCGCCAACTGGGGATCCGTCGGGCGAACGACTTGGTTCAGCGACGTTCGCATCGTCGATCCGGCCGGCAAGGCGCTGCCGCGCGGACAGATCGGTGAAGTCGTGGCGCGCGGCGACTTGTTGATGAGCGGCTACTGGAATCTTCCCGAAGAAACGGCGAAGGCGTTGAAGGAGGGCTGGCTCCACACCGGCGACCGCGGGCTGATCGACGAGCGAGGCTTCCTCTACCTCAAGGACCGGCTGAAGGACATCGTCATCACGGGAGGCTTCAACGTCTACCCGACCGATGTGGAGAGCGCGCTCAGTGAGCACCCGGCGGTCCATGAGTGTTGCGTGTTCGGCGTCCCGGACGAAAAGTGGGGTGAAGCGGTGCACGGCGCTGTCCAGCTTCGTTCGGACCACCAGGCGACCGAGGCCGAGCTGATCGCATTCGTGCGGGAGCGGCTGGGACCGGTGCCGACGCCCAAGCACATCCACTTCTATGAGCGCCTGCCACTGTCCTCGGTGGGAAAAGTGCTCAAGAAGGACGTGAAGGAAGGGGTAATGGCGCGCTTGAGGGCGCCCATCGACTAGTGGCCGGACTGGCGCTTCTCCGATTTACATCAGCATCAGCCATCAAAGGAAACCATCCATGCAAGCCGTCCCTGTCAGCAAACTCTGTTCCCACACGCTGACCAGCATGCACTACCGGGAAACGAACCTGGTCGATGGACTCATCGGCCAGAAGACCTTCGTCGAGGTGATGCTCATGCAGGTGCTCAACCGTACGCCGCGCCCGGTCGATCTCCGGATCACCGACGCCGTGCTCATCGTGTTGATGGAGCACGGGTTGACGCCCAGCGCCATCGCCACGCGCCTGATCTACATGAGTGCGCCGGAGAATCTCCAGGGTGCGGTCGCGGCCGGCCTGCTCGCCGTCGGAAGTCAGTTCGTCGGCACGATGGAAAACTGCTCGAGGCTGCTCGACAGAATCAGCGAGGCCGAGGATCCTCAGGCCGAGGCCCGGACGATTGCACTCCAATGCAAGAGCGACCGGTCGGCGGTGCCGGGCTTTGGCCACCACCTGCACAAGCCTGTCGACCCACGCGCTTACAAGCTGCTGGACTTGGCGCGCGCCGAGCGCGACGTCAAAGGGGATCACTTGCGTGCGCTCGAGGCGCTTTCAAAGGCCGTCGATGAGCTGGCGGGCCGGCCCATCACCATCAACGCGACGGGCGCGGTGGCTGCCCTGCTGGGCGAGATCGGTGTTCCGTCTGGGCTCATGCGGGGCTTTGCCGTCGTGTCTCGCGCCGCCGGCTTGGTCTCCCATGTCGCGGAGGAACAGGTCGAGCCGTCCGCCCGGTTCATCTGGGACACCATCGATCGTGCGATGACGCCCCACGACGGACCTGGCCAGAAATGACAAGGGCCCGGCATTGCCGGGCCTGCCGGGCCTTGTCGTTGGCGGGGCCCGCGCCGGGCCGCTCAGGCGAGGAACGCCTTGACCGCGGCGTCGAACGCGGGTGATGAGTCGATGTTGCTCACGTGTGCGGCACCGGGGATCACCTCAAAGCGAGACCCCGGGAGGCTCCCATGCATCGCCTTCATCAGGTCGGGGTGCGGGCCGTCTTTCTCTCCGACCAGGAACAGCGTGGGTGCCGCGATTTCGGGCACCCGGGAAGCGAGATCCAGCTTCTTCAAGGCCTCGCTGCAGCCAAAGTAGGCCTCCGGGCTGGTCCGTCGGATCATGTTCGCGAGCTTGAGGACTTGAGCCGGATGCGTGCTTCGGTACGGCTCCCGTAACCAGCGGGCCAGGTTTTCTTCGATCAATGAAGCAACGCCACGGCTGATCACCTGCTGCTGGCGTGAATGCCATTGCTCCAGCAGCGCGGGTGGGCAGTCCGCGCGACAGTCGCAGATCACCAGCCTTTCGACGCGGCCGGCGTGTTCCAGGCCAAGGGTCATCCCGACCATGCCGCCCAAGGACAGGCCGCAAACGCTGCTTTTCTCGATGTCGAGATGGTCCCAGATGGCCACGACGTCTTCGGCGAGCTGGCTCAGGCTGTAGGCGCCTGCCGTCTTGCCGCTCCTGCCATGTCCGCGGGTGTCGTAGCGCAGGATGCGGAAGTCCCGCCCGAACGACTCGACCTGGCGGTCCCACTGGCCGAGCTCCAGGCAGAAGGAATTGCTGAAGGTCAGCCAGGGCGCACCTGGCGTGCCATCAATCTCGAACCAGATGTCGGTGTCACCTGCAACTGCATAAGGCATCAATGTCTCCTTGAATTCCCGATCAGAGGGTGCTGGCTTCAGCCAGCACCGGGCGGCTGGCCCTGCCGATGTGCGGAATCACGTCCTGGGCGAACTGGCGCATGCTGGCCCTGCCGCCGGCGCTGTTGCAAAGGATGTACTCCGCCCCGACTTCGCGCAGTTCGTCAAGCTTCTCGAGGATCTGGTCGGGCGTGCCATACAAAGCGCTGGCCTCGGCCATTTCCTTGGTGTCGGAGTAGGCCATGAGGCTCGACTGGTTGTTCCCGTCTGGGCGTTCCGCAAGCTCGTTCTGCCGGCGCTTGGCGGCAAGGCGATTTTCCAGCGCGCGCTGCCGTTCTGACTCGTTCGCCGTAACGTTGATTGATCGTGCCACCGCGATGGACATCGGGTCAAACACGCGACCGGCAGCCTCGCACTCAGCTTTGTAAAGTGCGATGCGCTCGCCGATCTGGCTGACCGATGCGAACTGGTCCAGCAGCAGGCTGAACCCACGCTGCGCGACACGCTTGATCGAGGCCGGGCTGCCAGCACCCATCCAGATGGGCGGATGGGGCTTCTGGGCGGTGGGCGGCTCGACCACGATGTCCTCAAAGTTCCAGTGCTTGCCGTGATGCGAAAACCGGGCATCGGACGTCCATGACTGCACAAGAACCTGGATGGCCTCCTGGAACCGTTCGTCGGCCTCGTCCATGGGAATGCAGAACCCCGCGAACTCGTTGTGGCGATAACCCTTGCCGATGCCGAAATCCACCCGGCCGCCTGATAGCAGGTCCAGCGTGGCCACTTGCTCGGCCAGCAGGACAGGGTTGTGCCAGGGAAGGACCATCACCGCGGTACCCAGCCGCAGGGTCGTCGTGCGCGAGCCCAGCCAGGTCAGAAGATTGAGGCTGGCCGAGATCTGGCCCAGCCCGGTGAAGTGGTGCTCGACCAGGAACGTGCTGCGATAGCCGAGGGCCTCGGCCTCCACGTTGAAGTCCACGAACTCACGAAAGCCCGCACCGCTGTCGATGTCAGCGCCGCCACCACGCCCGGCTTGGGCGCTCCCGAACAATCCAAACTGCATGCTTTTCTCCAAGCCTGTGTCGACAATGCCTGCACCGCATCGGCCAGGCTCTCCCGATTCGCAGGACCGGCGTGGCGCGTCCATGCGCGCTGCCCGTCATCGACGAAAGGTCCAGGGCGAGCCTAAGGAGACTCGTGCCTGGGATCAATGCGGGTTTAGGAAAATGAGATATGCAAGATCTCGCATGTGCGTCGCCGCGCGTGAACGCCCCAAAAAACGAGAATCGGTGCTGACCATGCCAACTGCATCCGCCGGGTGCACGTGCGTCCGGATCTTCAAATGAGCGTTCGTGTCGGAGTCGTCTCCCCTCATACCCTGGTCGCCCAGGACATCGCTGATGCGTTCACACAGTTGTGGCCTGAAGCCGAAGTGGTCAACGTCATCGACGACTCGCTCTATGCGGACTACATCGGGAAGGGGCGCATCATGACGGACGACGTACGCCAGCGTGTAGAAAGCGCGCTGCGGCAATGCCAGCGCGCGCGGCCGGCCGCGCTGCTGTTCTCCGGGTCGGTGTTCGGTGACGTGATCAAGGACGTACGTCCCCGCTTCGACATCCCGGTGGTCGCCGCTCTTGATGGCCTGGTGGCCGGCGCGTTCGCTGCCGGGCGGCGATTGGGGATCTTGACCACCTCGCCGTTCAGCAGCAAGGACCTGCAACGGGACCTGGCACTGCACGCGCGGGAACATGGCATCGAGTACTTCGTGAGGGAGAAGGTTGACGAAGAGGCACGCCGAGTGATCCTGGTCGACAAGGATCGGGCCCGGCACGATCGGATGCTCGCCGCCGCAGCCGCCGACTTCACGGACGTCGAGGTCCTGCTCCTGGGGCAGTTCTCGCTTGGGTCCGCCTACGAGCTCATCGCGAAGCCGGGAGGCCGCGCAGTGTTGAGTGCCTCCCGTGCCAGCGTGGCCCATCTTCAGAGAATCCTTTCCCAGGGGTAGGCATGCCGTTCGGTGAGCAGGGCAGCGCGGTCGCGGACGTCACAATCGTTGGAGGCGGTGCGGCCGGGTGCGTCCTGGCCGCCAAGCTCAGCATCAACCCCGCCACGCGGGTCCTCCTGCTGGAGGCGGGCGCCGACGTCTACGCTGGGGAAACACCGAAAGACATCGCGGACACTTTCCCGAGTTCCTACTTCAACGACGCGTACTTCTGGCCCGGCCTTTCCGCCCATGTCTTCGAGGGCATGCCGCGTGTGCCCATCACGCAGGCCCGGGTCCTGGGCGGTGGATCGTCGGTGATGGGCATGTGGGCGGTCCGAGGCCTGCCTGAGGACTATGACGCCTGGGAGGCTGCAGGCGCAACGGGTTGGAGCTGGCGCGATGTGTTGCCCACCTTTCGAGAGATCGAACACGACCTTGACGTTGGCGGGGAACTGCACGGCGCGACGGGTCCGATTCCCATTCGCCGTGTGCCCGCCGAATCGTGGCCCCCGCTGGTCAAGGCGTTTGTCGCGGCGGGAGGTCGCCACGGCCTCGCCCAGCGGACCGACCTCAATGGCGACTTCTCGGACGGCGTGTTTCCCATGCCGCTGGGGAACCACCCCAGCGGACGGGTCTCGGCAGCCCAGGGCTTCCTGACCGACGAGGTGCGCCGAAGGCCCAACCTGCGCATCCTGGCCTTGACGCGCGTCCAGCGGCTGCTGCTGACGCGGCATCGCGCGACAGGCATCCAGGTCGTGGCGGGGAACGAGATGCGGGAACTGCACACCCGGAACGTGGTGCTTGCGGCAGGCGCGATTCTGTCGCCGGCGCTGTTGATGCACTCAGGCGTGGGGCCGGCCGAGGTACTGGGGAGGCTCGGCATCCAGGTGGTTCACCACCTTCCGGGCGTGGGCCGCCGCTTGCAAAATCACGCGGTGCTGAATCTGGCCATGCCAGTGCGCCGCTTTGCGCGCCAGCCGCGTGAACTTCGTAACGCTTGCCTGGCCTGCATCCGGACCGCAGCCGGGCCGCCCAGCCATCGGGGCGACATCAACATCCATGTGGTGGGGATCACGAGTCCCCACGCCCACGGCACCCGGATCGGGGTGGTCGGCGTCGCCCTCTATGATCCCCGGTCGCGGGGCTGCGTCATGTTGGATTCGCCAGACCCCGGTCGGCCGCCTCTGGTCGACTATGGCACCCTTCGGGAGGCCGATGACCGAGCCAGGCTGGAGGAGGGCGTCCGGCTGGCACTGCGCCTGCTCGCAACCCCGGAGTTCGCCGCCGTGCGGGGAAGCATCATCGCCGTGACGCCGACTGCGGGGGTGCGGCGCCTCAATCGCATGTCCACAATCAACAGCTTGATATCCCCCCTGCTTGCGGCGATGCTGGATCTGCCGCCCGCGTTGAGCGATGCAGTCGTGCGGCGCCTGGGAAAGCACATCGACGATGAAGCGCTTCTCGATCCTTCCACGGCGTCGGGGCTCATGCCGTCCGTGAGGCCCATGTCACATCCCGCGGGGAGCTGCGCGATGGGAGCCGCCGGGGACCCGGCAGCCGTCGTGGACCCGCAGTGCAGGGTTCGCGGGCTCGAGAATGTCTTCGTCGTCGACGCATCGATCATGCCCTCCATCCCGAGAGGCAATACCTGCATCCCGACGCTTATGCTGGCAGCCCACGCCGCAAAGCGACTGTTGCGACAAGCCGACGCTCGCTGAGTGCGGGGAAGGGGCAGGCCGGGGAGGGCATGCTCGCAGGATCATTCCTGTCGCGTGATCTCTGACAGGAAATCCAGCAACGCGCGCACGCGCGGGGGCAGGTAGCGTGCATCTTGGTAGAGCGCATAGACAGGCGCCTCGCCGGACACGTAGGCCTCGAGGATCGGCGTGACCAGGCGGGCCTTGAGGTCGTTGCGGAAGAGCCACCGGTTGGCCTTCGCGATCCCGACCCCCGCCACCACGGCCTCGCGCATCACGTCGGCGTTGAAGATGGACACGCTGCCCTTGACCCGTACGCGATGTTCGGCGCCCGACTCCTGATGGAAGACCCACTCCGGGCCGTCACGATTGACGATGCAGTTCTGGTGGACGAGATCCTCGGGCTTGGCCGGCGTGCCATGGCGCGCCAGGTACGCGGGAGAGGCGACGACGACCTGAGGCGTCTTCATCAGCAGGCGGGCGACGAGGCCGCTGTCCTTCTGCTCGCCTGTGCGCACGCACAGGTCGTAGCCGCCTTCCACGAGGTCGACGGGCCGGTCGCTCATGTCCAGCTCCAGGTTCAAATGGGGATATCTCACCATGAAGTCGGCGAGGGCGGGTACGAGCGTGACGCGCGCGAATGAGAACGGCACGACGATGCGAAGGCGGCCTTTGAGCTCATAGGCTGCCGAGCGCAGCGCAAGTTCGGATTCCTCCAGCGCCGACAGCACGGATAGGCATTTCTCGTAGTACGCGCGCCCCTGGTCCGTCAGCGAGAAGCTGCGCGTGGACCGATTCAACAGCCTCGCATCGAGATCGGCTTCCAGCTGTGCGATCAGCTTCGTCATGGAGGAGGGCGACATGCTCAGGCGCCTGCCCCCCAAGGAAAAGTTACCGGCCTCGGCAACGGAGACGAAGGCTTGGATGGCAAGCAGCTTGTTGACTCGGCTCATCGATGGGGTCCTGAAATTACCCGGCGGGCACAGCCATGTGGTGTGGTGGTACGCGAACGGGAGAAGAACGGATGCTGGGGCAAGTTTAAGAGAGAGCGTGTAGACCGAGGAGCACGCGATGGCGCGCGTGCTTGGCAACTCCGAAGAACTGGAAATTCTGTTGTTCCGGATCACCAGGGGAATTGAACGAAAGGTCTCGGGGCAATCCTTATTGCGATTCGCACCCGCGGTCGGCAGAGTTCCGGGTGGTTCCCCTTCAGCAACGAGATCGCAGTGAAAGAGCCCAGGCCCGTCAAGTCGGCAGACCGCGTGTTCCAGATCCTGGAGTACATCGAGCGGCAGCGTTCAGCCAGCGAGATTGAAGTCTGCCGCGAGATGCAGATTCCCCAAAGCTCCGCCTCGACCTTGCTCGCGTCGCTGGTGAAGCTGGGCTATGTGTGCAAGGATCCAGTGCGGCGAAGGTATTCCCCCTCGATCAAGGTCGCGCTGCTCGGCGCCTGGTTCATCAAGGCCGCGATAGGTTCCGAATCCGTAATGCGCGCCGTCGAGCGGCTGAGGCGTGACACCCGGGAGACCGTGACGCTAGGCCTACGCAATCGTGATTCGATCCAGTACGTCCGGGTTCTGCAGTCGCAGAACAATGGCTGCTATGTCGATCCTTATGTGGCCAGGCCACTGACTCATTCGGCGCCTGGCAGGGCGCTGCTGGCCTCCTTGCCTGATGGAGAGCTGCAGGACGTAATAGGCCGGATCTCCGAGAGGCCGGATATTGCCGAGCGTGAATCCTTTCGCGACCGAATGCTGGACCAGATCCTCGAGTGCAGGGAGCGAGGCTACGCATACACGGAAGGAGTCTGGCTTCGCGGGGGGGGCGCCGTGAGCATGCTATGCCCCAGGCATGAGCTCGCGATTGGCATCGGAGCCCCACTGGAGAGATTGCGCAACGGACGGGTTCGATTCATCGAACTGCTCCAACAGGGCATGACCACCGCGATGACGTGAGCTTGCAAAAAGGGCTTTCTCGCCCCCAACCAATGCAGCGGCATGGCTCGCGATCACATAGGTGATTTCTTCGCAACCGCCTTGAGATAAGGAGTAATGATGGGCAAGCTCCAGGGTGAGTTGATCCAAAGGAGACACCCCGTGAAACTCTCGCCCCGGGCCATTGCCAAAACGGCAAGTTTGCTGCTTTTCGTGGCTTTCACTTGGACCGCTGTCCCCGCAGTGGCGCAAGGCAGCTATCCCAGCAAGCCGGTGAAGCTGGTGGTTCCTTTTCCTGCGGGGGGGGGGACCGACCTGATCGCGCGCATGATCGCGGAGCGGCTCACGGCGCGCATGGGGCAACAGTTCGTGGTGGAGAACAAGGGCGGAGCGGGGGGCAACCTGGGCACCCACACCGTCGCCGTGGCGCCCCCTGATGGCTACACCTTGCTTGTGACACCGCAAAGCCCGTTGACGATCTCGGCGCTTCTCAAGCCCCCGCCACCGTTCGTCGCCGCACGCGATCTCGCGCCTGTCGCGATCATTGCGCAGACCCGGCTCGTCGCCATCGTCAGCTCGTCCATCCCGGCAAAATCCTTGGGCGAATTCATCAAGCTGGTACGCGCGGCGCCTGGGAAGTACTTCTTCGGATCGGCCGGCACCGGGCACGAGACGCATCTTGCCGTAGAACTTCTCAAGCTCAGGACTGGCATCGACATTCAGCATGTGCCCTACAGGGGCGTTGCCCCCGCGTTAAACGACCTGCTCGCCGGCCACGTTCAACTGTTGACCGTCAGTGTCGCGGGCAACGTTGCGCCGCACGTGGCGTCGGAAAGGGTGCGTGTGCTGGCGTCGGTGGGAAGCGAGCGGTCGTCGGCCTTCCCAAATGTGCCCTCCAGCGCGGAGGCAGGGGTGAACTGGGACGCGGCACCGCCGTGGTTCGCGGTCGTTGCACCCGCGCGGACACCGCGCGGAATCATCGACCAGCTCAACCATGAGTTGAAGGCGATGGTGGAAGACCCTGCATACCAGCGTGCGCTGGCCGAGGTGGGCCTGGAGGCGACCTACATGTCAGCGGCCCAAACAACGGCCTACGTCGAGAAGGGTCGCAGAACCTGGGCCGATCTTGCAGCCAAGGCCAACTTGTCGCTCGTCACGGAGTAAGCTGCCATACACCAGGGTTGTGTGACATCAGCTTCTTCAAGGGCATCTTTACGTGGTCAAGTCGGCGGGTCGTGCGATCGGGGTCTTCGAGCTGATGGCCAAGCTTCGCCGGCCTGTGCGTGTGCGCGAGGTTTCGGAGTTCATCCGGGCGCCACAGAGTTCGGTCTCAATGCTTCTGTTCAGCCTCGAGAGGCAGGGCTTCCTGGAATATGACGCACGGAAGAAAACCTACGCGCCTACGATGCGACTGGCCATGCTGGGCCACGGATTCCATGAGTATCTCCTGTCGTCCTCGGGCCTACTTGCGCGGCTGGACGATCTGTCCGAACGTACACAGGGCACCGTCGTGGTCGCCCTGATGCATGAGTCCAGGGCTCACTTACTGCATGTGCTCCCCGCCGAACTTAGCTACCCGGCGCTTGCTGGCGCATCGGAATCGCTGTTCGACAGTGCTGTGGGCGCAGCCTTTTTGGCCCATGAGGAATGGCGGCGCGTCGAGCGGCTCGCAAGCAACCACAACGTGGCAGCGCCACCGCAGGATCAGGTGGCGCTTCCCTCGCTGCGTTCGAGCCTGCTCGCGTTCGCCGAGCAGGGCTATGCGGACATGCCGGCGGGCCCGTCGGGCTCATGGGCGAGCGTGGCGGCGACGGCCTCCAGGAAGCCGCGCGACACGCCGCTCGCGATCGGCGTGTTCTGCCGCGCAGATGAATTTCCGGCACGCAGGCTGTCCATGATTGAAGGCGTCCTGAGCGTCGTTGACGAGCCCGCGGGTCGAAATCGTTCCCAGAACTGGATCGCAGATGATTGATCACGAGTACGCAACGCTGGCGGCGTCGGGGCTGGATGCCGCCACCGCCTATCGCCTGCTAACCAGTGCGGTGGTACCCAGGCCCATCGCCTGGATCACGACGCGCAGCCATGCCGGCGTCGCCAACGCGGCGCCATTCAGTTCCTACAACTACGTGGCGCACAGCCCGCCCATGCTGGCCGTGAACATCAGCACGCGCGAAGGGGATCTGAAGGACACCGCCCGGAACATCGTCGAGACCGGCGAGTTCGTCGTCAATGTCGCGACGTCGCAGACGCTGGAAGCCATGCACGCGAGCAGCGCTGACTACCCGTTCGAAACCAGCGAGCTCGAGGCATTGGGCATTGCGACGCTGCCCAGCCAGTTCGTCTCGCCGCCGCGCGTGGTCGCGTCGCCGATCCACATGGAATGTAGGCTGGAGCGTGCGCTGAAGCTGGGCTCGGGCGTGAACACACTCTACATTGGCGAGGTCGTCGCCTTTCACATATCCAAAGCCGTGTTTGATGGGCGTTACATCGACAGTGTGGGCATTTCCCCGATCGCGCGTCTGGGCGGACCGCGGTACGCGGCTCTGGGCGAAATTCTGGAGCGCGTCAGGCCGACTGCGCCTCCTTCAACTGGCATGCCGGCAAGCCCCTGACGGAGTTCCAGACGACATGGCGTCGGGCCTGCGCGGGAATCCATGAGCGTCGGCACAAGCGTAGCAGGATGTCGTTTCTCTGGCTTGTCCTTCCGATCGGCCAAGCTGCTGCGCGCGCAACCGCTGGTCGCCACGAGCCAAGCTTTGGCGGCGTGTCGGGGCATCCATTTCGGCGCCGCCGAAGCTCTCGTCGCATTTGGGGCGGCGGTTAGGCGCACTATTGGAATGGGCCTTCCTGCCCGGAGACCTTAAGCGTTCGTTGGTGGAAACGTTGTCTTCGCGGCACCGGTCACCACTCGGAGACGATCTTGCCAAAGTGCCCTCCTGCGGCTTGAAGCCTGAAGGCGTCGGCCAAGTTCTCAAGCGGAAAGCTTCGATCGATCACGGGGTGGATGCCCGCCTGTTCGAGGGCGGCGACATACTCCTGCTGTTGCCGGCGACTGCCGACGATGAGACCCTGCAGCCGCACTTGTTTGCCCAGCATCATCCCTGTCGGTACCGTGCCCTCGCGGCCGGTCAGGACACCGATCAGTGCGATGTGGCCTCCGACACGTATGGCTTTTATGGATTGCGCGAGCGTACCCGGCCCGCCCACCTCGACGATGTGGTCCACGCCGCGCCCCGACGTCAGCGATAGAACGGTGTTGCCCCAATCCGGTGACCGCTCGTAGTTGATGACCATATCCGCACCCAGCGCGCGGGCGCGCGCCAACTTCTCATCCGACGAGGACGTGACAATGACGCGGGCGCTCAAGGACTTCGCGATCTGCAGCGCGGCGATCGAGACGCCGCCGGTCCCCAGCACGAGCACGGTTTCACCGGCTTTGAGTGAGCCATCGACCACCAGGGCACGCCAGGCGGTTAGACCCGCGGTGGTGATGGTGGCTGCCTCGGCATGGCTCCAGCCACTTGGGGCTCGGGTGAAGCTCGTCGCAGGACGAACAGCGTACTCCGTAGCGTAGCCATCAATGCCGTCGCCTGGCGTACCTAGAAAGTTGCCGACGGCATTGTACGGGGAGCCGTCGAGCCAGTGCGGAAAGAAGCAGGAGACCACATGGTCTCCGACGTGGAAGTCGGAGACTCCCTCTCCGACAGTCTCGACAACACCTGCACCGTCGGACATCAGCACCCGCCCGTCCTCCGTCGCAAATCGGCCGTCAGCGACCTGCAGGTCATGGTAGTTCAGCGACGTCGCATGCAATGCAACCCGTATCTGACCAGGTCCTGGCTGGCCTGGATCAGGGAGGTCGCGCAGTTCCAGGCAGTCGAGCCCCGCGGGTGCGCGGACAACGATGGCTTTCATGTGACGCCTTTCTTACGTTGAGCTACCGGCCACGTCTCGGTCGCTGGCGCCTATCCGGGCCATTGACGAGGAGAATCCATGCAGGTCGCTGTCGGGTTGGCAGAGCGCACGCAGCGATTCGATCAGGGCGTGGCCGGCGTCCGCATCGCTGATGCCTTCGGTCGCTGCAAGCAGTTTCTGCTCCAGATCAGCGGCGGAAGCAGGCATGCTCGGTCCGCCTGGGTTGTGCTCCACTGTCGCCTCGAAGACGCGCCCATCCGTCATCTCGACGCGCAAGCCACCAGGAAACTCGCCCGGGAACGTGCGGAAGACCGCAGCCTCATAGTCGATCTTCTGCATGACCGCCGCCAACTCTGGATCGGCCACGCGCGCAGGCAGGAAGCTCTGGAGATCAACGTGCCCATCGACGATGGCCCTTGCAACGACGTACGGGAGGCTGAATCGCGCTTCGTAGACCGTGCGTGGAGCCCGCTTGTGGGACAGCGGCTCGCACACCAGTTGTTGGAAGAACTCGGGGACTAGCCCTGTAATTCGCTTGATGTTCGGAAGATCCTCTCGTCCGAGGCCATGCTGGTTCCGAACAACTTGCCACGCGTCGATGACCGCATGCACCCCATAGCACGCTGGATAGAGCTTCGTTGCGGCATCAACGCCTCGCCAATCCTCGCCGTACCCCTCGACAGCAGCTCGAGGATCGATGGATTGGGAGATGAACGCGTGGAACACGCCCTTTGCTCCTTCGAGGACCGTCCGAGGGCCGGACAAGCCGCCTACAGCGAACTGGACCGCACGCACGCCACCTTGTGCCACCCATCCCGCGTGTAGCTGCTTCACATCGCTGCCGTCGGCCAGGTACTCCATCAGCCCTGACGCAAGGCTACCCGCGATACCTCCCGCATGCGTGGCGGTCAGCAGGGAAACCTGCTTCAACCGACATGCGGCCGCGGTTGCACCGAAGATGCCAAGGACTGCCGTGGGCTGAAATCCCTGCCGTTGAAAGTTGCCTGGTGCTAGGGACGCCAGGCGGGATGCGATCTCGTAGCCGATGGCCACGGCAGCGAGCACGTCCGGCCCGCTGGCATTGACCTCCTGACCTACCGCCATGGCCGCCGGGACGATAACGACCCCTGGATGCAGGGTGGACAGCGCATGCGTGTCGTCGTACTCGACGGCATGAGCGAGCGTGCCATTCGCGAGGCACGCCATCGCTGCCGAAGCCGTGGTTCCCCGGGATGCCCAAACTGACGCCGCGCCCGCGCTGCCTTCGGCTTGGACGACTCTACTCGCAGCCAAGCCTTCGCCGACACTTGCGCTCGCCAGCGCAGAGGCAACAGTATCGACGACGCGATCGCAGGCCTTGGCCAAGACAGGGCTTGAAAATGCAGATGTGGGGTACTCCAGTGCCACCTTCACGAGCTGTTGCCACAAGCTGAGCTGCGATTCCGTCACGTTCGACATACCAATTCTCCCCACTATCAATGAATCGGATGCCGGTGCAGGATCGCTGTCCGCACTACTGCGACAACTGCCAAAGTACACTGCGATTTCCGGCGATTGGGAGCCGCTGGCGGCTGGTTTCAGGCCAGCCAACAACGTGCTGAGCTTCGATAGACGGCGTCCAGACCGGGCGGGCAGCTCATGTCTGATCGCCCTCGGCCTTGCGCTTTACTGGATCTTGATGCCCAGCTTGCGCACGATTCCACCCAGTTCCGTTTGCGTCTTGAGAAATGTCTCTTTGAACTGCTCCGGGCCCTGTGCATCAGGAATCAACCCGCGCTCCAGCAACTCCTTGTTGACGGCAGGCTCAGCCACCACTTGCTTGACCACTGCAGCGAGCTTCTGCACGATGGCCGGTGGCAATCCCTTCGGCGCCACGAGCCCGTGCCACGTGTACATGTCGAAGCCCGGGTAGCCGCTTTCCGCAACCGTGGGGACTTCCGGGAGATATGGCAGGCGCTCCTTGGTGGTCACCAACAGCGGCTTCAGCTTGCCAGAGCGGATGTACGGCAGCGCCACAGTGGGGTCCGAGAAGTACAGATCGATCTGTCCGCCCAAGAGGTTCTGCACCGCAGGGGCGGCCCCCTGGAAGGGAACGTGCGTCGGGCGAGTACCAATTCGGTCGGCGAACGCCTCCATCACAAGGTGGTTTGCGCCGCCTTGACCCCAACTGCCGTAATTCACCTTGTCGCCTTCCTTCTTCATGTAGGCGATCACGCTGGCGCCGTCAGTAACTGGAAGGTTCGGCCGGGCCAGCAGCACGAATGGCACCCGCGCCATCATCGTGATGAAGTCCAGATCACGCTCTGCCGAGTACTGGAGGTTCGGATAGAGACTGCCGTTGGAGGCGATCTGCTCGGCCGTGTGCAGCACGGTGTAGCCATCCTTTGGCGACGACAGCAGGAGCTGGGTAGCAATCACCGTGTTCCCGCCCGGCCGGTTGTCGACCACGATGCTCTGTTTCAATACCTCCGAGGCACGTTGAGTGATGAGGCGAGCGATGTTGTCAGCGCCTCCGCCTGCGGGATAAGGCACAAGCCATCGAATCGGCCGAGAGGGGTAGTCCTGCGCGGAGGCAAGCCCGCCCCCGAATAGCAATGTCACGGCCATCAACGCTGTGGTGAGAATACGCATGAGGAATCTCCTTTGTCTCGAAGAGTGTTTGAGTGGTTTGAGTGGTTGCCGGGAGTGAGAGGCGGATGCCGCAGTGCGGCGGACTTTGGCGAGCCGGTACTCGCTGTATGCAGACTTCGTGGTCAGTGGCTCATACCTCCCAGGCACACGTACTTGACCTCCAGGTAGTCATCCAGGCCGTGATGGGAGCCCTCGCGACCGATGCCGGACTCCTTGATCCCGCCGAACGGCACGGCTTCATTGGCCATCAGTCCGACGTTCACGCCCACCATGCCAGTCTCCAGCGCCTCCGCGATGCGCCAGACGCGCGTGATGTCCTTGCTGTAGAAGTACGAGGCGAGTCCAAGCTCCGTGTCATTGGCGGCTTCAAGCAGCTCCGCTTCGTCGGTGAACCGGAAGAGCGGGGCGAGCGGACCGAACGTCTCCTCGCGGGCGACCTTCATGTTCGCTTTGGCGTCTGCAAGCACTGTGGGCTCGAAGAAGGAACCGCCGAGGGCGTGCCGCCGACCTCCGACGAGTACACGGGCGCCCTTGGAGAGCGCATCCGCAAGGTGGTCCTCCACCTTCTCCACGGCCCGCGCGTCGATGAGCGGCCCCATCGTGACGCCCGCCTCAGTCCCCGGGCCCACCTTGAGTTCTTTGACCTTCTCGACCAGCTTCGCCGCGAACTCGTCATACACGCGATCGTGGACATAGAACCGATTCGCGCCGACGCAGGCTTGCCCCGCGTTGCGGAATTTCGATGCCAGCGCACCTTCCACGGCCGCTTCGACGTCGGCGTCTTCGAACACGATGAACGGCGCGTTCCCGCCAAGTTCGAGCGCCATCTTCTTGATGGTGCTGGAGCACTGGGCCATCAGCTTCCTGCCGACGCCGGTCGAGCCCGTGAAGGACAACTTACGCACGATCGGATTGGTCGTCAGCTCCAGCCCGATCTCCTCGGGTGCACCGGTGATGACGTTGAAGACCCCCGGGGGTATCCCGGCACGTTGCGCCAGCTCCGCCAGCGCTAAGGCAGAGTACGGCGTGTTGCTTGCGGGTCGCACCACCATCGTGCATCCGGCTGCGAGGGCTGCTCCCGCCTTGCGCGTGATGATGGTGCTGGGGAAGTTCCACGGCGTGATCGCCGCGCACACACCGACCGGCTGCTTGATGACTACGACGCGACGGTCGGCCGCGGGCGCCGGGATGGTCTCGCCGTAGGCGCGGCGCGCCTCCTCGGCGAACCATTCGATGAAGGCCGCGCCGCTGACGACCTCCGAGCGTGCCTCGGACAAGGGCTTACCTTGCTCGGCCGTCATCAGCTTGGCCAGGTCATCCTGGTTCTCGATGATGAGGTCGGACCACCTTCGCAGTAGCCGGCCCCGCTGCTTTGCCAGGGTGGCGCGCCAGCCGGGCAGTGCTGCGTCTGCTGCCTCGATGGCGCGGCGCGCTTCAGCCGCGCCCATCTGCGGGATGGTACCGACGGTGTCGCCTGTAGCGGGGTTGGTCACGGCGACGGTGTCGCCGGAGTCTGAACTGACCCACTGGCCATTCACGAAGGCTCGCATACGCAGCAGGTTCGGATCTTTCAGAGCAAGTTCGATCATCGGGATGACCTCAATCTTCTTTGGAGAAGGTGGGCATCACGAAGCCGTGACCTTCCGGTGCATCCACGAGGCCCGGCTTCCAGGTAGCGTTGAAGTCCTTCGGATACGGATACCACGCAGAGCGATACTGCGGCGTCTCGATCTCGGTGGCCACGCTGATCACCGTGGGCATTCCGCTGGCCAGCGCGGCCGCGAACGCAGGCTTGAAGTCCTCGGCCTTCTCGACGCGGACGCCGACGCAGCCCATGCCCTCGGCCATCTTGGCGAAGTCCGGTCCCCAAAGCTCGGTTTCGCCCTTCTTGCGGTAGTCGCACAGTGACTCGCGGCCATAGATCTTGAACATCGCCTCGCGTTCGATCTGCAGCGACTTGTTGTCGAACACCACCGCGATCACGGGCAGCTTCTGCTCGACGGCAGTGAGCATGACGGTCGCACGCATGATGAATGCCCCATCCCCCAGCAGCGCCACGGCAGGCTTCCCCCCGCTCGCCATGCTGGCGCCGATGGCTGCCGACGCGCTCCAGCCCATTCGATGCATGAAGCTGCTGTGGTAGACGTTGCGCGACGATGCGCGCAGGAAACACGGGCCGAAGCTGAGCATGTGGCCGGTGTCGAAGAACACCGACATCTCGGGACATTGCGACTCGATGACCTGGCTCACGTCCTCGCAGACGCGGGCGTAGTGCAGGGGCGAGATGTTGGACTCGCGCAGCGGCTTGACCGCCTCGTTGAAGGCATCGCGTTCCTTGGCGAGTTCATTCGTCCAGCTTGTGCGTTCCTTGATGCCGGCGCCCTGCGCGGCCTTCGTCAAGGCCTCCAGCGCCAGACGCGCGTCCGAGTTCAGGGCGACCTCGGTCGGATAAGCCCTGCCCAGCTCGTTCTCGTCGATGTCCACGTGGATCAGCTTGGCGTTGCCGGGAATGTCGAACAGCGTCCAGCCGCCGGTGTCGATGTCTGTGAAGTGGGTTCCGACGCCGATGATCAGGTCGGAGCGGCGGGCCATGTGGTTTCCGTGCAGCGAGCCCGCGCGTCCGACGATGCCGGCAGATAGTCGGTGCGTCTCCGGGAAAGCAGCCTTGCCCGCAGAAGTGGCGACGACCGGCGTGCCGGTGGCCTCGGCAAAGTCCAGAAGCGCCTGATGCGCGCCACTGTTGGCGATGCCGCTTCCGAACACCAGCAGCGGGCGTTCGGCCTTCTCCAGCAATTCGATGGAGTCGGCGACTCCCTTCGGATCCGGGCCGGGCCGGCGGATCCGCATGTAGGGCATTGGATCGGGCAGACTGTCCTCTGGGATCAGCGCATGCTGGATGTCGAACGGAATTGCCAGGACCACCGGACCCGGCCGGCCCGACAGTGCCGTCTTGTAGGCGCGCAGAAACATGTCGATGCAGGTGTCGGGGCGTGTTGCCATCACGGCCTTTTTGCAGATCGGCCGGATCGCCCCTGCAAAGTCTTCAGGGCCATCGCGGTAAGCTTCCTCGATGCCTCCCCGGTCAAACCAGTGCGTGGCGCCGACGCCGACGATGGCGAGCATGGCGATCGACTCGTAGTACGCTGTAGCGATGGCCGGCATGATGTTGGCGTTGCCGGGGCCGACGCTTGTCGTCACGATGGGCAGTGCGCCCCCGCGCTTGTAGCGCCAATAGCCATCGGCAAGCTCCACCGCCTGATCTTCCATTCGCGCGCTGATGCATTCGATTTTGGTGTCGTACACCAGGGCATCGAGCAGCCCCCAGTTTCCATGGCCGTTGAGGCCGAAGACGAATTCCGTGCCCATTTTTTCGAGCAGTCGCGCAATGCCGGCGGCTACAGTGATTTGTCTCATATCAGTCCTCTTTCGTGTCTTCAGAGTGGTATTGAAAAGTCGGCGACACGCGATCTCGAAACACCCCGTGCGGATGGAAATCTATCAGCGAGATATCGATGGAGGAAGAATGATGTTTCGTTCTACGGAACATGGAGCCAAGAACAAACGGGCGACACTTCCTCCAAAACCGGACGCACACACACGTGCCTCCATCGCCTGTTGGATGGGGCGCGTCTCGCAATATTGAGTACAAGTAATGAGCTGCAGATGCCGTCCATCAATGGACGCATCAGGCTACTGCTGCGGCCGGAGCGGTGGGTTTCCGGCGCTGAAAACCCACCGTTAGGTGCGTGCACGACTTGATGGCCGATCCTTGGAAGCAGCGCGGGCCTAGCTCGAAGCGAGCAACAGTCCCCAGGCCGGCGGAGTACTACGCCGTTGCTCCGGCGTCGATTGGAAGCGCGACGCCCGTGATGAAAGACGCTTCGTCGGAAATCAGGAAAAGCGCTGCACTGGCAATCTCTTCGGGCTTGGCCGTGCGACCAAACGCATTACCGGTTGCCCGCTTTCGGACCAGCTCCTCCACGTCGTCGTTCTTGGTTGCCTCGTCGTCGGGCCGCTTGACAAAGACGCGCAGCATCGGCGTGTCGGTGGCAGTTGGGCACACGGCGTTAAATCGAATCCCATCCCTGCCGAAGCGCTTCGACAATGATTTCATCAGCCCCACGATGCCGAACTTGGCGGCCGAATAGACTGGGCTCACGGGTGAGCCAACGAGACCCGATGTTGAAGCAGTAAACAGGACGCTTCCGCCGCCGCGTTGCCGCATGAGCGGGATCGCCTCCACGACGGACGCCAGCGCGGCTCGTAGATTCAGATTGATCGCGAGATCGAACTCGGCCAGGTCCAAACCTTCGACCGCGGCTGCACCGGGATGCCCGGCGTTGGGCCAGAGAAAGTCCACGCCGCCGAATTTTTCTTGGCAGGTGCGCACGATCTGTCGCGCAAAGTCTTCTTGGGTGAGGTCACCGACTGCAGCGACTGCCGTGCCCCCCGCTGCTCGAATGGCTGCGACGGTCTCTTCGGCTGCTCTTTGATCCCGATCGACCACCAGTACTTTCGCACCTTCGTGGGCGAACCGGATGGCACCCGCGCGGCCAATTCCGGATGCAGCGGCGGTGATGATTCCGCATTTGTTGACGAGTCTCATGAGTGTCCTCCTTGACGACGGTGCCCGTCTATTCGATGACGATGTTGAGTTCGCGGGTCATGTTCTGGAACGCCGGCCAAGTCTGGGCAATGAACTCCTTGAGGGCGGACCCGGTCAGCGTCGGGCTGTCGGTGACACCGAGCTGGGCGAGCACCGCCTTGACTTTGTCGGAGGCATGAGCGGACTTCTGGATCAGCTCAGCGATACGCTGCACCACCTCGGTTGGCGTGCCGCGCGGAGCCAACACCATGTTCGACTCCAGAAGGCTCTGGAACGCCGGCCCCTTGAAGCCTTCGTCAGCCCAACTCGGCACGCCTGGCGCTAGTGGATTTCCGCGGCTGCCCTGGATCATGACGACGGGCTTGAACGACCCGCGCTGAATGCCGCCCGCCAAGCCGACCATAGAGCCCGCTCCCATGTCGATGTTCCCGGCCATCAGGTCGAGCGCCATCGGGCCGGTGCCCTTGTAGTTCACGATGTCGAACTGGCCTCCTGTCTGCTTGGCAAGCTGCATGACCATCATCTGCCAGCCGGACCCAACACCATAGTTGCCCACCGAAACAGGCCGCGTCTTGGACAGCGCGATGAGTTCCTTCAGGTTGGCAACGGGCAGGTCCTTCTTGACGACACCCAGCGACACACCGGTATTGAATGTTCCGACCGGAACGAGGTCCCTGGCTGGGTCGATCGGCGCCTTCTTGAGCAGGACCGGAGCCTGCGCCAGTTGGCTGTGCAGGGTGATCAGGAGCGTGTATCCGTCCGGCGCCGAGCGGGCCACGGTGTCGGCTGCGATCATGCCGAGGCCGCCCGGCTTGTTTTCCACGATCACAGGGGTTTTGAGTTCGGCCGTGAGGAATTCCGCAAGAGCGCGCGCGGTTGCATCGTTCGATGATCCTGGCGCCTGAGCAGCGACAATGCGAATGGGTTTGGATGGCCACTGCTGAGCTAGCACGGCGCGCGAGAAGCTGGTGGCCGCCAGAGCACTCCCTGCTGTAAGCAGAACCCAGCGGCGTGTCCGATTTGCCGAAGCGCGTTCGGCGTGTCTCCTGTCCATGTGTGCCTCCTATGATTTCGGCCGGAGCGCGTTTGGTCCCGGTGGCGAGTCCGGAAGATTAAGTCTGTAAGATGGCGCGGGGAAGCTGCGTGTTTCGCATATCGGAACACTCGGGGCGTAGCGCGGTTCGAACCTCCAGGTTCGCAAGGCGCGTCTTTCTTGCTCAGAGGAACTATGCAAACGAGTCGCAGCATCAGCCGAGAGACCGGAAAGTTTGTCCGGGTTACACCCGGCAGCCAGTCACTGGAGCGGGGCATCCGAATTCTTCGCGCCTTTCTGGGGGGAACGCCGAGCCTCTCCAACTCGGAACTAGTGCTGAGGGTGCAGTTGCCGAAGGCGACCGTGAGCAGACTGTGCCGCTCTCTAGTGGATACGGGACTTCTTGAGTTCGACGTGAAGGAAGAGGCTTACCGTCTGGCGCCATCGTGCTTGAGCTTGGGCCGAGCGTTTCAGTTCAGCCGTTCCGAGTTGGGCACGGTCAATGGTTTGCTCGAAGCCTTCGCCCGCGAGAACCAGATCAACGTCGGTCTGTCAGCGCATGACCATGTCCACATGGTCTATGTGACCACGTTTCGCAAAGGCCGTGGCGCCCAGACGCGCACGGTGGCTGCAGGGCTTCGCTTGCCGATCGAAACGTGCTCTCCTGGCATCGCGTATTTGGCTCATCTTGGAGCGAATGAACGAGCTGCCGTCTACGAGCTTCTGGGTGATGAGCACGGCCCTGCTTGGCCGAAGGTTCGCGGGCAGTTGAATGCGGCTATCCGCGAGGCTCAGAGGCGGGGATATAGCCAAGCAAGCTCTCTTCTTGGGAATGCGGGCGTAGGCACCATCGTGCGGGGGCCGCAGGGGTCCATATATGGCCTCAATGCTAGCTATTTGGCGTCTGCCGGTCTTCCTCCCCAACTCACTGTGGAGACACTTGGCGAGAAACTGCTTGCGCTGGCCGAGGAGGTGGAAGGTGTGTGGGGTACGACGCGTTGATGGGGCGCGGCACGCTCGCGCCCCCGAAGGCGGACGTGCGCGCCCATGCCTGCCGGGGTGGTCAGGAGTTTGGCTCTTTCATGAAACTCGCCTGAGCGCGCAGCGTCGTTCGCCCCTGGTCGTCGGTCGCCTCGCATTCGATGCATGCGAGGCTACGACCGACGCGCCGCGACTTGGCCCGAATCACGACTCCGGTATGCGGACTCGCTGAGATGTACTGTGCTGAGAGATCGATCAGTCGCCAGCCTTGCGGAAGTGCCGAGGTGCAAGTCCGCGCCGCGATGCCGAGCAGTACGCCACCCTGAATATCGCCGACACGGTTTTCCACGTGCATACCTCCTTGCACACGACGCTCCGCCCATCCTTCCCCTCGCCCAGAAGGAGCGCTCCAAAACCGTTCGAGGAATGGGTGCTCTGCGAGGGAGCCGGTGTCAGCGTGCCGCGCGCGGTCGAAGACGAGCTGTTCTTCCGACGTCAGATCCGCAGTCGCAAGGGGATCGATCGATTCGAGCGTGCTGCGCTTTGGCAGGGGATGAGAGGCCGAATTGCGTTCGCTATCGAGAACGGCAAAGGTGCCTTCTCCGGTACAGCAGAGCTTGCCGCTCGCGACGACAGACAGACTCGCTGCGGTCATCTGCATAGCCGGGCCTGGATAGCTCAACTTCAGCTCGGCAGCCGCATGAAGGTCTCCTTCTCCAGGGAGTACGCCTAAGCTAAGCCGTATGCTGACCGTCGCGACGCGAGCCGTGGGCCCCATCTGGCTACGTACTGCACCGGCCATCGCCACATCCGCGAGAACGCCCAGAGCTTCCAATGACACTGCCCCATTCGCGTCGATGCAATGCGGGCCTGCACGCATGACTACGTCGGCGTGGTGCTCCTCAAGGCGCCCGAATGCGAGCCCCAAATAGTGGGCAGGAAACTGCCACCCCGGAACTCGATTGGCGTTCAGGGCTCGCAGCACGCGATGGGTTTGGGATTCACGTTTCATCTGATCCTGTTTCAGTTCGGGAAGGGCGATTCCGTTCGATATGGAGACCTTAACGCGCATCACAGGAGCAGTGAGTCATTTGCTTATGCAGCGCACGCACCGTGTTTCGCCAAATGAAACGTCCGATGGCTTCCCCAAGGCAGTCGACCTCGCTTCGAGCGCATCCATTGCTGTTGTGGACTGTCTGTATGCAATTCTGATGGGGAGCAGCGCTCAAGCGCTTCACAAGCCTTGCACCGCTGAGAGCGAAGTTCTGAGCATCAAACTTTAAGAAATACTTATCCCCCGTTGTCGCCCAATCTCCCAAGACACCCTGCCGCTGCGCAACGTGGCGATGAGTTGCTGCCCCATCCGCTGATCGATCACCGGCTTCCATGGCACCAGGCTGAATCCCATGCCGTCATCGAGCATCGCGTAGCGTCCACTGGCGAGCATGACGCTACGCCGGCAGATGCCAGCCACACGCTGGCCGTCGGCCACAGGGCGATGCTCCAAGCCGGTTGCTGCGGCAATGTCCTTGGCGACCTGTGCCAGCTCCCGGTTGCGTAACGTGGACAGCAGGTTGCGCGCCAGGATCACGCGCTGCCCGCGCCGCTCGGCCAGGCCCTGTTCAACCAGGAAATCGGCGCGCTGCTGCATGGCCTGCTTGGCTTCGCCACCAAAGCCCAGGTCGCCCGGGCCCGAGCCACCGGCCATCAACTGCTGGTCGAGCCAAGTGGCACCGATCACACGGGCCTGCCGCTCGATGGGCAAGTGCGATTTCAGATCAACCGCCACGCCGCCCAGGCGCTGCGCGTCATAGCGGCGGCCCTGCTCGGGCGGGTCGGCAGGCACTTTCCATAGACCTTCGGCAACGCGCTCCACGATGCCAGCGCGGCGCAGGGCTTCCAGGCGCCGGACGTGGGCTGCCACGACCTCCTGGGGGTCGCGACCCGGCATGGCCTGACCCTGCGCGATGGCGAGGTGATGGTCGGTGCGGTACAGACCGTCGCTCGCCAGCGCGGCGATGTTGCGGTCGGCCGCGCGCACGTCGGCCGATCCCTTCACTTCCACCACGGCGCCGGACGGGTAGTTCGCCAACTCGTCGCGGGCGTTGAGCGCAACATAGTGGGCCTTGCCGTCCACGCCGTCGATGACCAGATAGCCCCGGTCGTGCAGCTCGTCGGCCAACCCCTTGGCGGCCACGCGGCCGATGACGCTACGGCCATCGTCGCTCGGCTCGAACACCGTCAGCTCGCGCGGCTCGCCGCGCATGGCCCGCTGCATGGTGCGGATGATGTCGCCACGCTCGCCCAGGGCGCGCAAGGTCTTCTCCGCGTCCGCATGGACGGCCCAGGTGCCCGGCTGCATCTCGTCGGCCAGGCCCCGGCGCTGCAAGCGTTGCAGTCGGCCTATCAGCAGCAGCCGCTGGCGTTGCAGCCGGGGTTCGTTGAGGCGTTCGATTTGCACCCGGCCAGCGTCGCTGGCCTCGCGTTTCAGCGTGCGATCCAGGCTCGTCCACCGCTCCTGCTCCACCTCGCGCCGCAAAGTCTGGTGGATCTCCAACTCTGTACGTGGCCCCAGCCATTCGGTCGCCAGTTCGGCGGCGCGATGGCGGAAGCCATCGGCGATGTAGTCGCCCGCGATGATGAGGTCTTTGCCGGTGTCGTCGCGACCGCGCACGACGATGTGCGCGTGCGGGTTGTCGGTGTTCCAGTGGTTGACGGCCACCCAATCGAGGCCCGTGCCCAGGTCGGCCTCCATGCGGCCCATGAGGTGCCGCGTGTAGGTGCGCAGGTCTTCCAACTCGGCGCCATCCTCGGGCGAGAGGATGAATCGGAAATGGTGCCGGTCGTCGGCGCAGCGTTCCTTGAAGTCCTCGAGATCGGCTTCGTCGGTCTGCGGCCCGTAAGCCCGGCCCAGTTCACCGTCCCGGCCCACGCCATCGCGCTCGATATAGCGCAGGTGCTTGGCGAGCGACTGCGGGCTGGCCTGGCGGTGGTTGACCAGCAAGGTCTTGATGGTCACGCGCCGCGACATGGGCGTCAGCTTCGCGCCCGCGAAGCGCGCCGCCGTGTGGCCGCGCCCTAGGCGCGATCCGGGCCGCTGGCCGGTGCCCCTCTCGGTGCCACTGGCAGCGCCAGGACGGCGCACCGTGGACTTGCCGCTGCTGGCCTTGCCCGTCTGCTTGAGCACCTTGGAAACGAAGCTCTGCCCCTGGCCTTTGCCCCGATTCTTCGGGGCGCTGGGGCGCACGTGGAAATCGTCGTCGCGTCGGTCGCTCATGGTTGTCTCCTCGGAAAACGACGGCGTGTCCGGTCGTGCGAAGCACGCGGACATGCCTGCATTGGCGCGGGCCTCGCGCCCCAAGCGGCACGGCGGCGAAGCCGCGCCGTGCCGCGCGACCCCCATGTGCAGACTGGCTTTCGACGCGGCCCGGTGCCGTGTCCTTTTGTCTTGCCTTCCGCCTTTGCTCTTCGCTGTCGCTCTGGGCCTCGGCGTCCCGGCGGTGCTGCGCTACCCACAGCCAGCCCGCCGGCGAACGCTTCCACGGTCGTAGGCCGGGCGCGTTCGAGGCAAGGCGCCTGCACGTGGGATGGCGGCGGCGGATGTTGCGCGAAGTGCGGCGCGAATGCGTACGCACTGCACGCGCGACGACACGGTGATGACCAGCGGCACGCCATACCCGATGGCACGATGAGATGCACGAGAACGTGCAGCGAATTGGCGGCCATCATGGAAGTCTCTCCAGCCAGACCGGATGCGCAACACCGATCACGGTGGATGCAGCGATCGGCCCAAAGTAGCGGCTGTCGAACGACGCCGGGTTGGTCACGCTCAACAGGAACAGTTCGCCAGATTCGAGACGGCGGCACTGCTGCCAGGATGGCAGAGGGCGGCCCAACCGGTCGGCTGACAGCACGGTGGCCGCAGGCACGCCGTCGATGCGAACGATGCCGCCCGCGACGCACACCTCCTGCGGCGACACGGCACCCACGCGCTTAAGCAGCGGAACGCGCGTCGGCAGGTAGCCGCGCTGCGCAGCGAGTGCGGCAGCTACGGTCGGCAGTGAGACGAGCACGATGCTGCCTACGGACAACGGACGTGGCTGCGAGGCGGACCGATGGCTGAACGGTTCGATGCGATACCAGCCGACCGCCACACTGTCGGACGGGTTGTAGGTCAGACGCGGTAGCGGCGACACGAACGCTGCCCAGACCAGCGCAGCGAGGCCGGCAGCGGCAACGCCCGTCAGCACGATGCGAGCGCGTAGGCGCGAGCGAGGATGCGGCGCAATGTTAGAGGTGGAAAGGGTCGTCATGGCAACGTCCCCCTGGCCAGCCAGGCTGCATGTCGCTCGGCGGTGTACTCGGGTAGCGGCAAGCGCGCAGCAAGCCGGTTGCCGAGCGTTCGCCAGTACGCGGGCGACACGTCGGCTGGCGCAATGCCTAGCGCCTCGATGGCGTCGAGCTGCGCAAACACGGTGCGGACGGCGGGTTCACCGTCGGCGTGCAGCAGCAACCGGGCACCTGGCAGCACGCCGGAGATACGCTGCACTGAATCCAGCGACGCGCAGGCCTGCATCACCATGAGTTCCCAACGGATGGTGCCGTAGTCATTGGCCTGCCACCGGATGCGGCAAAACAAGGCTCCCGGCAAGAACACCGCGACACGACGCCATTGGTCAAGCCGGACGATGCGTGACGGTTCGCCGAAGCGCAAATAGAGGTCGATGCGCCGCTCGACGTAGGCGAGCGATACGCGGGTCAACGGTACGGTGCCGGCCCGTCTGGCGAGCATCGCGAGCGAAGGCGGATTAGTGTCGGTTGTGGCAGCCGTGGCCGCCGAAGGTTCTACGTTCATTGGGAGTTCTCCGGAAACTCGCGCTCGAGCAGTGCGCGCAGCATTTCGGCCACCGTCACGCCACGCGTGAAGGCCGACACCTTGATGCGCGCTCGCATGGCGGGCGTGATGTCGAGGGTCAGGCGCGCGGTGTAGAGGTCGCCCTTTTGCAGGGCATCGGCGTCACCCTGGCGAATCCACGCCTCAGCGTGCGGATTCGCAGGCGGGCGAGCGCCGATGCCGATACGTTTGCCGCGCGTATTCGTCATGTCGGCCACCGCAGCAGTTCGTCGGTGAGTGCGGCGATCTCGCGCGCGGCGGCGCTGTTGGGCGCCGTCTCGCGGGCGAGCCGGCCGGCGGCTACGCTGTCAGCAAAGACAATGCGCTGGCGCACTTCCGAACGCAGTGCAGGCAGCGGCTGTTCGGCCAACGACTGCCGAGCCTCCCGGCCGATGATGGTGGTGCTGACACGCCGGTTGATGGCGAAGGCTGCAAGTAGCGCAGGCCGAAACACCTGCGCTTCACGGATCAGCTCCACCATCTCGGCACTGGCCCATAGGTCGTAAGGGCTGGGCTGCACCGGGATCAGCACACGCTCGGCCGCCAACAGCGCTGAGCGCGCCAAGGCGGCGATACGAGGTGGTCCGTCAATGATGACGTGATCGGCCCGTCTGGCGAGTTCCGGGGCCTCCTGGTGCAGTGTTTCGCGTGCCAGGCCCACGGCGCTGAACAGCCTGGGCAGACCTTGCTGACTTCTGCGCTGCGTCCAGTCCAGCGATGAACCTTGCGGATCGGCATCCAACAGAATGACCGATTGGCCCCGCATCGCCAGTTCGCCCGCGATGTGCGTGGCGAGCGTGGTCTTTCCCACGCCGCCTTTCTGATTGAGCAAGGCAATGATCATGGAGCGGTCCTCCTGCTTGGAGTGCTCGCCTGGTTCTGTCTTGCAAAACGTCTTTGGTTTTGGCTTCGGACTTGCCGTTCTCTCTGGCTTTCAGCAGTTGTCCACCGAAACGGCGCGCCTCTACTAAAAGTTAGGTATCTGAAGTTAGGAAAGTTAAGGGAGGCTGGAAGCCGCACCATTGCTTGGTTTGCGGCCGTTTGGCACGCCTGATAGCACGACAGGGACACGTCCGGTAGCACGATGCCCCGCACGCCTGATAGCACGAGGCCATTCACAGGCTGTACCAGAGTTATCCCCGTGCCGTTCGCGGCACGGGCCTGAAGGTCAGCAACTCCGCCCCGTCGTCCCGCATGCGCTCGATGCCCAGGATGTAGCCGGGCAGCGATTGCCGTACCACCAAGGCGCGCAGATCGCAGGCGAAGTCGTGGGGCTTGGCCGTGCTGCCCGACTTGCGGTGCAGATGCCGGAAGTCGAACTGCCATCCACCGGGCTGCTTGCCGCCGTGCTTGCGCACCAAGCGGTACAGCCAACGCTCGATGCCACCCGTGAGTTTGAAATAGGCAGGGTCGATGGTGAGCACCAGTGCCGCGTCCAGCACGCCCGCATAGAACCAGTCCGGCAGGATTAGCTCGATGCCCAGTGGCACGCCATTGGCATCGGCTAGCTCCTTCCACTCGTTGATCCACGAGAAGCGATGCAGACGCCTGCCGGTCGTCTCGCGGATCGACGTGGCAATCGTGGTCGATTGCAGGCGATCCAGCGCGGCCTTGAGGCGCTGGTAGTCGCGTAGCGACTTGCCGCGCCCGATGAAGCGCAGGATCTCGTAGGGCGTGGCCTGCATCAGCCGCGAAGGGCGCAGCCCCGCATCCTTGGCTTCGACGATCTGGCTGGCCGCCCAGATCAGGATGTCGGCATCCCAGATCGTGGCGATACCGTGCTCGGCCGTTCCCTCCACGCGGATCGTGACGTTGCCGCTGCGGAAGTCGATCGGCGCCACGCGCCGCGACTTCGCCAGCGAGAAGAACGGATAGGCCATCAAGTCCTGGCTGTCGCGCGGCGCCATGTCGCCGGGCAGCGCACGGAACAGGTCGAGCTGTTCGCGGGGCCGCAAGGCTTGCCCTGGCGGGCCGGACATGGCGATGGCTACCGGCACGCCGCCGATCAGCGCGCACGGCTGTCAGCCGAATGGTGCTCGGCGTACTCGGGGTCGGAAGTGGCCTCGAAGCTGCGGCTATCTGCCCAGACGTCGAGGTCGGCCACGGCGTACATGACGCGCCGACCGAACTTGCGAAAGCGCGGCCCACCACCGATCACGCGCTGCTTCTCCAGCGTGCGCGGCGACAGCCGCAGGTAGTCGGCGGCTTCGTCGTTGGTGAGGTAGCGTTGGGGTTGCGCGGTCGGGGTGACAGCAGCGGCAGCAGGCCGCAAGGGAGCTGGTCTCATGGTGTGAACCTCCATCGATCAGGAAAGCCCGGCCACACAGCGCGGCCGGATGGAGGCAGTCTCAAGAAGACAGCGCGTCCTGCTCAGGGTCGCTTTGCAGGGGATGCAGAACGACCCTCGCCAGGCGGTTCGAGCTGTGCCAGGCGGCGGTAGCCGCCGCGCATCAGCTCTTTGCCACGCTGCACTAGGCGGCGCATCTTGGAGCGCAGGCCGCCATCGGTGTACCAGCCCTCGGCCACCGCATCGGCGCCGAACAGCCCTTCGGCTGTCTCGCGCAAGGACGCCCCCGCCAGGGCGGCGTCGAGCGCCTGCAAGGTGTGCAATTCCAACAGCGCGGCCGGAGAGGGCCGCGGTCGGGCCGTCGCTGGCACGGCATTGGCGGCCAGCTTGTCCAGCTCTGCGGCAAGCGCGCGATAGCGGGCGCAAGGCGTGGCGCAAGCACGGATGGCATAGGCGTAGGCCATGCCATCGTCCAGGCCCGGCGCGAAGGCCAGGCGCAGGCAGCAGCCTGGCCAGCGTGTCACCAACACCAGGCGCCGGCCATCGTGGATCAAGTGCTTGTGCCCAGGGATGCGCCAGAACTCGAACGCCATCGCGTCCGGCGGCGGGTCGGCATCGGGATAGAGTTGCACCACCGCATCGTAGTCAGGGAACCAGGCCGGGTGGGCGTCGCGCGCATCCAAGCCGGGGTCTTCCAGCAAACGCAGGCCCCAGCGCTGCGCTGCATCCGGATGCCGGCGACGGCTCAGCCAGTCGCGCCGGTAGTCGGGATGACGGCGCAGGTATTCCCAGGCCAGGGCCGAGCCATCAAGGTGCAGCGCGTAGAGATACGCGGCGGTCGGGTACCAGTGTTCGGTGCTTCGATCTGCCATGACGCAACCTCCTGTTGAATTGCAGGAACGTCGCCACGGGAATCGAAATGCGGGTGCTACGGAATCGTTGCCATCACGTCATGGGGGGGTGGGCAAACTGGCAGTGTCAAGACCGATGGGCTCCGAAGCGTTGCTGGAATCGTCCGAATGCGACGGCTGCGCAGCCTGAAAGTGGTGCGCGGCAAGGGATACGGTGCCGCAGCCCGCACGAAAGATCATGACTGTTTGCGTCCGACTCGCACCGCTCCGGTGCATGAGTGTCGATTGAGATCGGCACGGTCTTGAGCAAGACCGAAAAAGACACAATGCGCCGCAACTGCCTGTGTCTGGATAGCCCGCTGCGGCGGACCATGCGGATCGATCAGTCGATGATCGATCCGTTGATGCGTGCCAGCCGCGCATAGTCTGACAGCGTGCGCGTCGCCGTGAAATACAGGTCGCGCTCGATGGGCCGCTTGAGCGGTCCGACGATGGATGCCAGCTCGGACAGCTTCACGGTGCCCAGGTCCGGCATGCCCAACCCCAAGTCAATGAGGCCGTAGGCCGTATCGCCATCGGCGGGATCGAGCGAAGCCAGCAGCCAGGTCGCATGCGCGTCCAGCGCGAACAGCCGCACCACGGGCAGCAGGTCGAGGTTCTGGCCGGCGGCGCGGGCTTGGCCGTGAGCCAGCAGCTGCGCGCGCTGGTCGGCGGTAATGAGCGGCTGAATCATGGTTGGGAACCCCACGAAACCGACGATGCACGGATGCGCTTGTACGCCAAAGCACAGAACCGCCGACCCGGCTGCGTGCTTTCGTGCGGAAGCACGAAAGCACAAGCCCACGAATCCGCAGAAGAACGGAAGCGCGGAAGCGGTTTTGTGGAAGTTAGGAAAGGCACGGATGCGACTCTCTGGATTTGGCGTTATCCGCAGAAGCGGATCTCCGTAAATGCACGAAAGCGGATAGGGCGACGTCAGATGAACACTATAGATTGTAGCTCTATAGGGCGCAATCGACTGTCATCTTGGTTTCGGGAGGAAACCATCGGATGGCGACAAAGAACTCATTGGCAACGGCATTGAAGACGGTCAGGAAAGCGCGCGGCTTGAGCCAGGAAGCGTTCTCCGACGTGTCCAGCCGCACCTACATGAGTTCGCTGGAGCGCGACCTGAAGAGCCCGACGCTGAACAAGTTGGCCGAGCTTTGCGAGGTCATGGAGATCCACCCGCTCACGTTGTTGACGCTGGCGTATGCCGGCGGCGGCCAGCGCAAGACCGATCAGCTTCTCGCACAGGTTCGGCTGGAGCTTGAAAAGCTCGGCAAGACTGGCGATCAATGACACTTCTTCACGACGACCCTGTTACCAAGCTGGCCTTCTCTGTCTACGAGAACAAGGGGGTTTTCGCCGTCCTTCTAGGCTCAGGCCTCTCTCGCTCCGCAGAAATCCCGACTGGCTGGGAAATCACCCTCGATCTGGTACGCCGCGTCGCGACGGCGCAAGGCGTCGAGGAGCAGGCCGATTGGGCACAGTGGTACAGAGAGAAGACAGGCCAGGAGCCCAACTACTCTGTTCTGCTGGAAGAGATCGCCAGTTCACCGGATGAACGGCGAGCCATCCTGCATCGCTACATAGAGGCAAGCGCAGAAGACCGCGAGGAAGGGCGGAGGATCCCAACAAAGGCGCACCATGCGATCGCCCAACTGGTCCGCGCTGGGCATGTGCGGGTCATCGTCACGACGAATTTTGATCGGCTCATGGAAAACGCTTTGCGCGAGCAAGGCGTCGAGCCTACTGTGGTGTCGTCCGTAGATTCGCTAGCCGGCGCAGAACCCTTGACGCATAGCCGCTGCTATTTGCTCAAGCTACATGGGGACTACAAAGACGCTCGCATTCTGAATACCGATGAGGAACTGAGTGCCTATCCCGATGGCTACAACCGGCTGCTGGATCGGATTTTCGATGAGCATGGACTGATCATTTGTGGCTGGTCCGGTGAATGGGATCATGCGCTGCGTGCGGCATTCCTACGCGCGCCTAGCAGGCGCTATCCCGTGTATTGGGCCACGCGCGGTGCACTGGGCACAGGGGCTGGTGAACTCGCAACACACCGGCAGGCTAGAACCATTCCGATCACTGGCGCCGATCAGTTTTTCCAGATGCTGCAACAGCGTGTCGAGACACTGGAGAACAGTCAGCGTCAGAACCCGCAGAGCGTGGAACTCCTCGTCAACAGTGCCAAGCGCTATCTTTCCAAGCCAGAACATCGCATCCAACTGGACGAGTTGTTCTCCCAAGAGACCGATCGGCTGCTTGTGCAACTCGATGGCGAGGCATTCACCCCGCAAGGCCAATGGAGTCCAGAGCATTTTCGGTCAAGGGTACGCCTCTATGAGTCGATGACCGAGCCTTTGGCTCGCATAGCCGGCGTCCTCGGACGGTGGGGCGACGACGTCGAATTCAGCTTGGTGCTGGATGTTCTGCGAAGTCTGCACCATCACGCAGGAATGATCGGCAACGGTACTACCGTGTGGTTAAACCTTCGCTCCTACCCAGCTGTTCTCGTGTTTACGGCATACGGCATCGGACTGACAAAGGCCGCACGGTGGAAGACCTTGCACCGACTCTTTTCGGCGACCTTGACTTCCGAACATCGTGAATCCAAGAAATTGGTCTCGACACTCTTTCTTTGGGCATGGTCCGGCGGGGAACAGCAGCTATGGCAGCAACTGGAAGGGATGGATCGAAGAAAGACGCCACTCAGCGATCATCTACTTCATGTGATGGCGGAATGGCGAAAAAGCTTCAGTGGGGCGGAGGCAAACTTCGAACTGTTGTTTGGGCGGTTCGAGATGCTGGGATCGCTCGCTGCTTTCGACGAGAACGACGAGGCACAACTGGAACAGGCCGCGACAGCGGCAGCGGCACGCAATGACGTGCTTGCATGGATGCCGATGGGGCGAGCTGGCTGGCACAGTTCATCGGCAAAGCTGTTACAGCAAGAACTGGAGAACGATGCGTTCATCCTCGAACTGCTGGGTGCCGGATACGCGAAGAATAGCCGGCGCTTTCTCCAACTGTTCGCAGAGAACTTCAAGCTCTATGCCCGAAAGATGTCGTGGTAGACCCCCGGTGAATCAATCGGCATTGAATTGAGATGCCCCGCCACAGTGGGCGGGGCGCTGTGGCCGTCAGGCCGCCTGTGGCTTGCTGCGCGACCAGATCAGGTCGTGCGTGCCGTCCTCGCCTTCGATCAGGCGGGCGTAGACCGTCGCCGGGAACGAAGGATCGTCCACGCTCACGGACAGGTACTCGCGCCCGGCTTCGCTGGTCTTCTTCCACGCTGCGCCGATGTCGTGACTGGCCGCCTGGAGGCGGAAGTCAGGGGCGTTTTCCTTGTCGCCCTTGTCGTTGGGAACCAGCTTGACCTTGACGTTGAGTGTCAGTGTACGGAGCGTGCCGGTGAAGCCGTCTTTGTCTGCGGTGAAGGTGCCGATGTTGGCCATGATGAAATTTCCTTTCGGTTAAACAAGGGTCGCGCCCATCGCGTCCTTGTTGTGATCCGGCCGGCGGGGGACGGGCTGGCTGCACCGCTTGCGGTCGCAACGCAGTGGAGAACCGGAAGGCGAAAAGAATTTGTCCCGCGAGGAAGCCGCGCAGCGGCAGGGAAATTGTTTTCGCCGCACGGTTGCAGCCATGAAGACCGAGGCGCAGCCGCGCCACCGCCAGGATTCACAACGAGACAAGGACGCCTTGGGCCGAACCGCTCCGAAAGGAGTCATGGCCAACTCGGCATCCCCGCACGAAGGCTTCTCCGATTCGTTCCCTGACGCGGGCCAACGTGACACCCAACAACGACATGCGAGAACGCCCCCGCCGCCGCCCCTGCGGGGCTGGTATTGGGAGGTGGCGTGGAAGCTCCATAGCGAGGCCGGGCGTCGTGTCCGTGAACCATCTTTCGCGAAACGATGGACGAGTACCGCAAGCGTCGAGGACGACCCGCATACGCACAACCTGCCGCAGCAAGCTACGGCGTATCCGCCGCGCCGTGACCATTGTGGTGGGGCGCTGACCTGGCCGATCCGGCGCAGCCGGTTCGGCGGCATTTGAGGGGCACCAAGCTGCGCGCGGTGGGGATTGGCCTTGCGCCGATCCCCTGGAGGCAAGCGAAGCGCGCAGCGCCACAGGCGCGAAGGCGTGAGGGATTGAAGCCGAATGGCCGTGACGACAAAGACGGCACGGGGCGCAGCCCGCAAAGCCCGGCGGCGCATTTGCGCCGACACGCTCAAGGCGCCTATATTTTTGGAAGGAGATCAGTGCAGATGCCGGCCTGGAGTTGACGCTGGTGCAGCTTCGCTTCGACCAACAGACTTGGTGATGACTGACGCCAAAACGCTTCTCCTTCCCGTCAGTCAGCTTCCGGTTCGTGCTTCAGCTTGATCGCGTGAATGCGCGCCTCGATGGCGTCGTCCTGCACGCGTATCGAGTCGAGGCGTTCCAGCAGGAAATCCTCTCGGATGACCTCCACGACCGTCGTTTTCCGATCTTCGCCGTCGTGCCAGTTGAATTCCAGTCTGGCAAGCGGCACTTCTTGCAGTTGCACCGCCCCGTCTGCGGTCACCTTTGCGGTGAGAAGTTGGCCGCTCACGACCACTATCGGGTGCCAGAAGAACAAACGCCAATACCGCCCCGTCTCCTCTGTGATCCACGCGTTAAACGCACCTACTTCGTCCTCCGTGTACTGGCTGGCCTTGAGCAGTGACGAGTAGATGTCGTCGGGTTGACATGCCGTGAATTCGTCCTGGCCATACAGCCTGCTTAACGCGCAAATCTCCGAGAACAGGTTGTGCCAGTCCGCTGCCCTCTCTTCGTAGGGCCGAATCAGATCGAGGAAGGGGCAAGGAGCCGGGCTCGTGCCGAACTTGATGTAGCTCTCGAAGTCTGCGTTGGGCGTCGAGGGCCGCTCCGTCAGGAGAACAATGGGATAGGCGTTGTTGATGGTTTGGATCACGAACGTCGTCTTGACGCAAACACCATGGCGATTCAGTCCACCAGCGGCTTCCGCCGTGAGATCGATTCCCCGTGCCCTGCCGTGATTTTCTTTGTGCGTAACGTTCGGCTCCACGAAGAAGTCTGACGCCGCGAGCGCGCACACAACACGAGACCTCATCAGGTATCCCGAGCGTTCGAGAGATTCGCGAATAACGTCGATTGAGATTGGCGGTTCTGCGGGCATTGCGGGATTGTGCCGCCTGCGATGATCTTTTCACGTAGCGCGCAAGTGGGAGTGCTTTCAATGCCGCCGCCTGAGCAAGTGCACGGGAGGCGGTGTTCTGATTCGACTGGTGGTATTCGATACCGGGCGCGGCCACTGCCGCGCCCGGATTTTTGAATCCACTGACCCCAGATCGAAACAGCCAAGGGCCGGTGTTGATGGCGGTTGTCCTTCGTCTCGATGATCCACCACACGGCACGCGCGAAAGAAAGCGAAGCGCCCCGGTTGAGGCCAGGGCGCTTGCATTCGACGCAGATCAAGCGGCCAATGCCTCGGCGGGTTCATCCGCTACAGCGACTGGTTCCTCCGGGTTATCCTGCTCCGCATGCTGCGACCCTTCGGCTTTGAAGATCGCGGGCATCCAACCCGTACCATCGACCAGCCTCTCCGCTTCGCCGGCAATGTCGGCCTTCTTTAACTTCGCCAGCCGCGCGACTTGATCGGGCGCGTACTCGCCCACGGCTTGCAAAATCGTGGCCTTCGATACATGCCGGAAATATCCCTCGGCGGTCGGTTTCCACCACGCTGCCATATCCAACCCCACGGCCTGCGCCAGTTCCTTGCCGGACTGGTGCGTCGTGGCACGCGGCGTCACCACGTCCACCGTTGAGGCCACGCAAACGGCCAGTAGCTTGACCAATTCGCCTTGCCCCATCGCCAGCAGCGCGGCGAACAATTCGGTGCTGTCCTCGGGCAGCTTGCCGCTCCATGTCTGCTGCAATTCACGCAGCGCCATGGCGGCGGACGATTCCGGCCAGTCCGGGGCCATGCCTTCCAGCCGGTCTTGCACGGTCAAGCGCACGCCCAACGGCAGGTCGTGTCCATAGTGGCTGCCCTGCAGGACGGTTTGCACCATGCCATGCACCAGCACGACCAGCGCCACTTGCGGATGCCGTGCTACTTCGATTTGCAGCGCGGCGGTGCGGTGGGCGCTCAGGCGTTGGGCCAGCCGGTCGGAGATCGTGGCCTTGGGCGCTTCGTCGTTCTCTCCTTCGTCGTCGTTCTCGGCATCGCCTTCCACGCTGCCGAAACCTTGGCGAAGCTTCTCCAGCGTCCGCAGTGCCTTGGCCTCGGCTTCGCGCAGCAGTCCGCGATGAATCACGGTCTCGCCGTTTCGATCGATAGTGACGATGGCACCAGCTGCGGCCCGCACGTTCGCGGCATAGCCCAGCAAGCCATCTTCCAGTGCCTGCAACTGCTGGCCCAGGCGCTCGCCTTCCTCCTGCAAAGCTTCGGCCTTGTCCTCGTCGTCGGCATCCATCGCGGCATCAATGGCCTCGGCAACCTCCTGCATCTTGGCTTGCAGCTTCTCGATGCGCAGGGCGTTGCGCTTGCTCGGCGTGCGCCGTTCCCTCGGAGCGCGCTGAAAGGCTTGCAGATCGGCATAGGTGGCGGCGGGTGCGGCATCCACCCATGCCCATCCTTCGGTCTTCACCTCGGCGGCGATACCCGCCAGCTTGTCTTGCGCCAGCCGTTCCAGCAGCCCGGCATCGTTGAGATACACGCCCGAATTTCCTTCGGCGAATAGATCGCGACGAATCCCACCGCCTGCGGCTTCGTAGGTGTCCAGCCCCACGAGTCCCACCAGCGGATGCCGGTAAGCATCAATCTCGCGCTCGGTCAGCCGTTCGCGCAGTGCGGACGGACTGCGCTGCCACTGCGGCGCATCGTAGAACGCGGCGTCTTGCGAAACATGATCGTCGGTGACGGCCAGCGCCATGAGTTGGTCAAGCGTGACGGCCTCGGCCCGGTAGTCGGCCATTAAGCGTGGCGAAACATTCGCCAGCTTCAAGCGGCGCTGCACTACCAGCGGCGTAACACTGAAATCCGCTGCAATGTCTTCAATGGGCCGGCCTTCGGCTACCAGCGCGGCGAAGGCTTCAAACTGGTCTGCGGGGTGCATGGCTTCGCGTTGCACGTTTTCGGTAAGGCTGGCGGTGCGGGCCGTGCCGTCGGCCACCTGCAGGCAAGGTACCTCCCAATCCTTGGCGAGGCGGTGTCTCTTCGCCAGCAGCTTCAACGCGGCCAACCTGCGGCCACCGGCCACCACCTCGTAACTCTCGCCATCGGCAGCGGGAATCACGATCAGGTTTTGCAGCAGGCCCACGCGCTGGATGCTTGCGGCCAGTTCGGGGATGGACATGCGCGGGGTCCTGCGCACGTTGCGGCCCGTGGGGCGCATCACCAGCCGCGACAGCGGAACCAGAATCATGTGCTTGCTCGGGTCGGTAGCTTGCAGCACGTTGGCATTAGTGGTGACGGCTTGGGCTTCGGTGTAGTTAACGGCGTTCATGGTATTTCTCCAATCAAATGAAACAAACAAGGAATAGAGGGGAAGCCGTCCCCTCTGGGCGGGGGGAGGGTCAGGCTTTGAGAGCGCGCATGCCATCGGCCAGCAGCCACAGGGCGCGGTTCAAGCGAATGCCGTTGTCGATGCCCTGCACCGGACGAGTGGTCTGGCGGCGACCGTTGGTGGCGCGGGCATGCAAGCCGCCCTTGATGAGGTTTTCCTGCGTGCGGTTGAATACGCTCCACAAGTCGGCGCGGCGGTCATCCACGCGGCGCGGCATCAGGATTTGGTTTTCCGTGACGGGCGCGGGCTTGTCGTCCTCGTACTTGAGAGCCAGGGCGGCGCGGGCGAACACTTCCGATTCCCCGGCGTCCAGCGTGATGCCTTGCATGGCCTCGCGGGATTCCTGCGCGCGGTCGAAACCCCGCAGGACTTCGTAAGCGCCCTCAATGACGTGCCCGGCTACGTCGCCCTTGTGAGGTACGCGCACATCGGCCACGGTGTCGCCGCACACCAGTCCGTTGCTGCACACGAAACGGAACATCCCGGCCAGCATCTGGTAGCTGCTCGTTCCATCGTGCGAGTTCAGCAAGATGATTTCGTTGGCCTCGCGGCCATTGATCTGGCTGGCGTGGCGCAGTCGGATCATGTGCTTGGTGTAGTCACGGCGGTCGTCTTGCCGCACGCGGGTCTGGCACACCATGAAAGGCGTGAAACCTTCGCCGCGCAGTTCTTGCAGCACGGTGGCGGTGGGGATGTAGCTGTACCGTTCCGAGCGGCTACCGTGCGGGGCGCCCGCGAAGATGGACGGCGCCACGGCGCGGATTTGGTCATCCGACAAGGGATGTTCCGAGCGCAGCACCGGCGAACGGGAAGCGAAGCGGGAAGCAAGTTGCATGGTCTTTCTCCTGACAAGGTTGGCTGTTGAAGAAACCGCACACCGGATTCCTAGATTCGAAGCCCGGCCTTTCGGCTGTTCGGTGCGGTCGGCACGAAGAACCCGGTTGGCCTCGTTGCCACCGTCTTTCCTGAGTTCATCGCCCGCGACGGAAGGGAGCTCGTGGACGGGGGCCGTCAAGGAGGCAAGCGCAGGGTTGGTGCGGCCCGCAGGCGCAGCCGAGGACACGGCCCTGCGCGCCTTGACGGCACACGGACGCGGGCTACTGTCGCGAAGAAGGTGATGAGTTCAGGGAAGACGGCCGGACAGGCAACGGCCATCCCTTTGTGCCGACCGCACGCAAGCGAAGCGCGCAGGCCCGAAGCTGGAAGCCGGGCCGTAGGCGTCAGCCGAGCAGCGAGGGAACGATGGAAGCCCGAAGGGGGCGAGACGCCAGGACCGCAGGGCAGGGTGGCTCGATGCGCAGCACGACAGCGCGCCCGGCCCTATCTCCATGGCCGGAGACGCCCAGGATGGAGTGCGACACTGCCAACGTCCGTAGCATCCTTGTCAGCACAGCATTCCGCATCACACTCCGTGCACCGGCCGTAACCAACACGGCCAGCGCCCACAAATGAGGCGCGGATGAATTTCCCGCAACACAGGGGTGGCAATGGCGCAAGGTTCGAGCATCTGGCAGGTGGAAACCGATACCGCACCGGCTCGTCCCGCGCCCAATGCGGCCGTCGTGCCGCTGAAGTGGGCGCACGACGCACGCACCGGCGAACCGCGCTACATCCACGACCCTGAGGTCGTCGAAGAAGGTGCCGAATGCCAATGCCCGGCCTGCGATCTGTCGCTGACGCCGGTGTTGGCGGGGCAACCTCTGCGCAGGAATCCCACGCACATTTCCGCCACCCCAAGGGCGCCCAGAAAGATGACTGCACCCTCGTTGCCGCGCGGCTGGCCGCGATTCGACACTTGAAGGAGCGGGGCTTAATCGATCTACCCAGACGCAGAATGTCGGCCTCCGCCACTGGCTTCAGCGGCCAGGGCTATGAGGGCTGGGCAGAGACAGGCGAGGAGCGTATTTCCATTGTCAGCGCCGTACTTAATGATCACGCCACGGCGCTGTTGACGCTGCCAGATGGCCGGGAACTCATCGTCGATCTCACCGGGCAACGCGATGCAGGCAGCGATGGCCGTGGGCGGGCCATCGTCACGCTATCCCTTTCCGACCCCGCTATTGCGATGATGTCGCCGGATGAGATTCGTGCACGGTTGCGCCTGCTTCCGGACATGCGCTGGTGCGCGCATTGGAGCGACCAGGCATTGCACGCGACCGCGAGCACGCGGGCCCACCAGGTCGCGCAGGAAGCCATGGATGCCTGGGGGGATACGGACGAGGCAATGTTTCATCAGGATCTGCCCTTGGACCTGGATCCATCCGTCGCTCAGCAATGGCGTCGCGAGACCCTCTTGCACAGTGAAGTCAAAGCGATCCTGGAACAGGCGTCGCAGATCACGACGCCCGGCTTCTATGTCGAAGTGACCCGCTACGCACCCGACGAATTCGGCGACGAATGGGAGGACAACACGCTTCGCGCTCAGTGGGGAACATCACCCGAGACGCTGCCACTGGAAAACACCCAGTTGGAGCAACGCCAGGGCAGCATCGTCCCCGACGTCATCTGCACCTTGCGCGAGCCACGGCCCTATATCTACGGGTTCACCGAAACCTGGCTTGATGGAGCCTTCGAAGAACTCACGGAAGACACTCACAGCAGCCAGCAGTGGCCCCGGACCGTGCTGATCGAAGTCACCGTGACCCACGGCATTGATCAGGAAAAGCTGCGCCGCATCCAGGAACTCAACCTGCCGACGCTGGAAATCGACATAGGGTCGCTCGGCGGCCGGGTGACCCGGGAAGGCCTGCGCCATCTGGTGGTGAACGAGACCATCGGCAAGCGCTGGGTTCATCACCCGACCTGGCGGCTCTGCCGTCAGATACTCGAAGCGGAACTGGACCAGCATCCGGTCACGGTCCGCTTTCAAGAGCGCCTGGCCGAACTGCGGCGTCCCCGACTGCTCGCGACGCCAGCATCGGAATGGGTCGTGATCTATCTGGCCGCCGCCACGGAATTTCAAGACGCCAATACCCGCATCGACAAAGCCCGGCGGGCACACCGAGGAGAGGGACCAGCGCCTGCGCTACTGGAAAAGGACAGCGAACCCTGGCTGCGGCTCATGGAAGCCGCAGAAGCCCTTGCCGCGCACGGCTATTCGGGCGCCGCCGACCCGGAGATGCTGGGTGTGGCTGGCATCGTTTCACGGCTGCTGTCGATCCAGCACAACCGGGGCATCGGCTATGCATTCGATACCGGGTACCAAGTGCTCAACGCCATCACGCAAAGCGGCCCCGGCTACCAGCAATGGCACACGCTGTACCCCATGGCCGTCAAGGCCTATGGATTGGAGACCCGGTTCACTTCGAAGCAAGCCGAGCGCTATGCGTCATGGCGGCAAGGCATCATCGACAAGGTGGATGCTGGCGACGAGACGCACCTGCGGCCTGTGCGCTATGACGCCGTGCTCGGCATCCTCTTCCCAGAGATGGCGCTGCGCTTGGCAAAGGGCTACGGCCGTAGCCTGCAGCCCCAGTGACTTGTGACCGGCCGAATGCGGCCCGGCACACGACGCCTTCCACGTACATACAAGAAAAGAACTGAAGGACGACGAAAAGATCGGACACCGTCGTCACTGCGAGATCGGCTGGACGTCTCGCTCCTGCTTTACCTCGGCGCACCTTGCTGTATGGCTGGTCAAATAATGGCGCCCTCGGCCGCATGACAAGAGTGCCAAGCAAGGTGTGGCGGGGATGTGCAAATGAGCCAATCCCCGGAACCCAGCACACGCGCGCAGCGCGCACGATGAAAAGAAAAAAGAGGGCCGAAGCCCTCGTTGCCTACATGAGCCCCTTTTCTGCCATCGACAGGACCGAGTCGCCCGCCACGATCAGGTGATCCAGCACCCGCACGTCGATCAGCGCCGCCGCAGATTTCAGCGTCTGCGTCAGATGCTCGTCCGCCCGCGACGGCTCCGTCGAACCACTGGGATGGTTGTGCACCAGCAGCAGAGCGCTTGAATTCCGGCTCAGCGCGTCCTTGACCACCTCCCGCGGATACACCGACGTCTGGCTCACCGTGCCCCGAAACATCTCCACGTAGTCGAGCACCCGGTGCTGCGCATCCAGGTGCACCACAGCGAAGATTTCATGCGGCAGATTCCCCAGCCGTGCCCGCAGGAAGTCCTTGACCACGGCCGGCGACGTCAGCACATCGGTCCCACGCACCCGCGCCGCTAGCACCCGTTGCGCGGCCTGCAGCACCTCGTCAGCATCGGCAGGACGGTACTCGCCGCCGACATCGCGAACGAGCAGTGAAGAAGCGGCAGAGGCAACGGCAACGAAGGAATCGAGGGAAGAGAACAGGTCGTGCGACATGGCGAACTCCAGTGATCGGGCGGGATTGCCCGAGACCGGAACCGGCACGCCGCAGCGCAGCTGTCACAGGTTCGAAGACGGCCGGCAGGACGCCAGCGTGCGCAGCACGCGCAGACCTTGACCACGAGAACGGTGTGCAAGGATGAAGGGAACAGCAAGCCAGCCCCCACCCACAGCGCGCCCGCATCGCACTGGCAAGCGCAGCGCGCAGCGGCACCGCCGCGAAGGCATCAGCGATGGGAGCCGAAGGGGCGAGACGCCGCAGGTGGCTCGATGCGCAGCACGTACAGCGCGGCCCGGCATCGCCGGGGAGGCACGGTGCTTGGTTTGGTGTTGGACCAACTTGCCAGGAGATTCGCTTATGACCGAGCCTGCTCGCGCTGAAAGTGTGCCTGCGGCGCGCCGAGCATGTCATGCGCATCGAGCAGAGGGGCCGAAGCCCTGTCAATTGCCTGGAAGGCCGAACATCCGTCGGCTATTGGAACTGCAGGCCTGAATGATCTCGTCGACGTCGCAGCCCAGGAGCTCGGCCACGCTTGCCGCGACCCAGGGAAGATTCGCCGGCTCGTTGTGCCCACGACGCGTTTTGGCGTTCTTCGGGAACAGATAAGGAGCATCCGTTTCAAGGTGCAGTCGATCCATCGGAATGGCTGGCAGGGCTTCGCGAAGTGCTTGGCCGCGTTGGAGATCTGTGACCCAGCCCGTGATGCCAATGTCGAGCCCCATCGCGAGAAAGGCTTCCGCTTCCGTGCGGTTGCCCGTGAAGCAGTGCACGACGCCGCGCGCTCCGTCGGCCACCACAGAGGCAAGCATGTCGTGGAAATCGGTGAAGGCGTCGCGGCAATGAAGAAAAAGCGGCTTGCCAGTGTCTACAGCCACTGATAGCTGCTGCTCGAACGCCAGGCGCTGTGCCTGGGGAGTCGAAAAGTTGCGGTTGTAGTCGAGGCCGCACTCTCCAACAGCCACAACCTCTGGACATTTCCAGAGCTCGGCTAGTTCGTGGAAGGTGCTCGGGTCGTACGACTTGGCGCCATGGGGGTGTATCCCCGCGGTTGCGAAGACGGTGCCCGGATGGGCTCTTGCGAGCTCAAGGGCCAGACGACTGGACGCCAGCGATGTGCCTGTGGCCAGCATCTGGATCACGTTTGCCCCCCGCGCACGCAGCAACAATTGGTCAGTCAGCGACACCAATTGCGCTGAGTGGAAGTTGACGCCGATGTCGACCAGCTGCCTATGTTCGGATCCTGATCCTGTGCTCATGCGTCGATGGTACGGGTGCCGAAGGGGGGCATCTGCACTCAGTTCCGGTACTGCGGTAGTGCAACTCGATGACATCCATGTCGCTGGGAGCAATCGTTCCAGATTGGATCTGCGCCACCGCAAGGAGTGGCCAGCCAGTCCTGTGAAGAATTACGCCAGAACGTAGTCCCGCTCCATGACGGCTTTGGGAATGCGTCGCCCGCCGGCGGTTGGCAGCATGTTGGATCAACGAGATGTTGCGTTGAGGGATCATGAGCCGATTCTCACAGCGTTGAGGTCATCAGGGGAGACGTTGAGCTGAAGCCGCCAGCGAGAGAGGAATGCGCCATCAGCTGGTAGCAGTGGATCGAGACGCTGATAAGTTGCAGTCAGCATGCTGCGCAGCGGTGCCAGCACTGAAGCATCGGCCAAGCCATAGTGTTCCAGCAGGAACCCGAGACGCCGAACGACGGCGCCTATGCCGAGGCGTTGTGCATATTCAATCAGCCGGTCGGCTTCTAGTTCGGTTCGCTTCATCCACATGCCCTTGGCGACTTCTGTGATGTCGCCTGCATAGGCTGGATGACGGAGACCATCAACGATCGTGCGCTCCATGTCGCTGATCATCACGAAGCGCTCCTTGTCGATCCAATACTTCATCGTCCCGAACTCTTGCTCTGCAGTGATGTGGACGAACCTGAAGTCGTAGCCACCGACCACCTGTGGGCGCACGCGCCGTGTGCATGACACGTACACGGTGAAGTTTCGCTGCGTCACCATACGGTGCAATTCGAGGGCTGTGCCGTGCGAGAGAAAGTAGGGCGCGGGACGGGCTATTTCGCGCGCGATCACGTACGGACTATCAACGTGCTCGGTCGCTCGGCCAAGTTCGAAAGGCACCAGGTTGTACAAACCCGGCTTTAGCCGGGTCACCAAGCCACGCTGCTGGGCCTTGTGCACGAGGTTGCGTGCGGCCGAAGGCGACAAGCCTGTAATCGAGCCGACGTCTTCCAAGGTGAACGTGGATCGGCGCAGTTCGTTCAGCTCGGTGAAAAGCTGCGCGGCCCGCGGCCCCAGCGTCTTGGTCTGCGAATGATATTTTTCGCTCAATTTGATTCTCGATGAGAAACATAATGCGCGGTAAATATAACATGAGCAATATTGGTCGGCAAGTTCGTTTCCACGGGGGAGACGAATCGATCGGACAATGTAACAATCAGTATATGAAGGCGAGCATCGCCGTCAATTGCATCAACAAAGGGAGCACGCGCGATGACCGTCAGTGTCCATAATCCTGACCAATACATGGCCAGCCTGCGGCAGATCATTGCCCAAGGGCGCAAGCGGATTGGCCTGTTGGTCGGAGCGGGCGCGCCAGCCGGCATCTTCCCTCCCGGCAGTGACAAGCCCTTGATTCCTGCTGTGGCTGGCCTCACCGACATGGTGATGGAGGCTCTGAAACCCGTCTACGGCAAAACCTTGGATTCCGTGCGGGCCGAACTCGATACACCCAACATTGAGACGATCCTGTCGCGGGTGCGCAGCCTGGCTGGAGTCATTGGAAAGACGAAGGTTCATGACCTGGACGGGGAAGGGTACAAGAAGCTGAGCGAGGCGATCTGCGAGCAGATCGGCGCCATCGTCAACAGGCCTCTTCACGAGGGTCCCTCGCCGTACACCGAGTTTGTGACGTGGATCAGTGGTACAGGTCGCGAACACCCGGTTGAAATTTTCACCACCAACTACGACCTGCTGTTCGAGCAAGCGTTGGAACGCACGCGCGTCCCATTCTTCGACGGTTTCAGCGGTGCCAGTGAGCCATTCTTCGACCCCTCTTCGGTTGCCAGCAATGATTTGCCAGCACGCTGGACGCGCTTGTGGAAACTGCATGGATCGCTCGGCTGGGCCGCCAATGCAAGGGGCGAGGTCGTACGCACCGGGCGAGCCAACGCGACGCATCTGGTGTTCCCAGAACACCTCAAGTACGACCAGACGCAGAAGGCGCCGTATGCCGCACTCTTCGACAGACTGCGAGCATTCCTGATGACGCCCGACACCCTGCTGATTGCCACTGGGTTTTCCTTTGCCGATGCCCACATCTCCGCACGAATCGACGAGTGCCTTGCGGCCAATCCCTCGGCCAGCGTGTTCGCATTTCAGTTCAAATCGCTCGACCAGGAGGTCCATGCCTGCGACATCGCGGGGCGCCGCGCCAACATGAGTTTGTATTCCCCGGACAAAGCCATGATTAATGGCATCGCCGCTCCCTGGATGCCGGGTGACATGCCGACACGCGACTGGGGTGCAATACGAGCGACGTACTGGGGCATCGACGAGAAGAGCGGGGCCGCGCAATTTCAACTCGGGCGCTTTGATCGGCTCGCGCGGTTCTTTGCATCGTCGCGCGCTGCGCAGCATTTTCCTTCCGCTTCACCGGTAGTAGACCCCGTCGCTGCGGCTGTCGAACCCGCTCCGCAGGTCGACGGGCCGTTGCCGGCAGCGGGCTCAGTCGCTGGCCCAGCATGAACTCGAAGCCAACACTATTGGGATACGTTGGCGCCGTGACAGGCGCGACGGTGAGCATCCGCCAGTCGCCGAGTGTGGCTTCAGGCATCGCCATCATTGGGGGCAAGAGCTATCGCATAGGTCAGGTCGGCAGTTTCGTGCGCATCCCGCAGGGGTATCACGATCTGTACGGCATCGTCGCCGAAGTCGGTGCAAACGCCACGCCGGAGGCAGTGCGCGAACCTAATGATCGCGGCGACCGCTGGATGACGATTCAATTGGTTGGCGAGATTGTCGGTTCGTCCTTCGAACGCGGGATCAGCCAGTACCCCAGTGTCAACGATGAGGTGCACTTGGTCACTGAGGAAGATCTCGCGGTGATATACGGCTCAGCGGATGGCGGACAGGTCGTCATTGGCCGCTTGGCCAACGCTGAAGGAATTTCAGTCCGAATCGATCTCGACAAACTCGTCACGCGACATAGTGCTGTGCTCGGTTCCACGGGGGCAGGGAAATCAACGACGGTGGCAAGTCTGCTGCGATCGATCGTTATGGGGGAAGCCGGTGAAGTACAGGGTGGCTTCCCCAGCGCGAGCGTTCTCCTACTTGACGTCCATGGCGAGTACAGCCGCGCCTTGCAATCCATCGCTACGGTCTTTCGCGTCAGTCCCAGTGATGGTGAGGAACCATTGCACATCCCGTTCTGGGCACTAGACCCGGCTGACCTGTTGACCTTCCTAATGGGGAAACTCGACGACAAAGCCATGAGCCAGATCCTGGACAAGGTTCTGGAATACAAGATGGCGCTCGCTAATGCAGCGTCGTTCGCAGGGTTAGACGTGACGTCCATGACGGCGGACAGCCCGATTCCGTTCAGTCTGAAGAAACTGTGGTTTGAACTGGTCGACCCGGAGATCAAGACCTGGGAAGACTCTGCCAAAACCACGCCCGCGCTCACGGAGGCGGGCGATGCGGAAACGCTGAAGGCGCCGAAGTACAAGCCAAACGGCTTGGGGTCGACGGCACCATTCATCAACAACATCGGCGTCCTCAGCATCCGGCGGCCTTTGGATCAGATGCGGTCGCGCCTGCTCGATCGACGCTACGACTTCTTGCTACACCCAGGTGCATGGGAACCCAAGATGGACGGCAGTACCGACAAAGATCTGCCCGATCTGCTGAGCACCTGGCTCGGCCACGGGAAGCCCATAACGATCCTTGACCTCTCCGGCATACCAAGCGCTGTACTCGCGCAGTTGATCGCAGCCATCTTGAAGATCATCTATGAGGGCTTGTTTTGGGGCCGCGAGAAGAGCGAGGGTGGCATTCACCGCCCCATGCTCGTCGTCATGGAGGAGGCTCACCGCTATCTCTCAAAGGAGGGCGGCGGCCCGGCGCGCGACATCGTACAGAGGATCGTCAAGGAAGGCCGAAAATTTGGTATTGGCGCGATGATCGTCAGTCAACGTCCTTCCGAGGTCGACGAGACGATTTTGTCTCAGTGCGGCACCTTCATAGCATTGCGGCTTTCCAACGCGGCCGATCGCAGCAAAGTCCAGGGTGCACTGCCGGATAACCTGTCTGGCATCGTCGAAAGTCTCCCTGTCCTGCGAACCGGCGAGGCGATCATCACTGGTGAGGCCGCGCGCCTCCCACTGCGGTGTCGTATTGCTTTGCCCAATGAAGAGCATCGGCCACAGAGCGAAGATCCAGCTGTTGCGAAGCGCTGGAAAGGTGACCGCATCAGTGAGGACTACACCAGACTCGCTGCTTCGTGGCGAGCCCAGAATCCCTTGTGGGCTGCGGCTCACTTGACGCGAGAAAAACTCAAACCCGAGGAGATTGCCGATATGGAACGCGAATTGGTGGCCTCGTCCACGATCTTGTCCGCGGGCTATGACGCGGCTTCAGAGACCTTGGAAGTCGAGTTCAAAGGCGGCAGCCTTTACCAGTACTACAACGTGCCGGAATCGGTCTATCAGAACTTCATGGCTTCTGATTCAAAGGGGAAATTTCTGCATGTCTACATCAAGAACTCATATCCGTGTTCGCGCGTGTGATTCAGCTCGGCAACGCTAGGTAGAGAGGACATCCGACCATGTGGACAGATAACGAGACAGCACAGGATTTTCTGAACTTCGGCGGTATTGCTAAGACGGTCGCCGAGATCGTCGAGCAGGCGCAGTCGCGGCCCATTTCAATTGGCGTTTCCGGCGCGTGGGGTGTCGGCAAGTCTTCGATGATCAAGCTGATCCGCACCGAGCTGTCGGCGCGGCATGACGAGGCGTCAAAGCCGAGCAAATTCATTTTTGTCGAGTTCAATGCGTGGCTCTATCAAGGATATGACGATGCGCGCGCCGCGCTGATCGAAGTGGTCGCTTCAACGTTGGCCAAGGAGGCTGAAGAGCGAAAGACAGGAATAGACAAAGCGAAGGACTTGCTCGAACGGGTCAACTGGTTTCGCGCAATCAAGCTCACGGCCGGCTCCGCTGCCTCGCTGGCGTTGGGACTGCCGCCCGCGGGCCTTCTCGGGGAACTATGGGGATTCGGTAAGAGCTTGGTAGCCGGTGACGTCGATAAGGAATCGGTTGACGCAGTCAAATCGGCAGCCGGAGAAGCTGAGAAAGCGGCAACAGGCTTGATCAAGCCTAAAAAGACCACTTCTCCGCCAAAGGAGATTGAAGCTCTTCGCACGAGTTTCGAAGAGTTGCTCAAGGAGATGGGCGTCACATTGGTGGTACTTATCGACGATCTGGATCGATGCCTCCCAGAAACCACGATCTCCACGTTGGAGGCCATTCGTCTTCTACTGTTTTTGGAGCACACGGCATTTGTTATCGCTGCTGATGATCAGATGATTAAGCACGCGGTCAAGCGCCACTTTCAAGGCGTTGACGATGAGCTCGTCATCAACTATTTCGACAAGCTCATTCAGGTTCCGATTCGTGTTCCGCCGTTAGGGACGCAAGAGGTTCGTGCATACATGATGATGTTGTTCGTCGAGAACAGCGACCTTGAGCCCAGTGAGAAGGAGCGGATTCGGGGAGAGGTGTGCAAACAACTGGGGCGATCGTGGCAAGGAAAGCGGGTCGATCTCAAGTTCCTCAGAAGTCTGAACGACAAACTCTCTGACGCGCTGATTGCGCGCCTCGATGCTGCAGATCGGCTTGCGCCTTTGATGACAAGCGCGACCGGGATCGCGGGCAATCCGCGCTTGATAAAGCGCTTCCTCAACGCGCTGTCGATTCGTATGTCTATGTCTCGTGCCCAAGGCGTCGGCGTGGATGAATCTGCGCTTGCCAAGGTGCTCCTGTTCGAGCGATGCGGTGACCCCAAGGCTTACTTGGAGCTGATCAAGTCAGTCACCGAGAGCGACGATGGAAAGCCTGCATTTCTCGTCGACTGGGAGGCAAAGGCCATTGCAGGGGAAGCCGTGCAAAGAAAGCCGCCGTGGGACGATTCGTTTATCACCGAATGGCTGCGTTTGCCGCCGCTCTTGGGCGGGAACGACCTGCGCGGTGCGCTCTACGTGAGCCGTGAGCACGCGCCGCTGATCACCCCAGAGGATCGGTTGTCAGCGGAGGCCGCCGATCTTCTGGAGGCGTTGTTGGAGCATCCCGAGATGGCTGGCAGTATCAAGGATCGTCTCGTGGCTCTGCCACGGCCAGAGATGTCTGTGATCATGGACCGGTTGCTCGGTCGCGCCCGTCAAGAACAGGAGTGGGGTACGCCTGCGATTCTGGAAGCGTGCATGACCGTGGCTGCTGCAGATGCGCCTCAAGGGCAACGACTCTCTGGGTTTCTGAAAGAACGCCCGGCCGCGCAGATCAAGGCGAGCATTGTTCCCAAGATTGCCGACGAGCTGTGGTCGAAAACTGTTTTCGACGAATGGAACGAAGATGAGGATATCGCCAAGCCCGTGAAGAATGCGATAAAGGCAAGGAGGACCAATGGGAACGTCTCAGTCAAGTAGCGGTTCACCGCCGGGAGTGCCGATGGTTCCGCCGTGGGTACCCGATCTTCCGCTTCCGGCACTCCCGCCGACTGAGGGCGGACCGCCGGATGCCATGCCGGAATCAGGCGATGAGACGCCTCCGGCGCCGGCGCCTGCAGAACCTCGGCAACCGATTCCGATAGCGCCTGCCCGGAGGTTTCTGGGCGCAAATCGAAACCTTGGAGACTATGCGCGTAGCGGCGACGGCGCAAGCATGCGCCGCGGCCTCGGGCAGTACGTTAAGAAGGGATATGGCGGCAGTTCAACCGCGACTCGTCGCATGGGGGGAACCGCGCAGGCTGCGCAAGCGCTGTACTCAGCGCTCTCGGGTGGACAAGGAGTCCTTGCTACGGCAGTTGGAAGTCCGCTGGACCCTGCGCTGAACGCGGGTAGGTCGGCCGATGAAGTGATGGACGCTGTTGTCGAGGCAGTGCGTCCGGTTGACGGTACGCAAGATGCTGAGGCGAGTCGAACCTCGATCAAGGATGCGCTTTCCGATGTATTGAATCAATTTCCTGATGCAGACCTGCTCAACCTATCGCCGGAGCAGCGCGAACTTGCCGTTGAGCGATTTGTCGCTGGTGACGTGTTTCGTCGGATCGACTTAGATATAGGGAGAACCATTCGTGAGAAGGCCCCGAACGCAGCAACAGGCTTGGGCCGACTCAAGGAGGTTCGCGAGTATGTCCGCGAGACTGTCTCCGCGTCTTTCAGGAGGCTCAGGGAAAGTGGGCAGCGCCTAGCGGCAGGACGAATCACACAAATCGTCCAGAACGCCATTCGTGAGACCTTCCAGGTATTCGAGGGGTACGCTGAATGAAGATTACGTGTGCACTCCCGGATTTCGACTTTGTTAGCAGAGCCAGCGATTTGGATGTCGTGATGTACGGCAACTCGGGTGATCCCATGCGCGGGTCAGTTGGCGCGGCGCTGAAGCAGGCCATCACACGAGAGAAAGTGGTTCCTGCCGCGCGAGCGTGGGATCTGTTGTCGTTTGCACTGGCCGTCGTTTCTTCCGACCTCGCTGGCCATAGAGAGCGCAGCCCGGACGGCTGGACCAGAGAGTTCGATCTGACAATCTCGGTAGTCGATGTGCCGTTCTGGAACGACAACGCAGAAACGCTACAGAAACTACTGGCGTACTTGAGCACGGACCGTTGGACTTTGCGATTTGTCGAAGGCGGCATTCTTCCGCAGCCCGGCAGACAGCCGGAACACCCGACGGCCGATTGCGTCGTCTTGTTGTCTGGAGGTCTGGATAGCTATATCGGTGCGATTGACTTGGTCGAACAAGGAAGGCGGCCACTCGCGGTCAGTCAGATGGTTCGAGGCGATGGCGAAAAGCAGGTGGCATTCGCCGCGGAGATAGGTGGTGGCCTGCGTCATTTCCAGGTGAACCACAACGCCGACGTCCCGGACCCGGAGAATCCGCCGTCACAACGCGCTCGCTCGATCATCTTCCTTGCTTACGGCGTCTTTATGGCGACGACACTTGCCCGCTATCACGCGGGCGAAGAGGTGACGCTGTATGTGTGTGAGAACGGCTTCATTGCGCTGAATCCGCCGTTGACAGGTGGGCGACTTGGTAGCCTGAGCACACGAACAACGCATCCCATCGTCCTTTCGTTGTTGCAGCAGGTGTTGGACGCCGCCGGTCTGCGAGTTCGGATCGTCAACCCGTACCGTTTCAAGACAAAGGGCGAGATGCTGCAAGAGTGCCTCGGGCAGCCCTTGCTTGCCGCGCACGCGCATCAGACCACCAGCTGCGGTCGATTCAAACAGTTCGGCTACAAGCATTGCGGTCGGTGTGTGCCGTGCCAGGTTCGGCGGGCCGCTTTTCACGCATGGCGCGGACAGGACTCAACTTTCTACGTCTACGATAACCTTGCCCTGGACGACGACGAGCACGCCGGGTTTGACGATGTCCGGTCGGCATTGATTGGCATCGGGGAGCGCCGAGAGATGGGCACCGCTCGGTGGCTTGGGTCCACGTTGAGTTCGGGCTTGGTAGACGACAAGCCCGCTCTCACGGAAGTCGTCGAGCGGGGGCTGGCTGAAATCGAGTCGCTGATGCTTGCAATGGGTGTGCGGTGATCGACTTTCACGCGCATCTCGACCTCTATCCCGATCCACAGCTGATAGTGAGGGAGATTGCGGAGCGTGGGATGTATGTCCTGTCAGTCACGACTACACCTAGCGCCTGGGAAGGCACCTCTGCACTCGCTGCGCAGAGCTCTCGCATACGGACAGCGCTGGGTCTGCATCCGCAAATCGCACATGAGCGAGTTGGCGAACTGCCGCTCTTTGACTTGCACTTGCATGAGACCATGTACGTTGGTGAGATCGGCCTCGACGGTGGTCCCGAATTTAAGCAGCATTGGCAAGCGCAGCTAACGGTGTTCGACCACATATTGAACGCCTGTCGTCTTGCCGGTGGTCGGATCATGTCCATTCACAGTCGTCGCGCCGCATCTGCGGTACTTGATCGGCTGGCGGTATTCCCGGGGGCAGGAACTCCGATACTTCACTGGTTTTCCGGAGGCAAGCGAGAACTGCAACTTGCGATCGCTTTGGGCTGCTGGTTCAGCGTCGGCCCGGCCATGTTGGTTTCTGAGAAGGCCCGTGCACTTGTGAAGGCCATGCCGAGAGATCGTGTGCTGACCGAGACCGACGGTCCGTTCGCGCAAATCGGTGGCGAGACTGCCAAGCCATGGGATGCAGGCGGAGCGACAACCCGACTAGCCGAGTTGTGGGGAGACATGACGGAAGACGAGATTGATCGACTACTGCATGCCAACCTGAGGCGCTTGGGGGCGATAGCCGCGACAGGGCGGATTGAGTCGGGACAGGATTCAGACACGATTGTTGACGATTGATCTGCTGGACTATGCTCCCCAGTATCACCAACGACCTCGATGCTCTTGCCGCACGCATCGATGCGGCCTCCGACCAAGGAGACCGCGATACGCTGGCGCAGCTTGATGAGTGCTGTGCGGAGCATCTGAGCAGCAGTCACGGCGCGAGAGTGTCGGTTCTTTGGTACTACCGTGCCAACATCCAAGCCGCGCTAAGGCCCGCAGAGGACGAACTGAACTGGCGTTGGCGTCAGCCGCACCGCGAACGCGAGATACTTTTCCTGCGCCGTGCCCGCAACGACGTTGGCTTCGAAGAGCTTAGTTGGATTGTGCGCGCGCAGATTACGACCAATCTCGGTAATGGCCTCAACCATCTTGGCCGTAGCGTTGAGGCGCTCGGCTTATATGACTCCGTTCTCGCGCAGGTGCCACGCTTTGCCATGGCATCGGGCAACCGTGGTCAAGCGCGTATGGATCTCGCGCGAGCATTACACGACGATGGACACGCTGGTCTTCTACTGCTTGGCGCTCATGATGACCTGAGGACTGCTGCTGGAGCCGACGCGATCTGGGATGGCCCATACGTTGGGGTGCGTGAGGAGTTCCTTGCGATGTCGGAGCGGATCTCGACCATGATTGACGTGGCTGCGATTCGCTCGTTCGATCTGGACAACTACTCGCTCGGGCGATCAAAGCGGGAGCGGACCTATCGACAGTGGGCGTTGGGCCACCAACTGTTCTTGAACCCACTCAACGTTCTAGGGCGACAAGCGATTGCAGCGACCGATCGATTCGGTTTGCCAAGCTACCGATCTCCGATCGGAGACCCTCCCCAGTTCATGGCGTGGTTCAACCAGCTCAAACAGGAGTTCGCCATGGCCCGATTGCTTCTGTTTGAAGCCGGGGAGGGAAGAACGCAGCACTTCGCTGATCACGAGCTGATGCTGGTTGACACCCTGGACTATTCAGCGTTTGGCGTCGGGCTTGAGAAGTTGCGGCTGGCATTCCGGGCCGCGTACGGTCTGCTGGACAAGGTCGCTGGCTTCGTCAACGCGTATTTTCAGCTTGGCGAAAAGCCAGAGCGGGTTAACTTGCGCAATGTTTGGTTGGCCAAAGATGGGCGGTCAATTCGTCCAGAGTTTGCTGAGCAACCGAACTGGTCCTTGCGGGGGTTGTACTGGCTGGCCTTCGATATTGTTGGGAGCGAACCCGCAGAGCCGGATGCCATTGCGCCGGAGGCGGCCGAACTCAATCGACTGCGCAACGCCCTTGAGCATCGTTGTCTGATCCTTCGTGAATTTGATGCGGGACGTCCCTCAGGCGCTCTCGAAACCTGCACAGTGGACACGTTTCGGACACGCACGTTCACGATGGTTCGCTTGGCGCGTGCGGCCCTGATCTATTTGTCCCTGGCCGTTGGGAGGGAGGAGCAGCTGCGGTCCGAATCAGACAGAGGACTCGCAATGCCGATGAGCTTGCCGACCTACGCCGGAAGGGTCGGTCTCTAGGATTGCTGATGATGAACTTTGCGGTTGTTCGCCTTATTCGATATCCTTGACCTCGATTGATGATGATGTCGAAAACGTCGACGCCCCGCAAATCGCTCCATCTCCCGCGCCAGCAAAAGATCTGCGCTTCTGACGGTAAAAACGACGGTATAGACCCATGTCAATCACAGCCAAGTCCTTTAACCATGCGGGTTTGGACGGCCTGTTGATGATGGAGTGGGAGTGAGATCGGGGCTTTCAAGAGGCCGAGGGCCCGACGGTGATCGCGATCTTTCCTCGCACCCCGTTGTTGGGACTTTCCAGCCGCGCATGGGCAAGCGGAATGTCGGCCAGCGAATAGACGGCACCCACATGCGGCCGTAGCTGCCCGCGTTCGATCAAGGCACTCAACTCATCGAGCTTGCCGCGGTTCTGTCGCGTGAAGACGAAGTGGTAGCTCGCGTTCTTGCCCCAGGCCTGAACGAGGTTCTGCGGCCGGGCGATGTCCACGATGCTGACGACACGGCCCAGTTGGGCCAGCGCGTCGGGGCTGCGCGACAGGGTGTTGCCGCCGATGGTGTCGAACACGACATCGACGCCGCGGCCACCGGTTTCGCGCAGGACGGCGTCGACGTAGTCCTCCTTCTCGTAGTCGATGAGCACATCGGCACCCAGGCTGCGTGCGAACTCGAAGTTGGCTTGGCGCACGGTGGTGAACACCCGGGCTCCGATGGCTCTGGCGAGCTGGATCGCCACATGGCCGACGCCGCCCGCGCCGCCGTGCACCAGGATGCTTTCGCCCACCCTGAGCGCCGCGCGCACGACCAGCGCTTCCCACGCCGTGCCGCCCACCAGGGTCAGGCTCGCCGCCTCGAGATGGCTCAGCGAGGAGGGCTTCTTTCCGACGATGCCTTGGGCGGCGACGTGGTACTCGGCATAGCTGCCCGGCCCGTCGAAGATTTGCGGCGTGTACCAGACCTCGTCTCCGGGAGAGAAGGCCGTCACGCCCGGCCCGACTTCTTCGACCACGCCCGATACGTCGTGGCCGGTGATGGCCGGCAGCGGCACCAGGTCGGGATAGTCGCCGCGCCGGACCTGGTAATCGAGCGGATTGATGGAGGTCGCATGGACCCGGACCAGGACCTGTCCCGCCTGGGGCATCGGGCGGGGCAGGTCGCACAGTTCGAACGCTTCGGGGCCACCGAACGATGTGAGTCTCAGGGCTTTCATGGCATGTCCTTCATTTCTGTAAAAAGGGATATCGGGAATTTCCGATGTTTCAGGGTAAAAAAAGTCAAAGCTCCTTGCCGATGATTTCGGCAAGGGCGCTGATGGTTGCCTCGTTTCGCTTGTAGTAGGTCCACTGGCCGATGCGCCGGACTTCGACGAGGCCCGCTCGCTGCAGGGTCGCCAGGTAGTCCGACACCGTCGACTGCGACAACCCGACGCCTTCCTGGATGCTGCTGACGCAGACGCCCACCGTCTGGACGTCGCCTTCGTCCTGCGGCGGGAAGTTCTTCGCGGGATCCTTCAAGCCCTTGAGGATGTCGAGGCGCGTCCGGTTCGAGAGGGCCTTGAAGACTTCGAGCAGTTCCATGCGCCGATCGTATCGGAATTTACCGATATCCCAATGCCGACGCCGCGATGCCCCTCAGTTCCCGCCGGCCACCCACCACGCACGCCCCGTGCGCGGCGCCTCCAACGCCACGCGTTCCCCCATCACCGGCGTGGCCAGCTTCACATCGCGCGCCTGTGCCAGCGCCTGGATCCGCTCGAATGGCTCGTTCCAGGCATGCATCGCCAGGTCGAAGGTGCCGTTGTGCACCGGCAGCAGCCAGCGCCCGCGCAGGTCCAGGTGGGCCTGCAGCGTCTGCTCGGGCTGCATGTGGACGTCGGCCCATTGCCTGTCGTAGGCACCGGTCTCGAGCATGGTCACGTCGAAGGGACCGTAGCGATCGCCGATGGTCTTGAAGTCGGCGTGGTAGCCGGTATCGCCGCTGAAGAAGAGCCGCAGGTCGCCGGCCAGGATCACCCATGAAGCCCAGAGGGTGCGGTCCTCGTCGAGCAGGGTGCGGCCCGAGAAGTGCTGCGCGGGCACGGCCGCGAGGCGGATGCCGCCGACGGTGGTCTCGTCCCACCAGTCGAGCTGCCGCACCCGCGCCGGGTCGACGCCCCAGCCGATCAGGCGATCGCCCACGCCGAGCGGGGTGACGAACACCTCGACCTTCGGCGCGAGCCGCGCGATGGCGGCGCGGTCCAGGTGGTCGAAGTGGTCGTGCGAGAGGATCACGCCCTTGATCGGGGGCAGGTCGTCGATGTCGATCGGCGGCGCATGGAAGCGCTTGGGCCCCGCCCATTGCACCGGCGACGCACGCTCGGAGAACACGGGGTCGGTGAGCCAGAACTCGCCGTCGAGCTTGAGCAGCAGGGTCGAATGGCCGAGGCGGTAGAGGCTGCGGTCCGGCGCCGCCAGCAGTGCCTCGGTGGTCAGCGGCCGCACCGGGATCGGCGTGCTCGGCACGGTGGTGTCGCTCTTGCCGGTCAGGACCCGCCAGCCGATCGCCACGGTCTTCAGGAAGCCCATCGGCGTGCGCGGCACGACGTTGCGATAGACGCCGTTGCGTTGCTGCGGCGACTGGGGATGGGCCGTGGGTCGCGAACCGCAGGCGCAAAGCGAGAAGGTGGACATGGCGAGGACTCCGTTCGTGAACAGGTGGAAGGGGCTCAGGCGCCGGCCGCCGGGCCGGGACGGCCGCAGACGAGGCGCACGGCGGTGCGGATGCCGGCCTGGTACTCGGCCGGCGTGCGGGCGTAGTGCTTGAGGCCGTGCGAGGCGGCATACAGGTGTTGCGCGAGCGCCTTGGCCGTGAGGCCGGCGCCGCGCCAGGGCACGGCGTCGCCGCTGGACTGGATGGCGCGCGCCAGCTCCTTGGGAACGGCCTGGTCGAACTCCTCGAGCACCGGGCCGACCAGCTCGCGCGCGGTCGCGACGATCTCGTTCATGTGCTCGAGCGACATCTGCGAACCGTCGTTCTGCGCATGCAGCGCCGCGAAGGCGCCGACCAGCCGCTCCTCGATCGGCAGCTCCACGCGCGCCAGCGCGGCCCGCATGGCCGCGAGGCCGCGTTCCGCGAACCAGGTGACGGCCTGCTTGAAGAGCTCGTCCTTCGCGCTGAAGTGCAGGTAGAGGCCCTGGCGCGAGATGCCGGCGGCGCGCGCGAGGTCGTCCATCGAGGTCTTGCGGTAGCCGTAGCGCAGGAAGACGCCGATCGCGGCTTCCATGATCGCGACGCGCCGGTCGGGGGTGGGGGCCATCAGCGGGGCGCTCCGGCAAGGCCGAAGGAGATCGGGGACAGCGAAGGCATGGGGCGAACTCGACGGTGAGGGTGGATGTTCAAGGTCCCCGCCGGTCGACACGCCGCGAAGCTCGGCCGCCGGTCCGCGAGGACAGACGTCGAACTTTACAGTATTGATCTATTTTGTCAATTTGGTGTGGAGGTCGAAACCCCGCTGCTCACGCGGTTTCAATGCTCTCGTAGACGAGGATCGCCGCCGCGAGATCCTCGAGCGCCGTGCCCACGGCCTTGAAGACGGTTCGTCCATCGGACTCGGTGCGCCCCCGCACCCGGCCCGCGGCCAGGTCGGCCAGCTCTCCCGCCACGTCCGCCGCCGCGAACACGCCGCGCGACATCGGACCGAGCAGCTCGCCGCTCTTCTGCAGTGCCTCCCGCGTGTCGATGAAAAGCTTCGCGCCGACGAACGCGGTGTCGTCGGCCTCGCGCATCTGCGGCGTGAAGCTGCCGATCAGGTCGAGGTGGCCGTGCGGCCGCAGCCAGGCCCCCTCGATCACCGGCTGCGTCGCGAGCGTGGCGCAGCTCACGATGTCGGCCTCGCTCGCGGCCTGGCCGAGGTCGGTGGCGACGAAGGCATCGATATCTTGCGCGTGGAGGCGCGCGGCGAGTTCCTTCGCCGCCACTTCGTTGCGATCCCAGACCGCCACACGCTCGATCGGCCGCACGGTGCGAAACGCCTCGGGAACCAGGCCACCGACACGGCCGCAACCGACGACGAGCAGGCTGCGCGCCTTTGCGGGCGCGAGGTAGGAGGCGGCGAGGGCCGATGCGGCGGCGGTACGGCGCGAGGTGATCTCGTTACCATCGATCTGCGCCAGCGGCTCGCCGGTGCGCGCGTCGTAGAGCGTGTAGGTCGAGAACAGACCGGGCAGGCCGCGTTTGGCATTGCCCGGGAAGATGTTCACCGTCTTGATGCCCAGGTAGCGACCCTCCTGCCACGCCGGCATGATCAGCACGGTCCCGCCCGGTTGCGCGGCCTGGCCCGGAAGCGCATGCACATGCCGCAACGGCACTTCGCAGCCGGCGACGAACATGTCGCGCAGCGCGGGGATCAGGCGCTCGAAGCGCAGGGCGCGACGGGTGGTTTCGGTATCGATGGTTCTCATGGGGCGGTGGGGGGAAACGGAGGGCGGGGCTCATGCATCGAGCACGAGGTCTTCGAGCGGCACGGCCTGGCATGTCAGGCACACGGCCGGGTCTTCGGGTTCACGGCCATGCAGGTGCGCCACCTTGCCGGCGATCACGCGCACGGCGCAGCTTTCGCATTGCCCCACGCGGCAGCCGCTGGGCAGTGGCAGACCCAGCGATTCGCCGAAGCTCAGCAAGGTGCCCTGCCTGGGCGTCCACGTGGCCGGCCCGCGGTCCGAGCGCGCGAAGCGGACATCGAACTGCTGGGGACCGTCGGTCGGCGGCGCGGCGGGCGAGCGGAACACCTCGCTGAAGATGTCGAAGCGCGGAACGCCGCGCGCCACCAGTCCCGCGATGACGCTGTCCATCATCGCGGGCGGGCCGCACAGGTAGAAGCGCACCCGCTGCGCGATCAGCGCGTCGTCCACCACACCGGCATCGATGTAGCGGTCCGACTGGTAGTCGATGCCGAGGCGGTCCCCGGGCAGCGGCGCGTTGTAGTGGTCGATCACCCGCAGCCGGGGCAGGCGCGCACGGTGCTGCGCGATGCGTTCGCGAAAGGCATGCGTCGCGCTGTTCTGGTTGGCGTAGTAGAGCTCGATCGCGGGGCCTTCGGCGCCATCGGGCAGCGACTCGAGCAGGCTGATGAACGGCGTGATGCCGATGCCGCCCGCGAACAGCACCAGCGGCTGGGGCGAACGGCGCGGAATCACGAAGCCGCCCGACGGTGCCCGCAGCTCGACCGTGTCGCCGAGCTTCAGGTCGCGGTGCAGGTGGCCCGACATGCGCCCCTGGTACGGCGTGCCGTCGGCCGCTCGACCGCGCTGGTGTCGCACCGCGATGCCGTAGCCGCGCCGATCCTCTTGCTCGGCCGCACCGGTGAGCGAGTAGGCACGCGAGACCGGCGCGCCATCGCCGGGGTCGAGCTTGAGTTCGACATGCTGGCCGGGCCGGTAGTCGGGCAGGGGCCCCCCATCGACGGGCGCGAAGCGGATGCCCAGCACACCCTCGGCTTCGGGTCGCAGTTCTTCGATGCGAAAGCGCCGCGTGCCCGTCCACGCGCGCTGTCGCAACGCCGTGGCGGGATCGCGCTCGATGTCGCAGAGAAAGGAGCGGTGCGGCACCGAGCCGCTGACTGGATCGCAATGGTCGGCCGAGATCAGCGCATTGAAATTGCTGCTCAGCGCACCGTCGACCGGCAGGCCCTCGCGGTCCAGCTCGCTGCAGCCTTGCCACCAGCCGAACTCGGCCACGACGACATCGTCGGCCAAACCGGGCGTGATGCGCGCGACGAAGCGGGCCGTGCCCACGCGCGTGCGGATACGCACCCAGTCGCCTTCGACGATGTTCCTGGCCTGCGCGAGCACGGGGCTCAGCTCCGCCACCGGCTCGGGCGCGCGCCTGCGCAGCGAGGGCAGGCTGCGATGCTGGCTGTGGCAGTAGAGGCCGTTCTTGGCCGAGCTCAGCACATAGGGGAAGCGGCCCTGTCCGGTCGCCCTGGCGTCGCGCGGCGTGTCCGCGGGCTCGACGAAGCTCGCCACGGGCGGCTGGCCGTGGCGCAGCAGGGTTTCGGAATAGAGCTCGACGCGGCGCGTGGGCGTGTCGAAGCCTCGCACGCCGGTGGGCGTTTCGCGCGCGTACTTCCGCTCGCCCGCGTCGATGTCGCAGGCCATGCCTTCGGGCCGCTCGCGCAGTTGCGCCACCGTGAGACCCAGCGGCTCGAGGATGTGGTTCCACCCGGCCTCCAGGCTGCCGCCGAAGAATGCGTCGCCCATGCCGAGGCGTTGCGCGAGGTCGAACAGCACCTCGTTGTCGGAGCGCGATTCCCCGCGCGGCGCCACCATGCGCTGGCGCAGCTGCACCCAGCCGGCCGCGCGGTCGTCGATCTCGAAGCCGATGCGCAGGCCCTCGCGCTCCCAGGGCGTGTCGATCGGCAGCAGGATGTCGGCGTAGCGCGCGGCTGGCGTTTCGAACAGGTCGCAATGCACGTGGAATTCGAGCTGCGCCAGCGCCTGCCGCGCGAGCGCGGTGTCGGCCTGCGAGACCGGCAGGTTGGTGCCGAAGGCCATCATCGCGCGCACCTTGTAGGGCTCGCCCTCGACGATCGCGCGATAGGTGTCGCGCGCGGTCACCCAGCCATGGGCGGGCGGTCCGATCGGTCGTTCCTTCAGGCCGAGCGCCTTCGCGCGCTGCGCGGCGGGCAGCAGCGAGAGCGCATTGACCGCGTTGACGCGCGGACCGGTGCGCACGCGGTTGCCGCCGATGCGATCGAAGCTGCCGCACAGCGCGTACAGGGTGGCGACCGCGCGTTCCGACTGGGTCGCGTTGGTGTGCTGGCCGATGCCGGTCCAGGCGTGATAGGCCGTGCGGTGCCCGCCACCGAACAGCTCGGCCGCGGCGCGCAGCGGGGCTTCGGGCACGCCGGTGATGCGTTCCACCTCCTGCGGTGTCCAGGCGGCGCAGGCCTGCGCCAGCAGATCGAAGGCCGGGCGGCACGCGAGGCGCTGGCCGTTTTTCCCCGTCACTTCGACCGCACCGCGCAGGCGGAAGTGGGTCGAGCCTTGAGCTCGTGCGGCCCGAGCGGTGTCGTAAGGCACTGCCCCCTGGTCCGCATCGCTCCAGACCATGAAGCGGTCGCCCCCGGCATCGGGCCGCAGGTCACGCTCGCGCAGCAGATGCCCGTCGTCGTCGCGCACCAGCAACGGCGCATTGGTCCAGTCGCGCACGAAGGCTGCGTCGAAGCGGTCGTCCTCGATCAACAGGCGGATCAGCCCGAGCGCGAGCGCCGCATCGGTGCCGGGGCGCACCGGCAGCCACACCTCGGCCTGGCGCGCCAGCGCCGTGGGACGCGGATCGACCACGATCATCCGCGCGCCTTTGGCGCGACCCTTCGCGATGGCGTTGGCCTGCGCCAGCCAGGTGTTGGTCGGGTTGTGGCCCCACAGCTCGATCAGCTCGGCCTGCGCATAGTCGGCCGGCGGCATCCCGCAGCCGAAGGTGAAGGCATGGGCGAAGTCCTTGTGCCAGTTGCAGACCTCGGTCGCGTAGCAGATGTTGGGGCTGCCGAAGAGGCGCACGAAGCGCTCGATCCAGTCGATGCTGTCGGACAGCGGCGTGCCGCTCGGCGTCGTGACCGCGAACACCACCGATTCGGCGCCGCTCTCGGCCTTGATGGCGCCCAGGCGCCGGGCGGTCTCGGCCAGCGCCTCTTCCCAGCCGATGCGCACCCAGCCCGGATCCGGATCGCCCTTGGGCCGCGTGCGGCGCATCGGATGCAGCACGCGGTGCGGGCTGTGCACGAGCTCGGGCGCGGCCTTGCCCTTCATGCACATCGCCTGGCCGGTCGGGTGTGCCGTGTCGGGCCGCACCGACACCAGCATGTCGCCGCGCACCTCGTTGAGCGTGCCGCAGCGCGAGCGGCAGAGCGTGCAGTAGCCGGGCTTGGTGTGCGTCGTGGCCGTGGCCATCGAAGCGCTCATGGCATCACGGGCGCCACGTAGCTCAGCGTGCGACCCAGGAACCACAGCATGAAGAGCACCAGCGGCGCATGGACCAGCAGCTGCAGGAAGGTGAAGCCGACGATGTCGCGCGCCTTCAGCGAGAGCACGCCCAGCAGCGGCAGCATCCAGAACGGGTTGATCAGGTTGGGCAGCGCCTCGGCCGCGTTGTAGACCTGCACCGCCCACCCGAGGTGGACCTTGAGTTCGTTGGCCGCCTGCATGACGTAGGGCGCCTCGATGATCCACTTGCCGCCGCCCGAGGGAATGAAGAAGCCCAGGATGGCGGAATAGGCGCCCATCACCACCGCGAAGCTGTCGACGCTGGAGATGCTCACGAACAGGTGCGCGATGCGGTCCGACAGCGTGTGGCCGCCGTCGCCCTTGGCGGCGGTCAGCATGGCCGCAATGGCGCCGTAGAGCGGAAACTGGATGATCACGCCCGCGGTCGAGGGCACCGAGCGCGACACGGCGTCGAGAAAGCTGCGCGGGCGCCAGTGCAGCAACATGCCGATCATCAGGAACAGCAGGTTGTAGGTGTTGAGCCCCGCGATCGCGATCAGCGGGCTCTTGGCCATGAACTCCTGCGCGAGCCAGCCGAAGCCCAGCGCGCACAGCAGCAGCGTGAGCAGCGGGCTGCGCTCGAGCCATTCGCCGGGGCGCCGCGCGGCGGTTGCGTCCGTCGCCGGCTTGGCCTCGGCCAGGTCGATGCCCAGGTCCTGCGCCGTGACAGCGCTCTCGGCCGTGGGGGCGGACCACAGCGCGATCGCGACCGAGACGGTGATCAGCACCAGCGCCATCACCATCGACTGCCACAGGAAGATGGTCTGGCTGAACGGGATCACGCCGGTGATGTCGAGGATGCTCTTGGGCAGGCTGGCGGCGTTCGCCTGCAGCTGCGCCGCCGAGGAGCTCAGGCCGAGTGCCCAGGTCGCGCCCAGCCCGAGATAGGCCGCCGCACCGGCGGCGCGGTAGTCCATGCGCAGTTCGGTCCGGCGCGCCAGGGCGCGCACGTAGAGCGCGCTGAAGATCAGCGAGATGCCCCAGTTGAACAGCGACAGGATCATGCTGATCGCCGCCACGTAAGCGATGGCCTGGCGCCCCGAGACGGGCACCGCGGCCAGGCGGCCGATGAAGCGCGCGGCCGGCGGCGAGGTCGCGACCACGTAGCCGCCGATCGCCACCAGTGCCATCTGCATCGTGAAGACGATCAGGCTCCAGAAGCCGTCGCCGAAGGACTTGGCCACGACCAGCGGGCTCGATCCATTGAGCAGCGCCGCGACCGCGACCACCGCCGCCGCGATGGCCGCGAACACGTAGGCATCGGGGAACCAGCGCTCGGCCCAGGCGGTGAAGCGCAGGCCCAGTCGGCTCAGGAGGCCGGGACCCGCAGGGCCGGGGTGCGCGGCGGAAGGGCGCAGGGCGTCTTGCCCGGGGGCTGTTCTCGATGTCGAAGGCATGGTGTCTCCAGTGGCTGGGCCTGGGGCGTCTTTCGCGCCCGGAATGTCGTGCGGGGCGACTATGGGCGAATGCCTGCGCCAATTCAAATATTGAATATCAATAGAGTGATATAGGATCGATCTATGTCGATCACGATCAAGCAGCTGCAGCACTTCGTCGCCACGGCCCACACGGGCCAAGTCTCGCGCGCGGCGCAGCGCTGCTACGTGAGCCAGCCTTCGTTGACGACCTCGCTGCGCAATCTCGAGACCGCGCTGAAGGTCCAGCTCTTCACGCGGCACTCCGACGGGCTGCGGCTCACGGTGCATGGCGAAGGCTTCCTGCGCCACGCGCAGCACATCCTGCGCACGCTCGAAGTGGCGGTGGAGGAGACCCACGGCTCGGCGTCCTCCGTCGAAGGGCGCGTGCGCATCGCCATCACGGACACGGTGTCCGAATACATGCTGCCGAAGATCATCGGCGCCATGCGGCGGCAACTGCCGCTGATCGAGTTCGAGCCGGTCGAACGCAACCGCGAGGAGATCGAGGCGGGGCTGCGCAGCGGCGAGTTCGACCTCGCCGTGGTGCTGGTCTCGAACCTCTCACAGGCGCCCGACATCCGGCGCGAGAACCTGCTGAAGTCGCAGCGGCGCCTGTGGACCTCGCTCGACCATCCATTGGCGACCGGGCAGTCGGTGTCATTGAAGGAGATCGCGGAGCTGCCCTTCGTGCTGCTCGACATGGACGAGCACGTGGAGACCGTGGGCCGCTACTGGGGCGCGGCGAAGCTCCAGCCCAAGGTCGTGTTCCGTACCAAGTCGATCGAGGCCGTGCGCAGCCTGGTCGCGCAGAACGTCGGCGTGACGATCCTGTCGGACCTGGTGTTCCGCCCGTGGTCGCACGACGGCGGCCGCATTCGCCGCACGGCGATGGCGGGCGCGGTGCCGTCGATGGACCTGGGGCTGGCCTACCGGCGCAGCGGCGTGCTGTCCGAGGCGGTCGCCGCCTGTGCGAGCACCTTGCGGCTGCTGGCCAAGACGGTGACGCGCGAGTCGGATCTGCGGGCCGGCGACGGCCCCTGAAAAAAGCCCCCCGCGTCTTTTTGAAACGCGGGGGCTCGATCGCTCAGGCCGGCATGCGCCCGAAGCGGCCGCCGTTGAAGTCGGCCATGGCCTGGCGGATCTCGGCCTCGCTGTTCATCACGAACGGACCATAGCCCACCACGGGCTCGTCGATCGGTTCGCCCGACAGCCACAGCACCGTCGCGTCGCTGTTGGCCTCGATCTCCACGCCGCTGCCGGCTGTGTCCAGGTGCACCAGCTGCCCCTCACGCGCGATCGTCTCGCCGTTGACCAGCACCGTGCCGCGCAGCACCACCAGCGCGAGGGTGCGGCCTTCCTTCGCCTCGAAGCGCCCGGTGCGGCCCTGGGCGATGCGCAGGTCCCACACGTCCATCGGCGTGAAGGTGCGCGCCGGGCCGCGCTGGCCGTCGAAGTCGCCGGCGATCACGCGCACCCGGCCCGCGCCCTCGGGCAGGTCCACCGACGGAATCTGTGCATCGAGCAGGGTCTGGTAGCCGGGCTCGGCCATCTTGTCCTTCGCGGGCAGGTTGACCCAGAGCTGTACCATCTCCATCGTGCCGCCGCGCTCGGTGAAGCCGCGCGAGTGGAACTCCTCGTGCAGGATGCCGCCACCGGCGGTCATCCATTGCACGTCGCCCGGGCCGATCAGGCCGCCCGCGCCGGTGGAGTCGCGATGCTCGACCTCGCCCTGGTAGACGATGGTCACGGTCTCGAAACCGCGGTGCGGATGCTGGCCCACGCCGCGCGGGCGGACGGCCGGTTCGAAGGCGGTCGGCGCCGCATGGTCGAGCAGCAGGAACGGGCTCAGGTGCTTGCCCAGGCCGTCGTAGTCGAACAGCGAGCGCACCGGAAAACCGTCGCCCACCCAGTGCGTGCGAGGGGCGCTGTAGACACCGAGAACCTTCTTCATCTTCATCTCCTTGCGTCGCCAGGACGAGGGTCCTGGCCGATGGATAGAGAATATGGGTTGAACAATGGCTGCGGTAGACGGCGATATTTGCCATCAGCGTTCTATCTTGTGAACGATGGGGGGTGCGAGCGATGAAGGACCTGAACGATCTCTACTACTACGTGCAGGTGGTGGACCACGGCGGCTTCGCGCCCGCGGGCCGCGCGCTGGGCATGCCCAAGTCCAAGCTCAGCCGGCGCATCGCGCTGCTCGAGGAGCGCCTGGGCACGCGCCTGATCCAGCGCTCGACGCGGCGCTTCGCCGTCACCGAGCCGGGCCGGACCTACTATGGCCACTGCAAGGCGATGCTGGTCGAGGCCGAGGCGGCCGACGAGGCCATCGCACTGACCCATGCCGAGCCGCGCGGCGTGGTGCGCATGACCTGCCCGGTGGCGCTGCTCGACACGCATGTCGGCGACATGGTGGCGGCCTTCATGGTCGCGCACCCGCGCGTGCAGATCCACCTCGAGGAAACCAACCGCCGCGTGGACGTGGTGGGCGAGGGCGTCGACGTGGCGATCCGCGTGCGGCCGCCGCCGATCGAGGACAGCGAGCTCGTGATGCGCGTGCTCGCCGGGCGCGGGCAGTGCCTGGTCGCGCATCCGCAACTGCTGTCGGGCGGCATCCCGAGTGCGCCCGCCGATCTCGCGGGCCTGCCGAGCATGGACCTGGGCCTGCCGCAGCACGAGCATGTGTGGACCCTGATCGGCCCCGACGGCGCGCAGGCCGCCATCCGCCACCAGCCGCGCCTCGTCACGCGCGGCATGCTCGCGCTGCGCGCCGCGGCCCTCGCGGGCGTGGGCGTGGTGCAACTGCCCTCGATGATGGTGCGCGAGCAGATCGCGCGCGGCGAGCTGATCCACGTGATTCCGGGCTGGGCGCCGCGGCGCGAGATCATCCATGCGGTGTTCGCTTCGCGGCGCGGGCTGCTGCCGGCGGTGCGGGCGCTGGTGGACTTCCTGGCGGAGCGTTTCGCGGCGTTGGACGAGGACTGAACCTGCGTTCCATTTGCCGAGTGCAAGGGGTGCTCGATTCGCAACAATTCGCGTCAATCGCAACTTGAAACCCATCGCCGGCAACAAGTGTTGTGGATTTCTTCTCAGTGTTTGCCCGAATGTCGGGCTGCACTTGTACATCTGTACATCCTTTGATTAACAACATTAACAATATGCACGTATCAAAAAAATACAGTCAGGGAAGAAGTTATGCCACTCGTTCTGGGCGTCATGGGGCTCCCTCCGGTTGAGGTCGAGCTCCTGAGAATCATCGTTCGCCTCAGTTCCAATCTCCGCTCGCGCTGGACGGTCAGCGAATCGCAATCCTGCGACCTGCTGCTGGTCGATGGCGACGGGCCCGCCGCCGAGCGGCAGGCGCCGCCGGCACGTTTCGTGGTGCCCATGGTGCCTCGCGGCGCCGATGCCGCCACGCTCGCCAGTTGCGCGCTGGCTCGCCCCATCTATGCCGAAGAGGTGGTCGAGCTGCTCAACAAGGTCACGCCGAACGCGTCGCCGGACGACGCGGCGCAGGCCGGCGCGCGCGCCTCGCTGACGCGCTGGCCTTCGCAGGCGACGCTGCAGCGCCACCCGGCCCACGTCAGGCTGGCGGCCGCGCTCTCCAAGAGCGCGCAGTCGGCCGAGAGCCTCGCCGCGTTGGGCCAGGTCGATGTCGAGGCGTGCCGCGCCTTCCTTCGCCTGCTGGCGGAAGAAGGCGCCCTGGCCTGGACCCGGGAGGCGTCGAGTGCGCCTCGCGCGGCCGCGACCGCCGACGCTCGGCGGCAGAAGCAGGGGCTGCTTTCGCGCATCCGCCGGCGTCTCGGCCTGTCCTGAGCACGGGCGCGCCATGCGGGATTTCAAGCTCGTCTTCACGGGCCCGATGGGCGTGGGCAAGACCACGGCCATCGCCGCCATCAGCGAGACCGCGCCCATCGCCACCGAGGTCGCCAATGCCGACGCCTCCGTGGCCAAGGCCACCACGACGGTGGGACTGGACTTCGGCCAGGTGACGCTGGACAACGGCGACCGGCTGCGCCTGTACGGCACGCCGGGGCAGGCCCGCTTCGACTTCATGTGGAAGATCCTGGTGCGCGATGCGCTGGGCCTCGCGATCCTGATCGACAACAGCCGGCCCGATCCGCTCGCCGACCTGGCGGCCTACCTCGACGGCTTCGCGGGTGCGCTCCAGAAGATGCCCTGCACGATCGGCGTCACCCGGCTGCCCACGCATCCCGCGCCCACGCTCGACGATTACGCCGGTGCGCTCGCGGCCCGCGGGCTGGTGCTGCCGGTGCTGGCGATGGATCCGCGCCGCAAGGACGAAGTCGTCGCCCTGATCGAGACCTTGCTGATGCAGATCGAGGCGATCGACGAGGAGGTCGCGCCATGAAGATTCCCCACGCGCTCAGGCTGCGCGCCGCGGCCGAGGCCCGCGGCGTGCTCGACGAGACGAGCGGCGTCGTCTCCGTGGTGGTCGCCACGCCCGACGGCTTCGAGATCGCCCATGCCAGCCTGCGCGACTTCGACCCCTCGCGCATCGCAGCGATGGCCAGTTCGATGGCCGCCATCGGGGCCGTCGCCTCGCAGGAGGCGCGGCTCGGCCGCTGCACCTGCATCACGGTGGCCACCGACAAGGGCTTCGCGCTGGTGAGCCCGGTGCGCAACGGCGAGACGGAGCTGGTGGTCAACGTCATCGCCGACGCCGGCGCGGTGCTCGCGCAGGTGATGTACCGGACCGCCGCCTGCGTGCGGACGCTCGAGGCGCCTTGACGCGCCGATCGCAATTTCCGGCGGAGGCGGGTTGCATGCGACGCCGCCGCTTCATCCTTTCATTCGCATGATCATCGACAGGGAACAAGACACATGGCCACGATCCAGAACAGCCTCGACAACCTCCTGACCGCCGACGGCGCCCTGTGCGCCGCCGTGGTCGATTCCGCCAGCGGCATGATGCTCGGCGCCATCGGCACCGGCGTCGACCTCGAAGTGGCGGCCGCCGGCAATACCGAAGTGATGCGCGCCAAGCTCAAGACGATGCGCGCCCTCGGCCTCAACGACAGCATCGAGGACATCCTGATCACGCTCGGCAAGCAGTACCACCTGCTGCGGCCGATGGCGCAGAAGGAGGGCGTGTTCATCTACTTCGTGCTCGACAAGGCCAAGTCGAACCTGGCGCTGGCGCGGCGCAAGCTGCAGGAGGTCGAGAAGGACATGAACTTCTGAGCCTGCGCACACCGGGTGCCTTATACGCACCCGGTGCATGGGCAATGCGGCGCCGATACGATGGCTCGCTCGTTCGCCGCCCCGTCGAACCTTGGTGACCGCCTTCTTCGTCGCGCACGAGGAGCCGGATGCCAGCCATCTCGCCCGATGCGGCGGGACAGCCCGCCACTGAACCCTTGCAGCACCTGTCACTCCCCGCGGGGCGGCTTCCTCGTCTCGAACCGAAGGACGCCGACATGCATGCCGACACCGACATCCCCGCTTCGCTCCGGCGCGAAGCCCTCGACCTGCTGCTGCAACGCCATTCCCCCTGGCCGCTGACCGATCCCGCGCCGCCGCAACGGGAGCTCGACCTCGTCTTCCAGGCCGCGCTGCGCGCGCCCGACCACGGCCAACTGCAACCCTGGCGCTTCATCACCATCCGCGGCGATGCCCGCATCGCGCTCGGCGAGGTGTTCGCTCGAGCCGCGCGGCAACGCGATCCCGAAGAAGACGGCGAGCGCTTCCGCAACAAGGCGATGGCCGCGCCGCTGCTGATCGCGCTCTGCGCGCGCGTGCTGGCGCCGCACAAGATCCCCGAGTCCGAACAGGTGCTCGCGGTCGGCGCCGCCGCGATGAACATGCTCAATGCGTTGCACCTGCTGGGCTATGGCGGCTTCTGGGCCACCGGGCTCAACAGCTACGACCCGAATGTGCGTGGCGCGCTGGGCCTGGGCGAGTCGGACCGGCTGCTGGGCTTCCTCTACGTCGGCACGCCGAAGGAGGCGACGCGCGCGCCCGAGCGCCGTGCGCCCGAGGCCTTCGTGCGCGAATGGACGAGCCCGGCGATCGACGCGGCCCGCTGAAATTTCTTCGCGCGGCAGCCCCGGATCGCGCCGGGCATCTGTACCATTCAGCCCCTCCCACGAATGCCATCCGCCGTGCGGTCCTCGACCGCCACCGCACGTGCCCCCACGCTTGACTGCCGCCATCCGCCACACCCGCCGCCGCGCGCCCACGTCCCCGCACGAGGGCCGACGCGCATGAAGTCCCGCCGCACCGCCCCCGCGCCCGAGCAGTTGCTGCTGCCCGGCATCGACGCACCGCCGCCACCGCTGCGCACGCGTGAGCGCGCCACGCCCGGCCAACGCGCGCCGCGCAAGCCGCCGCCGGCGCACGTGCTGTTCTTCGCGCTCCAGCCGGGCGAAGAAGATGCCGCGCGCATCGCGGCCTGGAGCGCGCAATGGCATGCGGAACGGGACCTCCGCGCCATGCATGTGGAGCCCGACCGGCTGCACGTCACGCTGCATGACCTGGGCGAGCACGACGAGCTGCCGCGCGACAGGGTCGAGCTCGCGATCGCGGCCGCCTCGCGGCTGCACCTGCCGCGCTTCGAGGTGGCGTTCGACGGTGTGATGCGCTTCGCAAAGGGCGCCTGCGTGCTGCTCGGCGGCGACAACGGCGAAGTGGCCGCGCTCGCGGCCTTCAGGCAGCGCCTGGGCGAGGTGCTGGCCGACGCGGGCTTCGCGCCCAAGCGCGCCTTCACGCCGCACCTGACGGTGTCATACCTGCGCGGCGCGATGGAGCCGGCCACGGTCGAGCCGGTGCGCTGGACCGCCGCGAGCTTCGCGCTGATCGACAGCCGGCGCGCCGAGGGCGTGCACGAGGTGCTGGGCCGCTGGGCGCTGCCGGGCTGACGCGCGCGTCAGAAGTTCGCGCGCACGCCCACGGTCAGCAGGCCGGCCTTGGCGTGCTTCGAGACCTTGCCGAAGTAGTCGTAGTCGGCGGTGATCGAGAGATTGCGCGTCACCGCGTACTCGGCACCGAAGCCGGCCATCAGGCCCGTGCCGTTGCCGCCGATGCTCTCGCCGCCGAACAGGCGGTGGCTGTTGCCGGCCGAGACCCGGCCATGCGCCACGCCGAGCCGGCCGTTGAGCGCGAACGACTCGCCCAGCGGCAGCCGGGCGGTGGCGGCCGCGTAGAACACCTGGCCGGTGCCGTTCTCGAGCACCGAGTTCGCGCCGAACACGCTGTAGCTGGTGTTCCATTGCTTCACTCGGCCCAGCCGCGCATAGCCGCCTTCCACGCCGAAGGTGTCGCTGAAGCGGTAGCCGCCATAGAGCTTGAACGCGGTGCCGCTCTTGCTGTTCTTCTCGCCGCCCCAGGGCACGGGCACGCGCGAGGACGAGGGCAGGCTGTAGCTCGAGCGGCCGATGGCGCCGCCCACGTACAGGCGGGTGCCGTCCTTGCCGTAGTCGGCCGCGCCGGCCTGCGTCGACGCGGCGGCGGCCAGCAGCAGGGCGGACAGGAGGACGGCGGTGCGCAGGGGCGAAGTCTTCGGGAGCGAGGCTTGGATGGAATGCATGAAATGCCTGGAAGTGAGATGAAAAAGAAGGGAGCCACAGGCCTCACGCGGTGCGCCGGTGGTTGCATTCATTCTCGAAACCGAGCCTGAAGAAAGGCTGCGCCTCCCCTGAAGGCTTCGTGAAGCCGGTCGCTGCACAAGGCTTCAAGACACGGCGTTCGCCGAGCCATAAGGTCTTGCGTCATCCCTCATGCATTCACGGAGACACGGTTGACTGACATCGAACCCCTCGGATTCATCGGCCTCGGCGTCATGGGCCAGCCCATGGCGCTCAACCTCGCGCGAGCCGGCACGCTGCTGGTCGTGTGGAACCGCTCGCCCGCGCGCGCCGAGCCCCTGCGCGAGGCCGGCGCGCAGGTCGCGGACTCACCCGCGCAGGTGCTGCGCCGCACGCGCATCGCGATCCTCATGCTGGCCCACGGCGAAGCGATCGACGAAGCGCTGGGCCGCGGCACGCCGGCCTTCGCGGACAACGTGGCGGGGCGCACCATCGTCCACATGGGCACCACCTCGGCCGCGTATTCGCAAGCGCTGGCCGACGAGGTCCGTGCCGCGGGCGGGCGCTATGTCGAGGCGCCGGTCTCGGGTTCGCGCAAGCCGGCCGAGGCCGGGCAGCTGGTGGCGATGCTGGCCGGCGACGCGGACGCGGTGGAAGCGCTGCGCCCGCTGCTCAAGCCCATGTGCCACGAGACCGTGGTCTGCGGCCCGGTGCCGCAGGCGCTGCTGATGAAGCTCTCGGTCAACCTGTTCCTGATCACCATGGTCACGGGCCTCGCGGAGGCCTTCCATTTCGCGGACCGCCACGGGCTCGACACGCGCAAGCTGGTGTCGGTGCTCGAGGCCGGGCCGATGGCCAGCGCCGTGTCGCGCGTGAAGGCGCAGAAGCTGCTCGCGCGGGACTTCGAGGTGCAGGCCTCGATCGTCGACGTGCTCAAGAACAACCGGCTGGTGGCCGAGGCGGCGCGCGCGGCCGGCGTGGCCTCGCCGCTGCTCGATGCCTGCCATGCGCTCTATGGCGAGACGCAGGCGCTGGGCCTGGGCGCGCTCGACATGGCGGCCGTGGTGCGCGCGATCGAGGCGCGCACCGATGCGGGCGCGCGCTGATCAGCCCAGCGCCGCGCTCCAGCGCGCGGGCGTGAGGCCGTAGGCCTGCTTGAACTGGCGCGACATGTGGCTCTGGTCGGCGAAGCCGGCCGCGTCGGCCGCATCGGCCAGCGAGCTGCCTCGCCGCAGCAGCCGGCGCACCGCGTCGAGCTGGCGCAGCGTGCGGAAGCGGCTCGGACTGGTGCCGAAGGCCGCGCGGAACTGGCGCGCGAGCGACCAGCGGTCGAGGCCGGAGAGCCGCTCGAGCGCCGCCATGTCTGGGCGTTCGGTCGGCGTGGCGGCGATGTGGTCGCGCACGCGTCCGAGGCCGGCGAGCTCGAGCGAGCCGGGCGCCCGGGGCTGACCCGAGGCGGCATTGGCCAGCAACTGCGCCACCGCGACCGCCAGTTCGGTGCGCAGCACCTCGTCGTCGATCGCGGCATCGAAGTCCCAGATCTCGCGCGCGCCGCCGAGGGCGCGCAGCCGCGCCGCATCGAGCACCGGCTGCGCCACGAAGGGCAGCGGCCTGCCATGCAGCGCGTTCTGCACCAGCGCGGGATCGACGTAAAGGATGCGGTAGCCGAAGCCGTCGTCGGTGCCCGCGCCGCCATCGTGCAGCTCGTCGGGATGCAGCACGTGGCACTGGCCCGGCAGGCACTGCTGCTGCGTGCCGCGGTAGCGAAAGCGTTGCACGCCCGCGAGCGTGATGCCGATCCCGTAGGTGTCGTGGCGGTGCGGCGAGAAGGCCTGGCCGTGCAGGTGGGCCTCGAGGCGTTCGATGCCTTCGGTGCCGGGGGCGATCCGGATGCGGGGGGAGGGCGCCATCGTGATGCGGAAAAGGGCGGTGGCCGTGTTTGTACGCCGAACCCGAAGACCGTGCTCAGTCGCCGTCGGCGAACTGGTCGAACAGCAGGCCGCGCAGCCACTGGTTGCCCGGATCGCGGTGCAGCTTGGCGTGCCAGAACAGGTTGATCGCGATCTGCGGCAGCGCCACCGGGTGCGGTCGCCACACCAGCCCGAAGGGCTCGGCGATGCTCTGCGCGAGCCGCTCGGGCACGGTGGCGATCATGTCGCCCGAACGCAGGATGTGGCCGATGGCCACGAAGTGCGGCACGCGCAGCCGGATGCGCCGCTGGATGCCCTGCGCGGCCATCACGTCGTCGGCCTTGCCGTGGCCGGTGCCCGCGGCCTGCACCAGCACGTGGTCGGCCGCGACGAAGTCCTTGAGCGACACGCTGCGCTTCTTCGCGAGCGGATGGCTGCCGGCGAACAGGCACACGTAGCGCTGGCGGAACAACCGGCGCTGGAACACGCCCGACTTGAGCTGCGGCAGCAGCCCGATCGCCAGGTCGACATGGCCGGCCTCGAGCTCCTCGCGCAGGTTGGTGGCGGTGTTGTTGCGCACGGTGCTGATGGTCACGCCCGGCGCAACCGCGGACAGCGCGGCCATCAGCTTCGGCGTGAAGTAGATCTCGCCGATGTCGGTCATCGCGAGCGCGAAGGCCCGCGTGCTGGTGGCGGGGTCGAACACCACCTGCTGGTTGAGCGCGGTGTGCAGCGCGCCCATCGCATAGGCCACCGGCTCGGCCAGCTGCAGCGCGAAGGGCGTGGGCTCCATGCCGCGCGCGGTGCGCAGGAACAGCTCGTCGCCCAGCAGCTTGCGCAGCCGCGCGAGCGCGTTGCTGATCGCGGGCTGCGACAGGCCCAGCGAGGCGGCCACGGCCGACACGCGCTTCTCGGCCAGCATGCGGTCGAACACCAGCAACAGGTTGAGGTCGATGTCCTTGAGCTGCATGCCGGACCTTTATTCATTTCGATGATGAAGAGGATTCACGGAATTCTATTGGTCAATCGGCGACGGCCGCGCATCATCCGTCCCCGAGACAACCGGCGCACCGCGCCCGCCCACGAGAAGAACATCCGATGGACCTGCACATCCACCCCCTGGCCCGCACGCTCGAGGTCCGCCCCGGCGCGAACCTGCTCGAGGTGCTGCGCGAGCACCATGTGCCGGTGTCGTACAGCTGCATGGCCGGGCGCTGCGGCACCTGCCGCTGCAAGCTGGTGTCGGGCCAGGTGCTCGACGCGGGCCAGGACGCCATCCGTCCCGACGGCCAGGGCGAGCGCTACGTGCTGGCCTGCCAGGCCACCCTGACCGAGAGCTGCGCGATCGAGATCCCCGAGCCCGACGAGGTGGTGGTGCATCCGGCGCGGGTGCTCAAGGCCACGGTCACCGGTATCGACACGCTGACCCACGACATCCGCCGCCTGCGCCTCAAGCCCAACAAGCCGCTCGAGTTCTCGCCCGGCCAGTACGCGCAATTGCAGTTCGCGCCGGGGCTCGCGCGGCCCTACTCGATGGCGGGCCTCGGCCGCGACGACGAACTCGAGTTCCACGTGCGCCGCGTGCCCGGCGGGCGCGTCACCGCGCATGTGTTCGAGCAACTGCGCGTGGGCGACGCGGTGCGCGTCAGCGGTCCGCTGGGCACCGCCTACCTGCGCACGAAGCACCGCGGGCCGATGCTCTGCGCGGCCGGCGGCACCGGGCTGGCGCCGATCCTCTCGATCGTGCGTGGCGCCATCGAGGCCGGGCTCACGCAGCAATCGATCCACCTCTACCTCGGCGTGCGCTCGGGCGCCGACGTCTATGGCCTCGCCGAGCTGCGCGAACTGCAGGCGCTGCATCCGCGCCTGACGGTGCAGGTGGTGGTGGTCGCCGGCCGGGCCGAGGCCGGCCAGCGCCTGGGCCTGATCACCGACGCGATCCGCGCCGACTGGCCCGGCAGCCTCGAGGGCTGGCGCGCCTACCTCTGCGGCTCGCCGCCGATGGTCGAGGCCGTGACGCAACTGGTGCGCGGCCGCGGCCTCGCGCCCGAGCAGATCCATGCCGATGCCTTCTACCTGCAAGGCACCTGAAGAATTGCCTGAAAGACAAGGAGACCCGCGATGACAACGCAAGCCGTGTTCCCCATCGAGCTGCGCTGGGAGAACGAGCAGACCAGCCGCATCCCGTTCAAGGCCTACACCGACGAGGAACTGCACCGGAAGGAGCTGCAGCGCTTCTTCTACGAGAAGCACTGGTGCTACGTCGGCCTCGAGGCCGAGATCCCGAACCCCGGCGACTTCAAGCGCACCGCCATCGGCGAGCGCTCGGTGATCCTGGTGCGCGATATGGAGGGCGAGATCCACGTGGTGGAGAACGTCTGCGCGCACCGCGGCATGCAGTTCTGCCGCGAGCGCCAGGGCAACCGCAAGGACTTCGTCTGCCCCTACCACCAGTGGAACTACTCGCTCAAGGGCGACCTGCAGGGCGTGCCGTTCCGCCGCGGCGTGAAGCAGGACGGCAAGGTCAACGGCGGCATGCCGGGCGACTTCAAGCTCGAGGAGAACGGCCTCAACAAGCTCAAGGTGGCGCGGCGCGGCGGCGTGGTGTTCGCCTCCTTCGACCATGGCATCGAGTCCTTCGAGGACTTCCTCGGCCCCGAGATCCTGCGCTACTTCGACCGGTTGTTCGACGGCCGCCAACTCACCATCCTCGGCTACAGCCGCCAGCGCATCCCGGGCAACTGGAAGCTGATGCAGGAGAACATCAAGGACCCGTACCACCCGGGCCTGCTCCACACCTGGTTCGTGACCTTCGGGCTCTGGCGCGCCGACAACAAGTCGGAGCTCAAGATGGATGCGCGCGGGCGCCACGCCGCGATGATCTCCACGCGCGGCAGCGCGGGCAAGGCCGCGCAGGTGACGCAGGTCTCCAGCTTCAAGGAGAGCATGCAGCTCAAGGACCCGCGCTTCCTCGACATCGTGCCCGAGCCCTGGTGGGGCGGGCCGACCGCGGTGATGATGACGCTGTTCCCGAGCCTGATCCTGCAGCAGCAGGTCAACAGCGTGTCGACGCGCCACATCCAGCCCGTGGGCCACGATGCCTTCGATTTCGTCTGGACCCATTTCGGCTTCGACGACGACAGCGAGGAGATGACGCAGCGCCGCCTGCGCCAGGCCAACCTGTTCGGGCCCGCGGGCTTCGTGTCGGCCGACGACGGCGAGGTGATCGAGTTCTCGCAGCAGGGCTTCGAGCAGAAGCCCTACCACCGCACGCTGGCCGAGCTCGGCGGGCGCGAGGTCGAGAACACCGACCACATGGTGACCGAGACGCTGATCCGCGGCATGTACCGCTACTGGCGCGAAGTGATGGAGGCCGCATGAAGCAGCTCGACCCTGCCGCCTACCTCGAGCTGGCCCGGCTCTATGCGGCCTATGCCCATGCGGTCGATTCGGGCCAGTGGAGCCTGTGGCCGGCCTTCTTCACCGAGCAGTGCAGCTACCGGCTGCAGCCGCGCGAGAACCACGAGCGCGGCCTGCCGCTGGCCACGCTGTCCTTCGAGAGCCGCGGCATGCTCGAGGACCGCGTCTACGGCATCCAGGAGACGCTGTTCCACGACCCCTACTACCAGCGCCACGTGGTCGGGCTGCCGGTGGTGCACGGCGTCGACGACGACGGCACCATCCGCAGCGAGGCCAACTACGCGGTGTTCCGCACCAAGCTCGACGGGCCCTCGACCGTGTTCAACGTGGGCCGCTACATCGACCGCGTGGTGTCCACGCCCGAAGGCCTGAAGTTCGCGTCGCGCCTGTGCGTGTTCGACAGCGAAATGATCCCGAATTCCATCATCTATCCGATCTGAGCCATGCAGGACAAAGAACCCGAGACCCACGGCGCGCCGCTGCGCCGCTTCACCGACCCGGCCTACCGGCCACTGTGCGCCAACCTCGCCGAGGTGCGCGAGAACATCGACGCGCTCGACCGCAAAATCGTCGCGCTGCTGGCCGAGCGCGGCCGCTACGTGAAGGACGCGGCGCGCTTCAAGCGCGATGCCTTCCAGGTCTCGGCGCCCCAGCGCCAGCAGGAAGTGATCGACAAGGTAAGGGCGCTGGCCGAGCAGGAGGGCGCCTATCCCGAGGTGGTGGAGGCCGCCTACCGCGCATTGATCGCGGGCTTCATCGCGCGCGAGCAGCAGGATCACCTGGGCATGGTGGACGTGGAGGCGCGGCCATGAAAACCTTGCTCGTGTTCGCGGCCACGGCCGCCATCGCCATCACGGCCCAGGCCCAGGACTGGCCGCAGCGCCCCGTGCGCGTGATCGTGCCCTTCGCCGCGGGCGCCTCGCCCGACATCCTCGCGCGCATCGTCAACGACAAGCTCGCCGCGCGCATCGGCCAGCCGCTGATCGTGGAGAACAAGCCCGGCGCGGGCGGCAACAGCGGCACCGACCAGGCTTCGAAGGCCGCGCCCGACGGCTACACCTTCCTGCTCTCGGTCAACGCGCCGCTGGTCTACAACACCATCCTCTACAAGAACCTGCCCTACGACCCGTTCAAGGACCTGGTGCCGGTGTCGCTCGCGGCCACCACGCCCAATGTGTGCGCGGTGTCCAACGGCATGAACGTCGACTCGGTCAAGTCCTGGCTCGAGGCGCTGAAGCGCAATCCCGGCCAGTTCAACTTCGCCTCGACCGGCAACGGCTCGATCTCGCACCTGGGCGTGGAACTGGTCAAGCTCAAGACCCGGTCCTTCGCGGTCCACATTCCCTATGCGTCCTCGGGCCAGGCCGTCACCGCGATCATCCAGGGCGACGTGCAGTTCGCCTGCCTGCCGCCGGTGTCGGTGATGCCGCAGGCCAAGGCCGGCCGGCTCAAGGCCATCGCCGTGACCTCGGCCGAGCGCTCGGCGCTGCTGCCCGAGCTGCCGACCCTGCGCGAATCGGGCCTGCCCGACATCCAGGCCGTGCCTTGGTTCGCCTACATGGCACCCAAGGGCACGCCCGATGCGATCGTGCAGCGCATGAGCCGCGAGATCGCCGCGGTGCTCAAGGACCCCGAGGTGCTAAAGCGCCTGCAGACCGCGTACTTCGATCCCGTGGGCAGCACGCCCGAGGCGCTGGCGAAGTTCATGGGCGAGGAACTGCGGCGCTGGAAGCCGGTGATCGAGCGCACGGGCCTCAAGCCCGACTGACAGCCACCCACGCCACGAAGGAAAAGAACATGACCACGATCACCTGGATCGACGCCGCGGCGGTGGACGACGTCCCCGCCGACGACGTGATCGGCATCGACGTGCAGGGCCGCGACATCGCGCTCTATGGCACCGAGGACGGCATCCACGCCACCGACAACATCTGCACCCACGGCCATGCGCGGCTGTGCGACGGCTTCCTCGAGGGCCACGAGATCGAGTGCCCGCTGCACCAGGGCCGCTTCGACGTGCGCAGCGGCAAGGCGATGTGCGCGCCGCTCACCGAGGACCTGCGCAGCTACCCGGTGAAGATCGAGGACGGGCGGGTCTACCTCGCGTTCGAGGCCTGAACGGCGGCGGGCAGTTGGCGCTCGCGGCGCCGGCGCCTGGCCTTCGACGGATGCCACTGGTGCGTCGAGGGCTTGAAGGCCGGCCGCTCGAGCGCCATCGCCTCGAGGAAGCGCGGGCCGAGCTGCAACCGCGGCGTGGCCAGCGAGGGATCGAAGTCGGCCTCGACGCGGCCCACGTCGGGCACGCGCGCATAGCGCAGCACGCGGTAGCCGGCATCGACCAGCAGCGCATCGTGGGCCTCGCGCAGCGCGCGTTCCTTGCGGCCGGCCTTCTCGTCGAGGCCGACCACGGCCACCACCTCGAAGTTGCGGTCGCAGATGACGAAGTCGGCGATCTTGCGGCCGAAGCCGCTGCGCGCGGCGCGGGTGCGCGCGGTGAGCAGGGCGCCGATGCTCACCTGCGGCAGCACCACGAGGTCGGGCAGCGTCTGCACCAGGCGGTGGTACATGGCCTGCTGGCGTTCGTTGAGCGGCGCGCGCGGACGCGGGCGTTCGACGAAACCGCCGCGGCTGTCGTTGCGCTTCTGCGCGATCAGCACGACCAGGAGCAGGGCGAGGGTCGCCAGAACGACCACGAATAGAAATGTATTCATCTGTAACTCTCCTTCAGCGGCGAGTCTCGCACGAGTGAAAGCGAGGGCCTTGGCAAGCCCCTCGAAGCCTCGGACCAGGGCTTGCGCGCGGCCTCTGTTGCGGCTGCATTTCGCGGGCTCTGTATCTGTTCGCGGCGCGCCGGTGCGGCGAAGATGGCGCCTTTTCTTTCAGCTGGAAATTCCGCCCATGACCGCCTCCGCCCATCGCCAACAGACCGCCGACCGCATCGCCGCCGAGCTCGGCCACAGCTTCGAGGGCGAGATCCGCGTCGGCGGCCACTATGCGTCGGCCGTGCGCGACGGCAACACCGTCTACATCAGCGGCCAGGTGCCGCGCGTGGGCACCACGGTGATGGTCACGGGCCGCGCGGGCGATACCGTGTCGCTCGAGCAGGCGCGCGAGGGCGCGCAGATCTGCGCGCTGCGCGCGCTCGCGATCCTGCGCCGCGAGCTCGGCTCGCTCGACGCGGTGCGCCAGGTGCTGCGCGTGGGCGTGTTCGTGCAGGGCAGCGCCGACTTCACGCTGCACAGCGAGGTGGCCGACGCGGCCTCGGACCTGCTGCACGAGGTGTTCGGCGACGCGGGCGTTCATGTACGCACGGCGGTCGGCGTCTATGCGCTGCCGAAGAACGCGACGGTCGAGGTCGAGATGACCGTCGCGGTCGACTGATTCAGCGCAGCAGCAGGTCCGCCACTTCCTGCGCCAGGGTCGCCACGGTGCGCGGCGCGCAACCCTCGGCGTTGTTGCTCACGGTGACGAAGGCGTTCTGCCCGGCCTTCACGGTGCCCGCGATCACGCGCGCCAGCGCCTGGCGCGTCTCGGGATCGGGGTCGACGATCTTGTCGAACGGGCCGTAGAGCTTCTCGGCGTCCTCGTAGCCGTAGCGGCCGTGGCGCCGGTGCAGGTTCCAGCGGCACACCAGCGGGCGCGGCCACAGCGCGCGCAGCATCGGCAGCTGGTCCTCGATCGGCGGCATCTTCGCGTGCAGGCCCAGGCACCAGGTGGCGCCCACGCTGCGCAGCATGGCGGCGAACTCGGGCGTCATGAGCTGCGGGTCGCGCACCTCGACCGCGACCACCGCGTCGGGCGCGGTCGGCGTGAGCGGCGGCAGCGCGGCGATCATCGCGGCGAGGCGCTCGAGCAGCAGCGGCACGTCGGCCAGCACGGGCCGCGGCAGCGGGCTCAGCTGGAACACCAGCGCGCCAATGCGGTGGCCCAGGCCCTGCAGCGCGGGCTCGGCGAACTCGCGCACCGCGAGCTCGGCGCTGAGGAAGGCCGGATTGATCTGCGTGCCGCGGCCGCTCTCGTCGCGCACCGTGGCATCGGTCACCACGCTCGGCGCCTTCACCACGAAGCGGAAGTCGTCGGGCACCATCGCGGCATAGCGCGCGTACTGGCTCGCGGTGAGCGCGCGGTAGAAGTTGCGGTCCAGGCTCACGGTGCGGAACAGCGGATGCTGGCCATAGGCCGCGAGCCCGTTCTTCGACAGCACGGCCTCGGCGTACTCGCCGTCCCACACGAGGCCGGCCCAGCCCGGGTAGTTCCACGACGAGCCGCCGAAGCGCAACTGCGGCGGCAGCTGCAGCGCGAGGTCGACCAGCGCGGGATCGGCCGGCGCCGGCTGCACGGTGCCGCCGCGCGATTTCTTCGGAGCCGGTGCATCGTCCGCGGGCGCGGGCGGCGCCGAAGGGGGAGATCCGGGGAGGTCGGGGAAAAGATGGTCCTGCATTGCACTGATGCCTCGGGCGCGCATTCTCGCCCGGCCGGCGCCTGCCTGCCGGGCACAATCCGCGCCATGAAACAGTGGTTGCGCACCCGCGGCGGATGGTGGCTGGCCTGGCTGGCGCTGTCGGCCATGGGCGCGGTCTGGCTCGCGCGCGCGGAGATCGAGCGGCTGCACCAGGCCTTCGACACCGACGCGCGCATCGCGCACCGCCTGATGAGCCAGCAGGTGGTGCAGTACGACGCGGTGCTGGCCACGCTCGCATTGCTCGAGCCCGCGAGCGGCGGTGGCGCCGACCGTCCAGAGCAGCGGCTGCCCGCCGTGTACTCTTCGATCCTCGGCGTGCAGCGGCGCGCGCGCGGCGAGGCCTGGCCGCCGGGGCCGCAGGCCGAGGCGCTGGCGCGGGCCGAGGCGCGCTCGCGCGAACTGCATCGCGCAGAGTTCGCGGCGCTCGACCTGCCGCACGGGCGCTACCTGCTGGCGATCGGCGCCGACCCGGTGAGCTATGCGCTGGCCATCGACCTCGCGGGCACGGTGCCCTGGCGCGACTGGCCCATGAACCCGCAGCAAAGCCCCGTGCGATTGAGCCTGCAGCGCGATGGCCAGCAACTGGTGCTGCAGCCGGGCCGCATCGGCGAAGGCGGCTGGCGCTTCGACTTCACCAAGGTGCTGGCCTCGCCGAGCCAGCCCTTCGACCTGGTCGCGCAGCGCCAGGTGGGCTGGTCCGAGCTGCCCTGGCGCGCGATCGCGCTGTGGACGCTGGCGATGGCGCTGCTGGTCGCGGGCCTGTGGACCGCAAGGCGCCAGCGCGTGGCGCGCCGCCGCGCGGAAGAACTGCTGCGCCTGGGCCAGGTCGCGCGGCTCAATGCGCTCGGCGAGCTGTCGGCCGGTCTCGCGCACGAACTCAACCAGCCGCTGACGGCCGTGCTCGCCAATGCGCAGGCCGCGCGCCGGCTGCTCGACGAGGAGCCGCCCGACATCGCCACCGCGCGCGGCGCCATGGGCCAGGCGGTCGAACAGGCACGGCGCGCGGCCGGCGTGGTGGGGCGGCTGCGGCGCGTGATCGAGCGGCCCGAGGCCGGCGGCGAGCTGCGCCCGCTGGCGCTGCACGAGGTGGTGCGCGATGCGATGCACCTGCTGGCGCCCGAGTTCGAGCAGCGCGGCGTCGCCGTGCGCTTCGATGCCGCGGCCCAGCCGCCGCTGCGCGTGCTCGGCGAGCCGGTGGCGCTCGAGCAGATCGTGCACAACCTGCTGATGAACGCGCTGCAGGCGCTCGAGGGCGTGCCGGCGGGCGAACGGCGCATCGAGATCGAGCTCGCGCGCCAGGGCGGGGAGGGCACGCTGGCCATCGTCGACAGCGGCCGCGGCATCGCGCCCGAGGCACTGCCGCGCCTGTTCGAACCCTTCTTCAGCACGCGCGAAGGCGGCCTGGGACTGGGCCTGAGCCTCAGCGAGACCCTGGCCAGCGGCATGGGCGGCAGCCTCGAGGCGGCGCATGCATTGCCGCGCGGCGCGCGCTTCACCCTGCGGCTGCGGCTGGAAGAAAGCGCCCGATGAACGTCCAGCCCCAATCCCCGCTGGTGCACCTGATCGACGACGACCAGGCCGTGCGCGAGAGCCTCGCGCTGCTGATCGGCACCGTGGGCCTGCGCGTGCAGACCTGGGCCGATCCGCAGGCCTTCCTCGCGGGCTTCGACCGCACGGGCATCGGCGCGATCGTGCTCGACGTGCGCATGCCCGGCATCGGCGGACTGACCGTGCTCGACCGGCTGGTGGCGCAGGGCGTGGACCAGCCCGTGATCATGCTGACCGGCCATGGCACGGTCGAGATGTGCCGCCGTGCCTTCAAGGCCGGCGCGGCCGAGTTCCTCGAGAAGCCGGTCGACGACGAGCAACTGCTCGAGGCGCTGCAGCAGGCGGTGCGCCAGCACGTGCGCTCGCGCGAGCGTTCGCAGGCCGACCAGGCGGCGCGCGAGCGGGTGGCGCAACTGTCGGAGCGCGAGCGCGAGGTGCTGGCCTTCATCGTCGCCGGCCTCACCAACAAGGAGATCGCGCGCGAGCTCGCGCTGTCGCCGCGCACGGTGGAGACGCATCGCGCGAACCTGTTCGCCAAGCTCGAGAGCGATTCGCTGGCGCAACTGATCCGGCGCTACGCGCTGCTGGTCGATAGCGAGGCTCCGTAGAACTACGGAGCGCGCCCCGCAGCCGTACGAATGGCCGCGCCGACGCGCCTTTCCTACAGTGGCGCAGCCGCCGGCAACGGGCCGGCGCCACTCACTGGAGACCCCTTCATGCATTCGTCGCTTCGCCTCGCCACCCTCGCTGCCGCCGTCGTCGGCCTGGCCGCATCCACCCTGGCCCAGGCCCAGACCGCCGCGCCCGCCGCGGTGCGCACCGAGCGCAACATCTCGCTCGCGCTGGCCAACCAGATCGCCGCCGAGGCCGTCGCCGCCTGCGCCGCCAACGGCTACAACGTGGCCGCCACCGTGGTCGACCGCGCCGGCACCGTGCGCGCCGTGCAGCGCGCCGACAACGCCGGTCCGCACACGCTGGCCTCGAGCGAGCGCAAGGCCTGGACCTCGGCCTCGGCCAAGAGCCCCACGCAAGCGATGATGGAGAACGCGCAGAAGAACCCCGGCGCCGCGAACCTGGTCTACCTGCCGGGCTTCCTGCTGCTGGGCGGCGGCGTGCCCGTGAAGTCGGGCAACGAGGTGATCGGCGCGGTGGGCGTGGGCGGCGCGCCCGGCGGCCACCTCGACGAACAGTGCGCGAACGCCGCGCTCGAGAAGGTCAAGGGCCTGCTGGGATGAGAACGGCGCGCGCGCTTCGGCTCGCTGCTTGCCTGGCGGCGGCGCTGGTCGCGGGCGTCCCGGGCGCGGCCATGGCCCAGGTCGCGCCCACCGTGGCCGAGGGCCGGGCCTACGAAGGCTTGCACCGTGCGGCCTGGCAGGGCGACCTGCCGCGGCTGCGCACGCTGGTCGCGGGCGGCGCCAGGCTCGATGCGCGCGATGCCCGCGGCCGCACGGCGCTGCAGGTGGCCACGCATGCGCGCCAGCGCGAGGCGATCCGCCTGCTGGCGCAGGCCGGCGCCTCGCTCGACGTGCTCGAGGACGACCGCTACGACGCCGTGACCATCGCCGCGGTGGCCGACGACCCGGCCACGCTGGCGCTGCTGCTGTCGCTGGGCGCGAGCGCGAAGCAGGTCACGAGCCGCTACGACGGCACCGCGCTGATCGCGGCCGCGCACCTGGGCCACGACGAGGTGGTGCGCCAGCTGATCGCGGCCGGCGCGCCGCTCGACCATGTCAACAACCTGCACTGGACCGCCGCCATCGAGGCGGTGGTGCTGGGCGATGGCGGCGAGCGGCACCAGCGCACGCTGGCCGCGCTGATCGGCGCGGGCGCGAATCTCTCGCTGGCCGACCGGCAGGGGCGCACGCCGCTGCAGCTCGCGGTGGCGCGCGGCTATACGGCGATGGCCGATCAGTTGAGGGCCGCGGGCGCGCGCTAGTTGCGAGGGAGAATCGGGCTTTTGCTGCCCGAGACTCCGCCATGCCGCTTTCCGTCGACACCACCGCCCGCGCGAAAGGCCGCTGAGATGCGCGGCCTCGGACTGATCGGCCTCGTGATCGCGCTCGCGATCGTCGCGCTGGTCGCGAAGAAGCAGTTCGCCGGCACGGCCGCGCCCGTCTCCGCCGATGGCTCGACGGCCCCGGCCCCGGTGCGCGACCAGGCCCGCCAGGTGCAGGACCAGTACAGGCAGGCCCTCGACGCCGCGATGCAGCAGTCGCAACGCAAGATGCCCGATGACGAGTGAGCCACTGAACGACGACGGCTTCATGGCGCTCGCGCTCGCCGAGGCGCGGCGCGCGGCCGAGGCCGGCGAGGTGCCCGTGGGCGCGGTGCTGGTGAAGGACGGCCGCGTGATCGCCACCGGCCGCAACACGCCCGTGGGCGGCCACGATCCCAGCGGCCATGCCGAGATCAACGCGCTGCGCGCCGGCGCCGAGGCGCTGCGCAACTACCGGCTCGAGGGCTGCGAGCTGTTCGTCACGCTCGAACCCTGCGCGATGTGCGCGGGCGCGATGCTGCATGCGCGGCTCGCGCGCGTGGTCTATGGCGCCGCCGATCCCAAGACCGGCGCGGCGGGTTCGGTGCTCGACCTGTTCGCGCTGCCCCGGCTCAACCACCAGACGCAGGTGCAGGGCGGCGTGCTGGCGGCCGACTGCGCGGCGCTGCTGCAGGACTTCTTCCAGCAACGGCGCGCGGCCGCGCGCGAGCAGGCGCAGCCGCTGCGCGACGACGCGCTGCGCACGTCGCCCGAGCGCTTCGCGGCGCTGGCCGACTACGCCTTCGCGCCGCATCACGTGCAGGACCTGCCGTCGCAGCGCGGCTGGCGCCTGCACTACGTGGACGAAGGGCCGGCCGACGGCGTGGCCTGCCTGTGCCTGCACGGTCCCGGCGAATGGGGCTATGCCTTCCGCCACCTCGTGGGCCTGCCCGGGCTGCGCGTGCGGGTGCCCGACCTGATCGGCTTCGGGAAGAGCGACAAGCCCAAGCGCGAAGCCGCGCACAGCCTCGAATGGCATCGCGACGTGCTGCTCGAATGGCTGGACCGGCTGCCGCCTTCGCCGATGCTGCTCGTGCATTCGCAGGCCGGCGCGAACCTGGCGGCGGCCCTGCATGCGGCCGCGCCCGCGGGCCGCTTCGCGGCGCTGCTGGCCGCGCCCGAGGGCGGCGAGCGCGTGCGCGATGCCTGGCGCGCGCCGTTCCCCGACCGCGGCTTCGAGGCCGCGCTGCGCGCGCTCGGCCCGCTGGCCCGGTCCTCGGGGCCGGACCGCGCGCAGGCGCTGGCACTGGCAGAGGCGGCGCGGGCCGCGATGGGATACTCGACGCCGTGAGCAACAAGCACATCTACATCTATTCCCCCTCCAGCGCGGTGCGCGACAAGGCCGCGTTCCGGCGCGGCGTGGCGCGCCTGAAGGCCCTGGGCCACGAGGTCGAGGTCGACGAGGCCGCGCTGTCCTTCCACCAGCGCTTCGCCGGCGACGACGCGACGCGCCTCGCGGCCATCGCGCGCGCGGCCGCGAGCGGAGCCGACATCGCGCTGATCGCGCGCGGCGGCTACGGCCTCACGCGCATCCTCGACGGCGTGCCGTTCAAGAAGCTGGCCAAGGCCATCGAGCGCGGCACCGAGTTCGTCGGCCTCAGCGACTTCACCGCGCTGCAGAACGCGCTGCTCGCCAAGACCGGCGCCGTGACCTGGGCCGGCCCCGCGGTGGGCGAGGATTTCGGCGCCGAGGCCGGGCCCGACGACATCATGGAAGCCTGCTTCGACGACCTCGCGAGCGGACAGGGCGAGGGCACGGGCTGGCGCATGCCGGTGCGCGACGCGGCGCTCAAGTTCAAGCCCGTGCACGACGCGGTGCTGTGGGGCGGCAACCTCTGCGTGCTGACCAGCCTGCTCGGCACGCCGTACTTTCCGGCGGTCGACCAGGGCGTGCTGTTCATCGAGGACATCAACGAGCATCCCTACCGCATCGAGCGCATGCTCGAGCAGTTGCGCATGGCCGGCGTGCTCGGCCGCCAGCGCGCCATCGTCTTCGGCCAGTTCACCGGCGTGCGCAAGGTGCCGGGCTACGACCGCGGCTTCGGCCTCGACACGGTGATCGACCGGCTGCGCGCGCAATTGCGCAAGGTGCAGGTGATCGCGGGCCTGCCGTTCGGCCATGTGCCGACCAAGGTGCTGCTGCCGGTGGGCGCGAAGGTCGAGCTCGCGGCCGATGGGCGCGACGTGTTCATGGTCTGGGGCCACCATCCGCACGGCGGCGCGCGGTCCCATGACCACGATCACGGCCATGCGCATCACGCGCACGACCACGGCCACGACCACTGAAGCGCGCCCGCGCGGCGCAAAAAAAAGGCAGCCCGGAGGCCGCCTCGAAGCGAACGGCAGGCAGCTCGCGACCGCCTGCCATCCGTCACATCAGTGGTGGGGAATGCGCTGGTGCGCGCGCGGTCCCATCGAGCCTGGCAGGCCGCCTTCGAACATGCTGTTGATGCCCTTCATCTTGCGGCGCGCGGCGGTTTCGCCGTCGATCGCGCTGAGCGCGGTCATCACGTCCTGGCGCAGGTACCAGAGGGTTTCGACATCGGCGGCGAAGCGCACGCGCTGGCTCACGCGCTGCACGGAGTGGCCGCCTTGCGAGGGGAGCAGCGACAGCATCGCGCTGCGGATGCGGCCGAGCTGAAGGTCCTTGGTGCGTGCGTTGCCGGCACCCGACAGGTGCAGCAGACGAAGCAGGCGGCGGAGGATCGTCATGGCGAGTTACGTAACACCGAGAACAGGATTGGCGGTTACCTTAATCGGGCGGTGATCAAGAGACAAGTTGTGGAACATTGTTTCTTGTTTGAAAACAACACACTTTACGTAGCAGTTCGAGCAAAAACTGAAGAGTGTTTTCTTAAGTATTAATGCAATTGCGGGATTATTCCTACAGTGCTCGCAGTATTTGTCCGACGCCTCACTCTTCCTCTTCAGAATAGTGCGACTTGGTGAAGGATTTGACGGTACAAACCCGTCCAGGGATGACCGGATTTCGGCGTTCTCCGTGTCCGGTCGGAGATAGATACAACACAAAACAACGGCGGTGAGGCCGGATTCAGAACATGGTTGTCAACTCCACTGTGGTGTTTGCGGACCTGACCGGCAGTACCCGGGTCTTCGAGGCCATGGGCAATGCCCGGGCCACGGAGACGGTGACGCGCCTGACGCAATGGATCGGGGCGGTGTGCGAGAAGCATGGCGGCCGCGTGGTCAAGTCGCTCGGCGATGCTCGCGCTGTTCGCCGAGGGCGCGGGCGCGATCCAGTCGGTGATCGAGCTGCAGCGCCAGCACCAGAAGCGCCTGTTGGCCTGGCCCGCGCCGCTGCGCATGGAGCTGCAGATCGGCGTGGCCAGCGGCGAGGTGCTCGAGGTCGACGGCGACTGCTTCGGCGACGCGGTCAACCTGGCCTCGCGCCTGAGCGATCTCGCGGGGCCGAGCCAGATCTGGGCCACCGAATCGGTGATCGTCCAGTTGCGCGAAGGCGCGGTCCATCACCGCGACCTCGGCCCGATCAACATCCGCGGCCGCAGCGAGCTGTCGGTGGTGCACCGCATCGACTGGCAGGAGGACGTCACCGCCTCGCTGACCGTGCCGGCCGCGCTGATGGCGGGGCGCCATGCCGATTCGAACTTCGGCCAGATCGAGCTGAGCTGGCTCGACGTGCGCTCGATGTTCCGCACCGAGCAGTTGCCGATCCACCTGGGCCGCGTCGACGACGCCGAGTTCGTGGTCAACGATCCGCGCGTGTCGCGGCTGCATGCGCGCATCGAGCTGCGCCAGGGCAGCTGCGTGCTGACCGACCTCAGCACCTACGGCACCTGGGTGCGCTTTCACGGCAACGCCGGGCCCAGCAGCGAGATCGCGCTGCGGCGCGAGGAGTGCGTGCTGCACGGCAGCGGCGAGATCGGCCTCGGCGCGCCGCTCAGCGATTTCAGCGCGCCCACCATCGCCTTCAACACCATGGGCGGCGACGTGCTGCTGTCGCGCCGCACGGTCGGCTGAACGGCGCCGGCCCCGTCACGTTTGGCTACCAGAAGCGGTGGCCGGACGTGCACGGCGCGCGGGGGCCGGGCGTTGCTCGTGCATCGGACCGCCGTTGGCGGTCGTTTCCAGCCAGCCCGCACCGGGAGTCCTCAGTGAACCTCAAGCCTTCTTCCTTCTCGTCGCGCGGCCTGCACGTGGCCGCGCTCGCCGCCGTGGCGCTCGCCTCGCTGTGCGCGGCCGGTGCCGCGAACGCGCGCGGCCACTGGTCGATCGAGATCGGCACGCCCGGCGCGGGCTATCCGCCGCCGTACTACGCGCCGCCGCCGGTCTACTACGAGCCCGCGCCGATCTACTACGCGCCGCCACCGCCGGTGTACTACCGCCCGCCGCCGCCCGTGTACTACCGGCCGGCACCGCTGATCGCGCCGCCGCCGGGCCGGCTCTACTACGGTCCCGGCTACCCGTACCGCGCGCCCAACGACGACGGGGACGACGACTGACACGCGCAGTGTCCTCCTGAGCGCTTGCTGAAGACAATTCAGGGCAGTAATTGTCAAATTGTGTTTCCTGGGCGACGAAAAAGTCACACAAGTTCACATTTCTAAGCCGAAAGTCCGTCGATTTCGGCCCCTCGATCCACGGAAACCGGTAGGGCATGAGCCTTGCCTCCTGACCTCCATCGGCGCGCGGGCGCCGCAGGAGCGAGGGTCATGTTCGACACGGAAGAAGCCGGCCGGCAGGCAGCGGCTCATGGGATGGAGGATGCGCCGCTGGCGCGGGACGGCGACGGCACGCCCGGCGCCGAAGGATCGGCCGGGGCGCTGAAGGGCTTCGCGCTGTTCGCGATGCCGGCGCTGATCGCGGGCTGTGGCGGTGGAGGAGGCGGCGGTGGCGCGGGCGGCGGCATCTTCCCCGGCGTGGGTGGCGGCGGCAATCCGCAGCCCGATACGTCCGCGCCCGCCGACACGGGTCCCTACCACTACCTGCAAGCCAGGAGCGACGCGGAAGCCGCGCGCTTCCTGCTGCAGGCGCAGTTCTCGGCCTCCGAGGCGGAGATCGCCACGGTGCGCAGCCTCGGCTACCTGCCCTGGCTCGAGCAGCAGTTCAACGCGCCGCGCACCCAGACCGCCTGGGAATGGGTCGAGAGCCAGCCCTACAACGGCACCGACATCGACGCCACCGTCTGGCGCCAGCTCATGCTGTCGGGCGACGCGGTGCGCAAGCGCATGGCGCTCGCGCTCAGCGAGATCTTCGTGGTCTCGGCCAACGATATCGGCTCGAGCTGGCCGACGCACATGATGGCCCAGTACTGGGACATGCTGGCCGTTGGCGCCACCGGCAACTTCCGCCAGCTGCTCGAGGCCGTGACGCTCAATCCCGCGATGGGCTTCTACCTCAACACGCGCGGCAACCAGAAGGAGAACAACCGCGGCCGCCAGCCCGACGAGAACTATGCGCGCGAGGTCATGCAGCTCATGAGCATCGGCCTGCAGCAGCTCGAGGCCGACGGCACGCCGAAGACCGGCGCCGACGGCCAGCCGCTCGACAGCTACACGCAGAACGACGTGAGCCAGCTCGCGCGCGTGTTCACCGGCTACGACCTCGACATCAAGCCCGGCGAGCAGAACGGCTTCCGCCCGCCGGGTGCGAGCTACACCGTCGAGACCAGGGACTGGACCACCCGGCCGATGGTGCTCGACGCGAGCCGCCACTCGATGCTCGAGGCGAAGTTCCTCGGCGCCACCGTGCCCGCCAACACGCCCGGCGCCGCCGCGCTCAAGATCGCGCTCGACACGCTGTTCAACCACCCGAACGTCGGCCCCTTCATCGGGCGGCAGCTGATCCAGCGGCTGGTCACGAGCAACCCGAGCCCGGCCTATGTGAAGCGCGTGGCCGCGGCCTTCGCCGACAACGGCGCGGGCGTGCGCGGCGACATGAAGGCGGTGTTCGCCGCCGTGCTGATCGACGACGAGGCACGCGGGCCGGCCGGCCTGGCCAGCCCCGACTTCGGCCGTCTGCGCGAACCGATGCTGCGGCTGGCGCAATGGGGCCGCAGCTTCGGCGTGAGCTCCACCAAGGGCACCTGGCGCATCGGCGACCAGAGCAATGCCAGCTACGGGCTGGGCCAGAGCCCGCTGCGCTCGCCCTCGGTCTTCAACTACTTCCGGCCCGGCTACGTGCCGCCGGCCACCGCCATCGCCGAGCGCAAGCTGGTCGCGCCCGAGTTCCAGATCGTCAACGAGTCCAGCGTGGGCGGCTACCTCAACTTCCTGCAGAACGCGCTGCCCTACGGCATCGACAACGGCGACGTGCGCGCCGCCTACACGGCCGAGAAGGCGCTGGCGCTCGACCCCGCGGCGCTCGTGAAGCGGCTCGACCTGCTGCTGACCGGCAACCAGCTCTCGAACGCCACCGTGAGCCTGATCACCAATGCGCTCGCCACGCCCGCGCTCAACGCCAGCAGCAGCGAGGGCGCCCGGCTCAACCGCGTCTGCGCCGCCGTGATGCTGGTGATGGGCGCGCCCGAATACCTGGTGCAGAAATGAACCCCATGACCCCGACGAACACGGCCAGCCAGGAGCGGCGCCCATGCATCTGATCGATCCCGCGCGCCACACCCGGCGCGCCTTCCTGCGCCGCTCGGGCCAGCTCGCGATGGCCGGCACCGCGCTGCCGTTCGCGCTCAACCTCGCGACCATGGGCGAGGCCGCGGCCCAGGCCGCGCCCGGCGACGACTACAAGGCGCTGGTCTGCGTCTTCCTCTACGGCGGCAACGACTACGCCAACACGGTGGTCACCTGCGACACCGACAGCTACGGCAAGTACAGCCAGATTCGCGGCGGCAACGGCGACGCCGGCGGCGGCATCGCGATCCCGCGCGCCCAGCTGCTGCCCACCTTGCTCGCGCCCACGCAGGCCTTGCCGGGCGGGCGGCAGTACGCGCTGCATCCGTCGATGACCGCGCTGGCCGACCTGTTCCACGGCGAAGGCAAGGTGGCGGTGCAGCTCAACGTCGGCCCGCTGATCGCGCCGATCACGCGCGCCCAGTACGACAGCGGCAACCGCAAGGCCTGGCCGGTGCCGCCCAAGCTGTTCTCGCACAACGACCAGCAGTCGGTCTGGCAGTCGTCCTCGCCCGAGGGCTCGACCGTGGGCTGGGGCGGCAACATCGGCGACCTCGTGCTGTCGGGCAACACCGGCGCGCTGTTCACCTGCATGTCGGTCGCGGGCAATGCCGTGTTCCTCTCGGGCGACCGGGCGCTGCAGTACCAGGTCGGCACCGGCGGCGCGGTGCGCATCTACAGCGTGGGCGACAACACCGGCAACCTGTTCGGCTCCGACACCGTCAAGGCCGCGATGCAGCAGCTCGCGCAGCAGTCGCGCGGCCACACGCTCGAGGAGGAGTACAGCAAGGTGGTGCGGCGCGCGGTCAAGGCCGAGGGCCAGGTCACGGCGGCGATCCAGAGCGACTTTCCCGCCGGCGCCTTCCCGGCCAACAACGGCCTCGCGAGCCAGCTCAAGATGGTCGCGCGCCTGATCCGCGGCCGCGCCTCGCTGGGCGTGAAGCGCCAGGTGTTCTTCGTCTCGATGGGCGGCTTCGACCTGCACGACAGCCTGATCGCCAACCAGCCCGGCCTGATGCAGCGGCTGTCCGACGCGATGGCCGCCTTCCATCGCCAGATGGCGGCGCTGGGCCTGGCCGAGCAGGTCACGGCCTTCACGGCCTCCGACTTCGGCCGCACGCTCTCGTACAACAGCGACGGCTCCGACCACGGCTGGGGCGGCCACCACTTCGTGGTCGGCGGTGCGGTCAAGGGCAGGGCGATCTACGGCACGCCGCCGCCCGTGAGCATCGGCAACACCGCGGCCGATGCCGACCAGTGGCACGTGGGGCAGGGCCGGCTGCTGCCCACCACCTCGGTCGACCAGTACGCCGCCACGCTCGCGCGCTGGTTCGGCGTGCCCGACAGCCAGCTCGACGGGATCCTGCCGAACCTGAAGAACTTCGGACGCACGGCGAATGGCATCGCGTATCCGCGCAACGTCGGGTTCATGGCATGAACATCATGGGCCACGTCACCTTGATGGGCAGCCTCGACAGCGTCGAGGGCGGCATCAGCGTGGACTTCGGTCCCAAGCCGCGCCGCGCGGCGGCGCCCGCGGCGCCCGCCACCGGCCTCGCGCGGCGCCGGCCCTTCGCCAGCGTCGAAGCCGCGATCGCGGCCATCGAGGCGCTGGACCGCGAGCTGCGCAAGTTCGAGCTCGCGGTCGACGACGGGCTGCAGGATTACCTGGGCGTGCAGATGGCCCAGATCACCGACTGCGCGCTCACGCGCGGCTGGGAGCCCGTGGGCTTCGTGCAGGACGAGGGCTTTCGCGTCTACCGCTACGAGCGCGTGCGCGGCCGGCGCAGGCTGGGCTGAGCGCCCGCGCGGCCTCAGCTGCCGCGCGGTGCCCGGTAGCGCAGGGCCTCGATCACCAGCGCCAGTGCCGGCGACAGCTGGCGGCGGTTGGCGTGGTAGAGGTGATAGCCGGGGAAGGTCGGCCACCAGTCCCGCAGCACCGGCACCAGCGTTCCCTGCGCGATGTGCGGCGCCATGATGTCGAGGGGCACGCAGGCGAAGCCCAGGCCGTCCAGCGCCGCCTGCAGCATCAGGTAGGTGTTGTTGAACGTCGCCTGCCCACGCACCCGGACGCCGAGCGCCTCGCCGTCCTTCTCGAAATCCCATGCATACAGGCCGCCGTGCGTGGCCAGCCGCAGGTTCACGCAGCGGTGCGCCGTGAGGTCGCCGGGCACCAGCGGCAGCGGCTTGCCGGCCAGGTAGCCGGGCGAGGCGGCCACCGCCATGCGCAGCGGCGGCGCGATCGCCACGGCCACCATGTCCTTGTCGACGCTGCTGCCCAGGCGCACGCCCGCGTCGAAGCGCCGGGCCGCGATGTCGGTCAGCGCGTAGTCCACGCTGAACTCGACCTCGATGTCGGGATGCTCCCGCAGCAGCGGCAGCAGACGCGGCCACAGGACCGTGGCAATGGCATGGTCGTGCGCCGTGATGCGCACCGTGCCGGCCGGCTTGTCGCGCATCGCGCTCAGCGATTCGAGCTCCTGCGCGATCTCCTGGAGCCGCGGCGCCAGCGTGTTCAGCAGCCGCGCGCCGGCATCGGTCACCGAGACGCTGCGCGTGGTGCGCGTCAGCAGCCGCACGCCGAGCCGGGCTTCGAGCGCCAGCATCGAATGGCTGAGCGCCGAGCGCGAGACGCCGATCTGCGCGGCCGCGCGCGTGAAGCTGCGTTCGCGCGCGACGACGACGAAGGCTTGCAGGTCGTTGAGGTTCTCGGTGGTCACGGATGAATTGGTGAACTGGATTCACAAGTGCATCCCGATTTTGCAGTCTTCTCAACCAATGGCGCGCTTCCTAGAGTTCGGGCATCGGTCCATTTCCCAGGAACTCTCCATGTGCCATCGTCCCCTCCAAGCCGCCTTCTGCCTGGCGGCACTCCACGGCCTGAGTGCCGGCGCCGTCGAAAACGCGCCAGCCGTTGCCGAGGCCCAGCAGATCGCGCGCGCCGGCAGCCAGGCCTCGGTGGCCGGGCCCGCCGAGTACTTCACCGGCCGCGTGCGCATCGATCCGGTCTGGCCGGCCAGCGAGACCCTCAACGCCTCCGGTGGCCTCGTCACCTTCGAGCCCGGCGCGCGCTCGGCCTGGCACACGCACCCGGCCGGGCAGCGCCTGGTCGTGACATCGGGCGTCGGCCTGACCCAGGAGTGGGGCCGGCCGGTGCGGGAGATCCGGCCCGGCGATGTCGTCTGGTGCCCGCCGGGCGTCAAGCACTGGCACGGCGCGGCGCCCGGCACCGCGATGACGCACCTGGCCGTCACCGGCACGGTCGATGGCAGGAACGTCGAATGGCTCGAGAAGGTGTCCGATGCGCAATACCCCCAGCGTTGACCGGTCCCGCAGGAGCGCGCTCGCCTCCGCCCTGGGCCTGGCCGCCGCCGCCTGCCATGCCGCGCCCGTGAACGCCGCGCCCGCCGGCACTGGATCCCTGAGCGCGCGCCAGCAGGCGATCGTTCCGATCGCGGCTTTCGCCGCGAGCGGCGACATCGCGCGCCTGTCCGCCGCGCTGCAGCGGGGCCTCGACGCCGGCCTGGGCGTCAACGAGCTCAAGGAGCTCCTGGTGCAGGTCTACGCCTATGCGGGCTTTCCGCGCAGCCTCAATGCGCTGGGCGAGCTGATGAAGGTGCTCGAGGCGCGCCGGCAACGCGGCCTGCGAGACCGCGAAGGACCGCTGCCGTCGCGGCCCGTTCCGCGGGGCGATGCCCTGCTCGCGGCCGGCACCGCCAACCAGACGAAGCTCTCGGGCGGACCGGTCCGGGGCCCGCTGTTCGACTTCGCCCCGGCCATCGACGAGTTCCTCAAGACCCATCTGTTCGGCGACCTGTTCGAGCGCGACAACCTCGACTGGCAAAGCCGCGAACTCGCCACCGTCGGCATGCTGTCGGCGCTCGCGGGCGTCGAGCCCCAACTCCAGGCCCACCTGCGCATCGCGATGAACGTCGGGCTCGGCGCGACACAGCTCGAGCAACTGGTCCGGGTGCTGGAGGCACAGGTCGATGCCGAGGCGGCGCGCCGAGCCCGCGAGGCCCTGGAACGGCAGCTCGCCGCCGCGCGTTCCGGCGGCTGAGCCCGCGCCGGCCGGTCCGGCGCGGGGCCGGCCGTCATCGTTCGGACACGATTTCGTCATCTCGCGCGGTCACCATCCGGCTCGCCCAGGCTGCGATGGTCCCGATGTCCGCGGCCCGGCCCCTTTCGAACTCGCCGCGCATGCACCTTCCCCGCACCTCCATCCTCGATCCGGCATGCCCGCAGCGGGTTCACAGCTCGCGGCGGGACTGATGGCGGTGGCGGTGCTCCTGAGCGGCATGCCGGCCGCGCGCGCCGACGCGCCGCGCACCACCGCGGCCGACCCCGTGGCCGACCCCGCGGCGCCGATGCGCTTCGACATCCCGCGCCTGCCGCTGGCCGTCGCGCTGAGCCGCTTCCATGCGCAGACCGGCCAGTCGCTGCTCTACGACGACGCGATCGCCGAGGGCCGCATGGCCGGCCCGCTGCAGGGCGAGCGCACGCCCGAGGCCGCGCTGCGCGAGCTGCTCGCGGGCAGCGGCATCGTGGTGCGCTACACATCGCAGGCGGCCTTCATGCTGATGCGGCCCGAGGCGCCGGACGCCGGGTCCGCGCCGGCTGCCGCGGCCACCGGCACGGCCAGCGCCAGCGCCAGCGCCGCCACCGCCGCGCGCCGCGGCTACTACACCGAGCTGCAGGCCCGCGTGACCGCGGCCCTGTGCGGCGATCCGGCCACCATGCCCGGCAGCTACCGTCTCGCGCTCAATCTCTGGATCGATGCCGAGGCCCCGGTGGTCGAACGCGTGCTGCTGCATCCCACCGGCAACGAGCGGCGCGATGCGCGCATCGCCGCGCGGCTCACCGGCCTCGCGCTCGCGTCGGCGCCGCCCGCGGGCCTGGCGCAGCCGATCGCGCTGCTGATCCTGCCGCGCCAGCCGGCGCAGACCGGCGACTGCCGCCCATGACGGCGCTGCTGAACTTCCTGGTGGAGCGCTACGACGTGCTGCGCCGCAAGCTCTCGCACCGGCTCGGCTCGGTCGAGCTGGCCGAGGACGTGCTGCACGACACCTACGTCAAGCTCTCCGCGCGCGCGCCGGCCGGCCCGGTGCACAGCCCGCAGAGCTTCCTGCTGCGCACCGCGGTCAACATCGCGATCGACCGCATCCGCGCCGACCGGCTCGAGCTCTCGGGCGAGGAGGTCGACGAGTTGCTGATGGCCGACGAGAAGGCGGTGGATCCGGCCGTGGCCGTCGAGGCGCGCGTCGACCTCGAGGCCGTGGCGCGCGCGATGGAGCAGTTGCCGCCGCTGCGCCGGCAGCTGCTGTTCGCCTCGCGCGTCGAGGGCATTCCGCAGAAGGAACTGGCCCAGCGCTACGCGATCTCGCTGCGGCGCGTCGAACGCGAGATCCACCTGGCGCACGAGTTCTGCGTCGAACAGATGCGAGGGCCGCGCAAGGACTGAGTTGGCGGCCGGCCCCGGCGCCGAACGTCCAGTCAGCAGCACACCGATGATTTCGAACATGGCCGACGACGATTCCGAAGTCCCCGATTCCCGTCTCGACGCGGAAGCGCGCGCGTGGGTGCGTCGGCTGCGCTCGGGCGCGGCCACGCGCAAGGACGCGCGCGAGCTCGCGCAATGGCGCGCGTGCGGCCCCGGCCACGCGCAGGCCTTCGAGCGCGCCAAGCGCGAATGGCAGGCGATCGGCGGCGTGGCGCAGGCGCACCAGCGGCTCTTTCCCGCGGCGGCGGCACCGGTCCGCGCCGCCGCGCACGCGGCGGTGGCGGTCGATACGCGCCGGCGCTGGCTGCTCGGCGCGGGCTTCGCGAGCGCGGGCGCGGCGGCCGTCGCGGCGGTGGTGCATCCGCCGCTGGCGCTGTGGCCCTCGTGGTCCGAACTGGTGGCCGACTACCGCACCGGCACCGGCCAGCAGGCCACGGTGACGCTGGCGGGCGACGTGGAGCTGATGCTCAACACCCAGACCAGCCTCGCGGTGCAGCCCGCCGGCGCGGCCGGCGGCGGCGAGCGCATCCGGCTGATCGCGGGCGAGGCCACGCTGCGGCGGGGACCCGGCGCGCCCTTCGTCGAGCTGGTCGCGGGCGACACGCGCATCGTGCCCGGCGTGGGCAACGTCGCCGTGTGGCGCCAGGAGGAGCGCTACCGCGTGAGCTGCATCGAGGGCCGCGTCGAGGTCATGCATCCCATGCGCACCGTCGCGCTGCTGGAGGGCGAGCAGATCTGGTGCGGCGCGACCGGCGTGTCGCCGGTGGCGCAGGTGGACATGGCGCAGACCCAGGCCTGGCGCCGTGGCGAGCTGGTGTTCCGCGGCACGCCCTTGAGCGAGGCCATCCACGAGATCAACCGCTACCGCAGCGGCCGCGTCGTGCTGGCGAGCGACTCGCTCGCGCGCCACCGGCTCAGCGGGCATTTCCGCATCGACGCCCTCGACGAGGCGATCGAGCAGATCGAGGTGCTGTTCGGCGCGCGCGCCACGCGCTGGCCGGGCGGGATCGTGATGCTGGGCTGAACACGGGCCGCGCCGCACGCGAAAAAAAGTCGGATTCCCTTGGCGGGTCTTCGCGGCGCGAACGTCTAGGTCAGGACTTCAACGACCGACCCCGATGCCCACACACGGACCCGCCACCATGTCTCCGATCCCGCGACGCGCCACCGACCGAACCCCGCCGCACCATCCACCTCGCGCCCAGGCGCGGCCGCTGCATCCCGTCGCCTGGGCCGTCGCCGGCCTCGCGATGGCGCTGGCCGCCGGCGGCGCGCAGGCCCAGCGCGCCTTCAGCGCCGGCTGGATGGCGCAGAAGAACATGGCGCAGGCCACGGCCGCCGCCACCGGCCGGCTGCCCAACGGCCAGCCGGCCGCGCTGCTGACCCACCCGCAGGCGCAGCAGCAGCGCGCCAATGCCGAGCTGCAGCGCTCGCTCGACAACCTGCAGCTGGCCGCGCGCGGCATCGCGGCCCAGCAGGCGGCCCAGGCCGCCGCGCGGCTGGCGGCGCAGGGCGAGGCCCCGGTGCCCGACGGCATGGCCGAGGGCGGCCTGCGCGTGGACGGCAACAGCCTCAGCGCGGGCTGGCTCAATGCGCAGGCACCGCGGCAGACGCAGGCCGACGGCCGCACCACGGTCGCGATCCGCCAGACCGGCGAGCGCGCCATCCTCAACTGGGAGACCTTCAACGTCGGGCGCAACACCACGGTCGAGTTCCAGCAGCAGGCCGACTGGGCGGTGCTCAACCGCGTCAACGATCCGCAGGCGCGGCCCAGCCGCATCCAGGGCCGGATCAAGGCCGACGGCACGGTGCTGATCGCCAACCGCAACGGCGTGGTGTTCAGCGGCACCAGCCAGGTCGATACGCGCAACCTGGTGGCGGCCGCGGCGCGCATCGGCGACGACCAGTTCCGCAACAACGGCATCTACAGCGCGCAGTCCAATGGCCAGCCGCTGCCGGTGTTCACCGACGCGGCGGGCAAGGTCGAGGTGCAGGCCGGCGCGCGCATCGCGACCCGGCAGCCCGCGTCGGTGACGCAGGGCGGCGGCTACGTGCTGCTGCTCGGGCGCGAGGTCGAGAACGCCGGCAGCATCGCCACGCCGCGCGGCCAGGCACAGCTCGCGGCCGGCGACAGCTTCGCGATCCGCAAGGGCGTGGGCACCGAGGCCAACACCTTCTCGACCACGCGCGGCAACGAGATCGCGCCGCAGTTCGCCCCCGACAGCACGGCCGGCCTGGTGCGCAACAGCGGCCTGATCGTCGCCACCGAGGGCGACATCACGCTGGCCGGCCGCACGGTGCGCCAGGACGGCGTGGCGCTCGCCACCACCACCGTCAATGCGCGCGGCACGGTGCACCTGCTGAACTCGGCGGCCGATGCCAAGGGGCGCGTGGCCACGGGCCGCGAGGCGGTCACGGCGGTGCTGATCGATGCGGACGATCGATTCACCGCGCTGGACAGCCAGCGAGAGGCGCTGGTCGCCGACTCGGCGCGACTCGACCGGTTGCGCACCATGGCCACGCCCGGCGTGTTCGACAACCTCTCGCGCCAGCAGGATCGGCGCGACCTGTCGCGCGTGGAGATCGTCTCGGGCGGCGACGTGCAGTTCGAGGGCGGTTCGCTCGTGCTGGCGACCGGCGGCCAGGTCGCGACGAGCGCGGCGCGGCGCGTGCTGGTGGCGAACGAGGCACGGCTGGACGTGGCGGGCGCCGTCGGCGTGAGCGTGGCGATGGAATCGAACAACGTGCGGATCAACATCCAGGGCAACGAGCAGCGCGACGCACCGCTGAACCGCGACAGCGGCAAGCTCGCCAACGCCAACGTCTGGATCGATCGCCGGCGCCTGAGCTACGTGCCGGCCAAGCCGGGCGTGTACGACAGCGACCGCTACTACACCGCCGGCGGCCTGCTCGAGGTCGGCGGCTACCTGGGCAACCAGCCGCACGGCATCGGCGAATGGCTGACGCAGGGCGGCACCGTCACGCTGGGCGCGACCGAGGTCGTGACGCAGCGCGGCTCCGCGATCAACCTGTCGGGCGGCTCGATCGACGTGCGCACGGGCTACCTGAACCAGAGCTGGCTCAAGGGCAGCGACGGGCGGCTCTACCGGCTCGACAAGGCGCCGGCCGACATGGTGTTCGGGGGCGTGTACCGCGGCTTCGAGGATGCGCATGCGCGCTGGGGCGAGAAGACCACGGGCCACTTCTACAACCCGCTGATCGGCCCGCAGCGCCAGCTCGAGAACGGCTACACGATCGGGCGCGATGCCGGCCGACTGGTGGTGAGCGCGCCCACGGCGGTGCTCGAGGGCGACATCGAGGCGACGGTGTTCCGAGGCCCGCGCCAGACCCAGGCGCGCGGCGCGGCGCAGGACGGCTACCTGCAGTCGCAGCTCGCGGTCGCGCGCGCCGGCACGCTGGCGCTGCGGCGCATGGGCGGCGTGGGCGCGGACGGCGCCTTCGATACCCAGGTGCGCATCGGCGAGGTCGTCGACGTGGCCGATGCGCTGGCGATGGATCCAGCCGCGGCGCTGCCCGCCGCGCGCACCGGCACCGCCTTCCTCGATGCCGCGCGGCTCTCCGGCTTCGGCCTCGGCGGCCTGGAAATCGTGGCCAACGGCGAGGTGCGCATCGAGCGCGCGCTGCGGCTGGCCGATGGCGGCCGGCTCGAGATCGTGGCGCCCACCACGCGCATCGAGGCCGATGTGAGCGCGCGGGCCGGCGGCATCGTGGTCGGCAACATCGCGCCCGTGGCCACCACCGGCTCGCCGAACCTCGGCACGCTGCTGGCGCGCGAGGACGGGTCGTCCAGCTTCGTGCTCGCGCAGGGCGCGCGGCTCGACCTGCGCGGCGCGTGGAGCAACCAGCAGCGCGAGGGCGGCGACATCGACGGCGAGGCCGGCACCGCCTTCGTCGACGGCGGCAGCCTCTCGGTGCGCATGACGCACGGCGGCATCGCGCTCGAGCGCGGCAGCGTGGTGGACGTGTCCTCGGGCGCGACGCTGACGCGCAACGGCCGGCTCGCGGGCGGGCGCGGCGGCAGCGCGAGCCTGCTGGCCGGCGCGGCGTTCGTGGAGACCAATTTCGAGGAGAACCCCGCCGGCGTGCAACTGCGCCTGGACGGCGAGCTGCGCGCCAGCGGCGTGCTGGGCGGCGGCACGCTGACGCTGCAGTCGCCTTCGAGCGTGGTGTTCGGCGAGCACGCCGTGCTCGAAAGCGGCCGGCTCGCGGCCGGCACGGCGGTGCCGCTGGCGGTGGTGCTCGCGCGCGAGGTGCGCATCGGGCTCGGCGAGCGGCTGCCGCTGCGCGCGTCGACCACGCTGAGCGTGACGGTGCAGGACGTCGCTCTGGCCGACTACGTCGCGGCTCAGATCACGACGCCGATCGTGACGGGCGCCGACTGGGTGGTGCCCGTGGGCGTCACGTTCGGCACCTCGCTCGGGCCGCTGGGGGCGGGCAGCCGAATGCCCGCCGGCACCCGCATCGACTACGTCCAGGGCCAGTTCATGCCGGGCACCGTGCTGCCCTCGGCGGTCTTCCCCGCCGGGCTTCCGACCTTTCCCTACACCTTCACCCAGCAGGCGGGCGAGCTCGCCGCGATCCCGACGGTCTACGCGCCTGGACGGGTCGTCGATGGCGGCGCGCGCTTCGCGCAGGACATCGACTTCGTGCCGGCGCAGCGGCTCGATCCGGCGCTGCTGCAAAGCGGCTTCTCGCGCTATCGCCTCACCGGCTTTGGCGGCGTCCTGGTGAACGAGGACCTCGCCCCGCGCGTGCCGGTGCTGCGCGCCGCGGCCGATGCGCGCGAGCTGCCGAGCGGTACCGACACCACCCGCGCGCTCGAGCGCTGGCTGCCGCCGCTGTACGCGGAGGATGCGCTGCGGCACCGCCTGACGGCGCGCACCGGTGCCGACTTGAGCCTGCATGGCGCCGAGCTGCTGCTGCCGGGCGGTGTGGGGATCGATGTCGATCCCGGCCGCCAGGCACGACTGGTGGCGCAGGGCCAGCTCACGGTCGAAGGCCGGGTGGTCGCGCCCGGCGGCGACATCGTGCTGACCAGCGCCGTCACGCGCGGCACGGACGCCCCGGGCCTCGCGCCGCTCGGCACCTCGATCTGGATCGGCGGCGACGCGGTGCTCGACGCCGCGGGCCGCGCCTACACCGCCATCGACGGCGAAGGCCTGCGCTACGGCGTCGCACCCGACGGCGGCTCGATCCGCATCGGCCTGGAGGACTACACCCGCGCCAACCGCGACCTCCTCAAGACCACCGGCATGCACGTGATCGTCCGGCCCGGCGCGCGGCTCGACGCCTCGGGTGCCTACGCCGAGGTCGACGCGGCGCAGGACAACCTGCCGCCCGGCGGTGCGCGCAGCCAGCGGCTGGCCGGCGACGGCGGCCTGATCCGCATCGGCTCGTCGCGCGGCATCCTCAACGACGGCCGCCTGCGCGCCGCCGCGGGCGGCGAGGGCGCGGCCGGCGGTACGCTGAACCTGGCGCTCGAGAACCCGCCGGGCAACGCGCACCGCGTGCAGATCATGACGCTGACGCAGGACCGCGTCGGCAGCGGCGCCGCCGCGGGCCTGCGGCCCGGCGTGGCCGACGGCTCGCTGGTCGATGCGCGTGCGCGCCTGAGCGCCGAGGAGGTGCGCGCGGGTGGCTTCGGCACGCTGGAGCTCTGGAACCGCGACATCCTCGAGATCCAAGGCAACCTCGAGCTGCGGCTGCCCGAGAGCCTGATCCTGCGCCGCGGCGCCTTCGCCGCTTCCACGGTCGCGCCGCCCGCGCGGGTCGTGCTGGCCGCACCGTACGTGCTGCTCGACGGCAAGGTCCCCATCGAGGTCCAGGCGCCGGAGTTCCTGTCGGGCCTGGTGCCCCGGAGCAGCTCCACCTTCAACGGCGGCCGCCTCGACATCCAAGCCGACCTGATCGACGTGCGTGCCTCCAACCTGTTCGGCCCGGCCGGCGTGAGCCAGGGCCCCGTGCCCACGCCCTTCGGCTGGGTGATCGAAGGCCGGCCGCTGGACTTCCATGGTTTCGACGAGGTGGCGCTGAGCAGCCGCGGCGATGTGCGCTTCACCAACGGCACGCTCGAGACCAGCGGCAACCTCGCGGTGACCGCGGCCCAGCTCTATCCCACCACCGGCGCGACCGGCGAGCTGCGCGTGGCGCTGCGCTCGGTCGGCAGCCAGCCGGACACCTACGATCCCGCGCGCCGGCTCACGATCCGCGGCACCGGCGAACTGCCCGCGATGCCGGCCTCGGCCTTCGGCACGCTCACGCTGGCGGCCGCGACCATCGACCAGGGCGGGGTGGTGCGCGCGCCGCTGGGCAGCATCGTCTTCGGCACCAAGCCCGCCTTCGGCATCGGTACACCGCCGTTGCGCGACCTGCTGTTCGAGGTGCTGCTGCGCGACGGCAGCCTGACCTCGACCAGCGCCGCCGGCATGGTCATGCCCTATGGCGGCACCGTGGACAACATCCGCTACGCCTACAACGGCCAGACGGTCGAGTACCTGCCGCTCGGCGCCGTGGCCGGCCGGCCGGAGCTGTATGCCGAGCAGTTCGTACGCCCCGGCGTGGCCTTCGGCCAGTCGCGGATCGCGGCCGAGGCCGGCGCGGTGCTCGACGTGTCGGGCGGCGGCCGGCTCACCGGCGCCGGCTTCTTCACCGGGCGTGGCGGTTCGGTCGACGTGTTGCGCGCGCCGCTGGTCGACGCCAATCCCTTCTACGGCTTCAGCAGCGCGGGTGCCGGCGTCTATGCGCTGGTGCCGGGCTTTGCCGGCGGCTATGCGCCGATGGCCCCGGATGCGGGCGCCGGCGCGCCGCGCATCGGCCAGCAGATCCGCTTCGACGCGCCCGTGGGCGGCCTGCCCGCGGGCACCTACACGCTGATGCCCTCGACCTACGCGCTGCTGCCCGGCGCCTGGCGCATCGAGCTCGGCGCCACCGGCGCGGGCCAGGGCTTCGAGGCACTGCGCGCCAGCGGCTCGGTGCGCGCCAGCGGCTACCTCGGCATCGCCAACACCGCCGTGCGCGACGCGCTGCCGACCGCCGTCACGCTGACGCCGGGCAGCGCGGTGCGCAGCCTCTCGCAATACAACGAGACCAGCTACGCCGACTTCGCGCTCGCGCGCGCCGCCACCTTCGGCGAGGTGCGCGCGCGCCTCGAGCGCGACGGCCAGAGCGTGCACATCGACACCGGCGGCGCGACCGGCCGGGCGCTGTCCTTCGAGGGCGTGGCGCGGCTGCGCGGCGAGGCGGGCGCGGGCACCGGCAGCGCGGCCGCGCTCGACGGCAACCTGTTCCTCACCGGCCGGCGCGCGGCGGAGGTGGTGGCGCCGGGCGCGGCGTCCACGCCGGGCTTCGTCTCGTTCGACGCGGCGCAGCTCTCGGCCTTCGACGCGGGCGCGTTGATCGTGGGGGGCGTGTACGGCCTGCGCGACGTGTTCGTGCCGGTCGGCCAGGGCCAGGTGCCGGTCGGCCCGCACGTGGTGATCCGCAGCGCCGAGCAGGAGGCCGTGATCGTGCGCGGCGGCGCGCGGCTCGCGGCGGGCCAGGTGTTCCTGAGCGGACACGACGTGCGCGTGGAGCGGGATGCGCTGATCGACACCTCGCGCAGCAGCACCGTCGGCTTCGATTCCACCAACGGCTACGTCTACCTCGATTCGGCGAGCCAGGGCGCCAACGCGATCCTCGCGGTGGGCAACGGCATCTACAACTTCGCACCCCCGCAGGGCGATCCGTCGGCGACGCAGGGGGCGATCACCATCGCGGACGGCGCGATGCTGCGCACCCGCGGCACGGTGAGCTTCCTGAGCAGCGGTCCGGTGACGCTCGGCGAGGCCGAGATCAACGCACGCTACCTGGCCATGGCCGCGCCCGCGATCAACGTCGGCACGCGCGAATCCTTCGCGGCCGCCGAAGCGCAGGGCGCGATCGCCCCCGGCGTGCGGCTGAGCCAGCAGATGCTCGAGCGGCTGCTGCGGCCCACGGTGCCGGGCCAGACGCCGATCGAGCAGCTCACGCTGACCGCGGGCCACTCGCTCAACTTCTTCGGCAGCGTCGACCTCGACCTGCGCGCGGCGCACGGCACGGGCGTCGCGCCGGCGGTGCTGCAGCTGAACACGCCGGCGGTCTACGGCTGGGGCTCGGCGGGAGACAGGGCGCGGATCGCGACCGACACGCTGATCTGGAACGGCCTGTCCACCGGGGCGGGCACGCCCGAGGCGCCGTACGCGAGCCGCGCGCCCGGCGCGGTGGTGCCCGGCGGTCCGGGCACCGGCGCGGGCAGCCTCGTCGTCGATGCGCGCCGCATCGAGTTCGGCTACGGCCCGCTGCAGCGGGCGCAGGACCAGGTCGCGCTCGACCGGCTGATCCTGGGTTTCTCGCGCGTCGAGCTCGACGCCGCCGAGCGCATCACGGCCAACCGGCGCGCGACCTTGTCGGTGTACCGAGAGGGCGCCGATGCGGCCAGTCGCCGTGGCGGCGAGCTGCTGCTGAACACGCCACTGCTGACCGGCGAGGCCGGCTCGTTCATGGCCTACCGCGCGGGCGATGCGGTGCGGGTGACGGCGCCGCAGGGCGCGGGCAGCGGCGGCGCGGGCGTCGCGGGGGCCGAAGCGCTGGGCGCCGAAGTGCGCCTGGCCGGGCGCTCGATCGAGCTCGACACCGCCGTGGCGCTGCCCAGCGGCCGGCTGGTGCTGGAGGCCGAGCGCGACGTGCGGCTCGGCGGCGGTGCGGCCATCGACCTCGCGGGGCGTGCGCTGGATTTCTTCGACCTCCGGCGCTTCAGCGGCGGCGGCGACCTGCTGATCGAATCCGCCAATGGCGCGGTCGAGCAGGCCGCCGGTTCGCGCATCGACGTCTCGGCGGCGGGCAAGCCGGCGGGCTCGGTCCGCGTCACCGCCACGGGCGCCGACGGCCGCGTGCAGCTCTCGGGCGCGATCCTCGGCACTTCGCCGGTGGCGCGCGAGTCCGGCCGCATCGACATCCGCGCCCGCGCGCTCGACGACTTCGCGGGACTCAACCGGCGCCTGAACGAGGGCGGTGTCCTCGGCGGCCGCGGCTTCGTCGTGAAGACCGGCGACCTCGTCATCGGCGACGAGTTGCGCGCCAACCGCATCGAGGTCTCGGCCGACGGCGGGCGGCTCACCGTCAACGGCCGCATCGACGCCAGCGGCGAGGACGTCGGCACGATCCGGCTGGCCGCGCGCGACAACCTGGTGCTGGCACCGGGCGCGGTGCTCGATGCGCGAGGCACGCGCCTGGCGCTCGACGGCCGCGGGCAGGCCATCGAGGCCTCGAACCGCGCGCAGATCGAGCTCGCGTCGGCGGCCGGCACGGTGCGGCTCGACCCCGCCGCCGTCATCGACCTGCGCGCGGCCGACGCGGTGGCGCGCGGCCGCCTGGAGATCAACGCGCCGCGTGTCGGCGGCGACGGCGTGGCGGTGGACGCGGCCGCGGGACTCACGGTGCGCGGCGCCGAGAGCATCGCGGTCAATGCCTTCGCGCGCCACGCGCCGGCCGATGGCGTGGTCGACAGCGCCTACCTCGAGACGCTGCACGCCGACAGCCGCGCCTTCATCGACGCCGCGAACGCCAGCGGCAGCACCCGCGCGCGGCTCGCGGGGCTGCGCGCCTTCGGCGATGCCTTCCACCTGCGTCCCGGCCTGGAACTGCGCAGCGACGGCGACCTCACCGTGCGCGGCGAGCTCGATTTCTCGGGCTGGCGCTACGGCCCGGGCGCCGACGCGTCGCGTCGCGGCTCCGGCGAACCGGGCGTGCTCGTGCTGCGCGCGGGCGGCAACCTGGTGATCAACGGCAGCATCTCCGACGGCTTCGCGCCGCCACCCGACACGCCCGACGACTTCGGCTGGAGCCGACGCCCCGACGGACAGGGCCGCATGATGGTCGTGGCCGACATGCTCGCGCCGGGCATGCGCTCGTGGTCGATGCGGCTGGTGGGTGGTGCCGACCTCGCGTCGGCCGACACCCGCACCGTGACCGCGGCATCTCTGCTCGGCGCGCGCGGCGACGTGCTGCTGGACGATCCGCACGTCTCGTCGACGCAGTCGGGGCCAGAGGACGCGATCTCGGTGGTGCGCACCGGCACCGGTTACCTCGACGTGCTGGCCGGGCGCGACTACCGGCAGGCCTCGCGCTTCGGCGTCTACACCGCCGGCACCCAGATCGCCGGCAGCGAGGCCTGGGATGCCCCGCGCGCCAGGACCTGGGACGGCTCGGTGCTCGGCTATCCCGACTACGAGGCCACGCTCAACGCGCGCCGCATGTTCTTCACCGAGGCCGGCGGCGACCTGCTGCTGTCCGCGCAGGGCGACGTGCGCGGCTTCGCGACCGGCGACACCACCAACCTCAAGTCGAGCAACGGCATCGGCTACTGGCTCTGGCGCCAGGGCGGCGCGGAGCTCGGGCAGCGCGCGGCCTGGGGCATCAATTTCGGCCAGTACACCGTGTCGCCGCTCTCCGGCGCCATCGAGCTGGCGGGGTTCGGCGGCATCGGGACCCTGGGCGGCGGGCACCTGAGCGTGCGCGCCGGCGGCGATGCCGGATCGACCTCGAACCTCGGTCCCAACGACTTCGGCGGCACGACCTCGGCGCTCGACCTGGTCGTGGCGTCCAGCGGCCGCGTGGGCGCCGACGGCTCGGTGCTGGTCTCGGGCGGTGGACGGCTGAGCCTGGACGTCGGCGGCCGCCTCAACGCCGGGCGCGATGTCGGCGACGTACCGACCACCGGCGGCCAGCTCGTCAACCTGCGCGGCGACAGCCGCGTGAGGGCGGGCGCGGTGGGCATGACGCTGGAATCGGGCTACGGGCTGAAGTCCGATTTCGACCCGCGCGCGGTGGACGCGCAGGCGCCGCGCGACCGCTTCGGCTACGGCTGGCTCGGCCTGGTGGTCGGCGACGGCACCATGGCCGTCGATGCGCGCGGCGACCTGATGGCGCTCACCGCGCGCGATGCCGGGCGGGTCGTGCTGCTCGGCGGCGCGACGCAGGCCTCGCTCGAGGGGCAGGAGAATCCGGCGCTGACCTCGTTCACGCTGTGGACCGAGCGCAGCGGGCTCGAGCTCTTCTCGGCCGGCGGCGACATCCAGCAGCGCAAGTCGATCACCAACAACGGGGAGTGGATCCGCTACGACCCGGGCCGCCTGTCGGCGATCGCGGCCAACGGCTCGATCGCCACCAACCTCGCGCTCGCGCCGTCGCGCCAGGGGCGGCTCGAACTGCTGGCGCGCGACCGGGTGTCCGGCACCTCCGCGATGTCGAGCGGACCGCTGTCCGCGCTGGCGACGCCCGAGCGCCCGCTGTGGCTGACGGGTTTCCCCGGCGCGTGGGTGGCCAGCAACTTCTACGGACCGCTGGATGTGACCCCGCCGGAGGCGGATCTCTACGACTTCCTGATCGAGGGCAGCGTGCTGTTCGGCCACGGCGCCGACCGCGCGACGCTGCTGCACGCACCGGGCAGTGAGCCGATCCGGCTGTATGCCGTGCGCGGCGACATCCTGGCCAGCACCGGCCGCCAGGTCGTGCGCTACGAGGGGAGCGTCGCGGCGGAGAACTTCTATATCGCCGGCAAGCCGGTGCAGATGCGCGCCGGCCGCGACATCATCGCGACCGGCTACATCGCGCACAGCGGCGCGCTCGACATCTCCGTGCTGAACGCGGGGCGCGACGTGCTGAACGCCACGCTCGACGTGGCGGGTCCCGGCCTGCTGGAAGTCTCGGCCGGGCGCAACATCCTGCAGGGGCAGCCGCTCCCGGGCAACCAGGTGAGCGCGTCCACGCTGCGCAGCATCGGCCCGATCGCCGAGGGCGACACCCGTCCCGGCGCCTCGATCGTGCTGTCGGCCGGCATGGGCGCGGGCGGGCCCGACTACGCGGGCTTCGCCGCGCGCTATTTCGATCGCGCCAACCTCGCCGATGCCGCCAGTCCGCTGGCCGACCAGCCTGGCAAGGTCGCGAAGACCTACGAGGACCGGTTGCTGGCCTGGCTGCGCGAGCGCTTCGGCTACGCGGGCGGTGCCGAGGGCGCGCTCGCGGCCTTCCTCGCGCTGCCGGCCGAGCAGCAGGGCGTTCTGGTGCGCGAGGTGTTCTACGAGGAATTGCGCCAGGGTGGCCGCGAATACAACGACCCCGAAAGCCGGCGCGTGGGCAGCTACCTGCGCGGGCGGGAGGCGATCGGTGCGCTGCTGCCGCAAGCCGATGCCCAGGGGCAACCGGTCGAGCGGCGCGGCAGCCTCGTGTTCCAGGGGGCGGCGGGCGCGCACACGCTGTTCGGTGGCGGCATCCAGGTGCTCGCGCCCGGCGGCGGACTCACGCTCGGCGCCAACGGCGTGCTGCCGCCGCCGAGCACCGGCCTGCTCACGCAGGGCGAGGGCGAGGTCGAGATCTACACGCGCGACAGCGTGCTGCTGGGCCTGTCGCGCATCATGACCACCTTCGGCGGCGGCATCCTGGCCTGGTCCGCCGAGGGCGACATCAACGCCGGGCGCGGCGCCAAGACCACGGTGGTCTACACGCCGCCCAAGCGCAGCTACGACGCCCTCGGCAATGCCGCGCTGGCGCCCACCGTGCCGAGCACCGGCGCCGGCATCGCCACACTGGCCCCGATCGCCGAGGTGCCGCCGGGCGACGTCGACCTGATCGCGCCCCTGGGCACCATCGACGCGGGCGAGGCCGGCATCCGCGTGTCGGGCAACGTGAACCTCGCGGCCTTGCAGGTGGTCAACGCGGCCAACATCCAGGTCAAGGGGGAGTCGGCCGGGCTGCCGGTGGTGGCTTCGGTCAACGTGGGCGCGCTCACCAGCGCCAGCGCCGCGGCCTCGCAGGCCGCGATGGCCGCGCAGGACTCGGTGCAGCGCGAGCGCACGGCCGCGCGGCAGGCGCTGCCCTCGGTGTTCACGGTGCGCGTGCTGGGCTTCGGCAACGAGCCCGCGTCCGGCACGCCGAGCACGCCCGGCGGCAACGATGCCGCGCCGCAGCGCGGCGGCTACCGCAGCGGCAGCGCGGTGCAGGTGCTCGGCGATTCGGCCATGGGGCCGGCCGAGCGCAACCAGCTCACGCCGGCGGAGCGGCGAACGCTCGGGTACTGAATGGAAGCGGGGCCGCGGCGCGGCCCCCTTCCGTCAGCGCCCCGGAATCAGCGGCGACACCGGCGCCACCGGCGGCGGCCGCTGCGGATACACCGAGGTGCCGAAGGTATTGCCCATGCGGGTGCTGGTGGCCGCGCGGTTGAACAGGCCGAGCTGGTTCGAGGGCCGGTTGGCGATCGCCTCCGAGGCCAGTTGCGGCGTGCCCTCGGCATCGCGCGGTGCCGAGGCGGGCGGGCGCATCTTCTGCGTCAGGCAGTCGTAGGAGGGCGCGCGTTCGCCGTTCACCGTCGCCTCGATGCAGGACGGGGGCGGCTCGGCGTCCTGCGCCATGGCGCCGGGGCCGGACAGGCCGGCCAGCATCGCGATCCAGAAGCAGGCTGCGCGCATCGACGTCTCCGATCTCCGGGAAAGAAAAAACGCGCCAGTCTAGGCCGGGAACAAGTCGCCGCGATGTCGCGAACCCGGGGATCGGCGCCTGTCATGGGTCGGTCATGTCAGACGAATAGCCTCAGGCCGCGAACATCGATCCAGACCGCAAGGCGGACGGCCGCGCCAGTCGCCCACTTTCTCTCCGCCGCACTCCCTTGCCTTCCTCCTCCGCCTCATGACACGTGCTTCCGCCTCGGGCAGTGCCCTGTCGCTGTCCTGGTGCCTCGTCGTGCTGCTGATGATGGGCGCGCGCTTCGCCCAGGCGCAAATGCCCGGTCCGCGCGAAGCGGCCGGCGCGATCAACTTCGACATGCAGGCCCAGCCGCTGCAGGACGCGCTGGCCGAGTTCGGCCGCATCACCGGCCATTCGGTGCTGGTCAGCAGCAGCCTGGCCGCGGGCCGCGCGGCCTCGCCGGTGCGCGGGCAACTGGCGCCGCGCGAGGCGCTGCGCCAGTTGCTCGCGGGCTCGGGCCTGGTGGCGCGCTATGTCGGCGAACAGTCGTTCACGCTGGTGCCCGAGTTCGTGGCGGAAGCGAACGCACCCGCGGTGGCGCGAGGCGAGGCCGTCGGCGGCGAGGACGAGGCCGTCGCCGACCTGCGCGCCTACGCGGCCGCGCTGCAATCCTCGATCACGCGCGTGCTGTGCATCGCGCAGCCCGACGCCTTCGGCCGCTACCGCCTCGGCCTGCAGCTGTGGATCGGCGACGATGGCGCGGTGCGCGAGGTCCGCGTGCTCGAGGGCAGCGGCCAGCAGGAGCGCGACGCGAGCGTGCTGCGCAGCCTGCGCGACCTGGCGCTCGATGCGCCGCCGCCCGCGCTGCCGCAGCCGCTCACGATCCTGCTGACGCCGCGCACCGACCCGGCGCGCGATTGCCGCCCCCATCGGGCACGCGCGGGCTGAGGGAGCGACGATGCCCGACCGCTTCAAGGCCGCATTGCGGACGCTGTTCCTCGCGCGCTACGCCCAGTTCAGGAAGCACCTGCACATGCGCCTGGGCTCGGAGGACCTGGCCAACGACGCGCTGCAGGAAACCTTCCTGCGGGTCGAGAACAGCACCGTGCGCAGCGAGGTGCGCTATCCCTCGGCCTACCTGTTCCGCATCGCGCTCAACGTGGCCGAGGACCAGCGCAAGAGCAACGCGCGCCTGCTGAGCGTGGGCGAGGTCGAGGCGCTCTACGACATGGCCGACGAGATGGCCGACCCGGCGCGCGGCGCCGAGGCGCGCGACCAGCTCGCGGCGCTCGAGCGCGCGCTGGCCGAGCTGCCGCGCCGGCGCAAGGCGATCGTGCTGGCCGCGCGCGTGGACGAGATGCCGCACAAGGACATCGCGACGCGCTACGGCGTGTCGGTGCGCACGGTCGAGAAGGAACTGCGCGCCGGCCTCGAGCATTGCTGCGAGCGATTGGGCCGGGATTTCATCCAGCGCTTCGGTCCCGGCGCGGGAAAACAGTCGAAGCAAGATGAAGGCTGAAAAAGATGAAGCCTCGGCCGTCGACGAACCCGGAGATCCCGACGCGATGAAGACCCTGCAACGCGAAGCCCAGGCCTGGGCGGTGCGGCTGGCCTCGGGCCAGGCGAACGAGGACGATGCGCGCGCCTTCAAGGCCTGGTGCGCGCACAGCCGCGCGCATGCGCAGGCCTTCGCGCAGGCGCGCGAGGTCTGGCGCGCGATGGCGCCGGCCGGCCTGCAGCTGCGCCGGCAGGAGGAGCGCGCCGCGCGCGGCAAGCTGCCGCTGCCGGGCCGCCGCGCCTGGCTCGGCGGCGCGGTGGCGGCCTCGGTCGCCTACCTCGCGGTCTCGCCACCGCTCGGCCTCTGGTCGCCGGTGACCGACTGGAACGCCGACTACAGCACCGCCACCGGCGAGCAGCGCGAGGTCCACGTGGCCGGCGGCGTGGTGCTGCAACTGAACACGCGCACGCGCGTGAACCTGCGCCGCGCGGCGGGCGATGGCGGCGGCGGCGACAGCGTCGAGCTGGTGGCCGGCGAGGCCGAGTTCGCCAACGAGGCCGCGGGCGGCACGCGCTTCACGGTCACGGCCGCGGGCGGCACGGTGTCGGCGCAGCGCGCGCGTTTCAACATGCGCAACCTCGACGGCGAGGTCTGCGTGACCTGCCTGTCGGGCCAGGTCGAGGTGGCGCGCGGCACGCAGCGCGTGCGGCTCGACGCGGGCCGCCAGCTGCGCTGGAGCGCGGCCGGCCTCGGCACGGTCGCGGCGGTCGACACCGGCCCGGTCAGCGCCTGGCGCCGGCGCCAGCTGGTGTTCGACCGGGTGCCGCTGTCGCAGGTGGTGGCCGAGGTCAACCGCTACCGCCACGGCCGGCTGGTGATCACCAGCGCGGCGCTGGGGCGCAGCGAGGTGCAGGCCAGCTTCTCGATCGACCGGCTCGACGACGTGGCCTTCCTGGTGCGCGACGTCTACGGTGCCGAGCTCACGCAGCTGCCCGGCGGCATCGTGCTGCTGGGCCTGGCCAGCACCTGAGTGCCGTGACCGGGCGCGCGCCGTTCGTGAAGTTTTCGTGACATGGTGCAGTCGCGCCATGGCTTCGCTGTCATAGCTCGGTAGACCACGAGGCCGCGGGCCTCGCGGCATCGATCGAGCAACGCAACACGAACCCATGGAAGTCCGCATGCAACGCAGCAGCACGGTGTCCCGGCGCAACGAGAGCAGCCCCTTTTCCTTCACCCCCCAGACCCGGCTGCGGCCGCTGGTGCATGCCATCGCGCTGATGCTGGCCGCGGGCGCCGCGGTGCCCGCCGCGCATGCGCAGCGCGCCTTCAGCGCCGGCTGGATGGCGCAGAAGAACATGGCGCAGGGCACCGCGCTGGCCACCGGCCGGCTGCCCAACGGCATGCCGGCCTCGGCGCTGGTGAGCCCGCAGGCGCAACAGCAGCGCGCGGGCGAGCAGCTGCAGCGCTCGATCGGCAACCTGAACCTCGCCGCGCGCGGCATCGCGGCGCAGCAGGCCGCGCAGGAGGCGGCGCGCCGCACGGCGCTGGCCAGCGGGCAGGGCGTGCCCGACGGCATGGCCGAGGGTGGCCTGCGCGTGGACACGGCCAGCCTCACGGCCGGCTGGGCCAATGCCAACGCGCCGGTGGAAACGCGCAGCGGCGGCCAGACGCAGGTGACGATCGCGCAGACCGCGCCGCAGGCGATCCTCAACTGGGAGACCTTCAACGTCGGGCGCAACACCACGGTGAAGTTCGAGCAGCAGCCGAGCTGGGCCGTGCTCAACCGCGTCAACGACCCGCAGGCGCGGCCCTCGCAGATCCAGGGCCGGATCCAGGCCGACGGCACGGTGATGGTGGTCAACCGCAACGGCATCGTGTTCAGCGGCAGCAGCCAGGTCGACACGCGCAACCTGGTGGCCTCGGCCGTCGGCATGAGCGATGCACAGTTCAGGAAGGGGATCTACAGCGATGCCCAGGGCACGAAGTTCGTCCCGAGCCTGGCCAACGACCTGCAGACCACCGCCAACAGCTTCAGCCATGGCGCGGCCACGGGCGACGTGGTGGTCGAGGCCGGCGCGCGCATCGCGACGCGCCGCCCCGAGACGGTGACCGAGGCCGGCGGCTACGTGCTGCTGGCCGGGCGCGAGACGCGCAACCACGGCCAGATCAGCACGCCCAACGGCCAGGTCATGCTGGCCGCGGGCGATGCCTTCGTGATCCGCAAGGGCCTGGGCACCGACGAGAACCAGGCCTCGACCACGCGCGGCAACACGGTCGTGCCGCTGCGCCTCGAGGGCAGTGGCGCCGGGCTGGTGCGCAACACCGGGCTGCTGCAGGCGGAGCAGGGCGACATCACGCTCGCCGGCCGCGACGTGCGCCAGCAGGGCGTGGCGGTGTCGACCACCTCGGTCCACACGCGCGGCACGGTGCACCTGCTCAACGACACGGCCGATGCCGCGGGCAAGGTGACGCTCGAGGCCGGCAGCGTGACCGCGATCCTGCTCGACGAGAGCGCGACCACCGCGCTCGACGTGCAGCGCAACGCGATGATCAAGGACTCCGACAAGGCCGGCGACGGCGTCGTGCACCGGCGCGACCAGTCGCTGGTGCGCATCGCCAGCGGCGGCGAGGTCGAGTTCCTCGGCGACTCGCTCACGCTGGCCACCGGCGGCCAGGTGCTGGTCGACGCCGCCAGGCGCAGCAGCGTGCGCGAGGGCGCGCGCATCGACGTGTCGGGCGCGGTCGGCGTGCGCGTGGCGATGGAGGCCAACAACGTCGAGATCAACGTGCAGGGCAACGAGCAGCGCGACGCGCCGCGCAACCGCGACGGCCGCGCGCTGTTCAACAACAACATCTGGCTCGACCGCCGCTACCTGGTGCGCGTGCCCGCGGGCACCAACGGCTACGAGACCGACCGCTGGTACACCGCGGGCGGCCTGCTCGAGGTCGGCGGCTACCTCGGCATCGCGGGCCACGGCATCGGCGAATGGTCGGCGCAGGGCGGCACGGTGCAGTTCGGCGGCGGCGAGCTGCGCACCGACAAGGGCTCGAGCATCAACCTCGCGGGCGGCACGCTCGACGTGCAGACCGGCAAGATCCGCCAGACCTGGCTCAAGGGCTCGGACGGCCGGCTCTACGAGGCTTCGCGCGCGCCGGGCGACCTGCTCTACACCGGCCTCTACAAGGGCTTCGAATCGGAGCACAAGCGCTGGGGCGTGACCGACTCCTTCTACAACCCGCTGATCGGCGCCAGGGAACGCCTGGAGAACGGCTACACGGTGGGCCGCGACGCGGGCCGGCTGGTGGTGGCCACGGCCAAGGCGACGCTCGAGGGCGACATCGACACCAGCGCCTTCCAGGGCCAGGGCCAGACGCAGGCGCGCGACAAATCCTTCGACGGCTACCGCCAGGCGCAGACCGCGGTGGCGCTGCGCGGGCAGCTGATCGTCGGCAAGCAGACGCCGGTCTACGACAAGGCGACCGAGGGCCTGCGCTACACCGAGGACGCGGTGGCGCAACGCATCGCCATCGGCGGCGCGGGCGGCGAGGACCAGGACATCCACCTCGACGCCGGCTGGCTCGATGCGCTCGAGCTCGGCGCGCTGCGCGTGCATGCCAAGGACGCGATCGCGGTGCGCGAGGCGCTGCGCGTGGCGCCGGGCGGCGACATCGCGCTGCATGCCACGCAGGTGCAGGTCGATGCGGGGCTGGAAGCGCGTGGTGGCGGCATCGCGCTGGGCAACGTGTTCCAGAAGTGGAGCGCGAGCCTGGGCTGGATCGACAGCCTCGCGGCGCCGCTCAAGCCCGAGCTGGCCGCCAACGTGACGATCGCCGAGGGCGTGCTGCTCGACGCGCGCGGCCTGTGGACCAACCTCGCGCTCGACCGCGCGGGCACGGCGGGCGTGCCCTTCGCCGCGGGCGGCGGCATCCGCGTGCAGTCCAGCGGCGACGTGGTGGTGTCGCCAGGCGCGGTGCTCGACACCTCGGCCGGCGCCGTCTACCGCGCCGACCACAGCGTGCAGGGCGGCCGCGGCGGCGACATCGCGCTGGCGGCCAATGCCTATCCGGGCGCGGGCACGAGCGGGCCGGCGGGCGAGCTGGTGCTCGGCGGCGCGCTGCGCAGCCAGGGCATGAAGGGCGGCGGCACGCTGCGGCTGCAGTCGGGCGGCGCGGTGGTGGTCGGCGGCGAGATCGCGGGCGGCCGCGGCGTGCTGGCCGCGGGCGAGGCCGCGCCGGTCGACCTGATCGCGAGCGAGGGCTTCGTGGTGAAGGCCGGTGCCACGCTGCCGACCGACTTCCACTACACGCGCACGCGCGCCCAGCCCGGCGAGGCGCTGGGCGCGGCGCCGCTGGTGGACCGGGCGCGGCCCGAGACCCACCTCACGCTGGCCGCGAACTGGACCCCGCCCAAGCCCGTGGGCAGCAACGACTTCTACACCCTGCAGACCGCGAGCGGCCAGTCCTACTCGTTCTATTCCTGGAGCACGATACCGACGCTGCCCGCGGGCACGGTCATCGTCAGCCTCACGGGCCAGTTCGGCGGCTTCCCGAACGGCTACACGGTGCCGGCCGACGTGTTCCCGCAGGGCATGGGCATCCAGCCGAGCCCGGGCGTGATCAGGGCCGGCACGACGGCGCCGCGCGACCTCGAGTTCACGGCCGGCACGCGCATCGCGGCGGGCGGGCGCTTCGACCGCGACGTGGCGGTCGGCCGCGTGCTGCACATCGATGGCGAGCAACTGCGCGCGGGCTTCTCGCGCTATGAACTGATCGGCCACCAGGGCCTGGCGGTCGCGCCGGGTGCCGCGCTGCGCGTGGAGATGCCGGTGCTGCGCGCCGACACCACCGCCGCGCGCGGCCTGCCCACGGGCGCCGACACCGCCGGCGTGCTCCAGAGCTGGCTGCCGCCCGAATACACCGAGAACGCGGCCAAGGGCCTGCTGACGCAGCGCCAGGGCGCCGACCTGCAGCTCACGGCCGGCTGGGGCTACGGCTCGCTCGCGCCGCTGGACGTGGGCCGCGACGCGCGCGTGCAGGTCGATGCCGGCCGCGCCATCACGCTCACCGGCAACGGGCAGATCACCGTCGACGGCACGCTGCGCACGGCGGGCGGGCGCATCGAGGTGACGAACTTCGGCTATGGCCTCGACGGCGCCTCGTCGAAGAGCCACGACCGCTCGATCTGGCTCGACGACCATGCGGTGCTCGACGTGTCGGGCGAGGCCCGCATCGCGATCGACGTGCGCGGCCGGCGCTACGGCCTGGTCGGCGACGGCGGCAGCATCCAGATCGGCGGGCGCTACAACGCCAATGCCACCAGCACGGTGGGCGCCGACAACTTCATCGTGGTGCGCCCCGGCGCGCGCCTCGAGGCCTCGGGCACCAGCGCGACGCTGGACCTGCCGCAGGCCGGCGCCACCGCGGTCGCTTCCGACGGCGGCCTGATCTACCTGAGCAGCTTCAACGGCCTGTTCCTCGACGGCACGCTGCGCGCCGCCGCGGGCGGCGCGGGCGCGGCCGGCGGCACGCTGGGCCTGACCCTGGAGGCGCCGGCCTATCCCGAGGCCAACCTGCCCGACGCGCGCGTGCGTTCGCTGCGCGAGATCAAGCTCGGTGCGCAGCAGGGCCCCGACTCGCTGCGCGCCGACCTGCGCCCGGGCCAGGCCGATGCCGCGCTCGCCTACGGCCATGCGCGCATCGGCGTCGACCGCATCGAGGCCGGCGGCTTCGACAACCTCTCGCTGCTGGTCAACGGCGTGATCAGCTTCGAGGACGGCGTGAACCTGCGCCTCGGCCAGGGCCTGCGCATGACCGCGGGCAGCTTCAGCCTCGCGCAGGGCTCGGGCGACGGCTCGCAGGTGCTGCTGGCGGCGCCCTATGTGCGCCTGGGTGGCAATACCGGCCTGGGCCGCGACAAGCACATCCTGCCGATCCCGACGAACACGCGCGTGCCGCGGCTGGCCGCGGGCTCGGACCTGCGCATCGAGTCCTCGGTGCTCGACGTGATCGAGACCGTGGCCTTCGGCACCGCGGGCCCCCAGCCCGAACTCCAGGGCAACGTGCAGGTCGAGCGCGACGGCTTCGAGCACATCGCGCTGCGCAGCCAGGGCGACCTGCGCCTGCTGGCCTCGCTGGTGCGCGACCGCACCTCGCTCGAGACCGCGGGCGACCTGGTGCTCGCGGCCAGCCAGATCTATCCGGGCACCGGCGCGCGCGCCGAGATCCGCGCCGGCAAGAGGGGGCAGGTCGACACCTGGGGCAACTACCAGAACCTGTACGACCCGGCGCGCAGCCTGCGCGTGGAGCGCATCGGCGAGGGCGAGCCCGCCGTGCCGTACTCGGCCTTCGGCAGCCTGCAACTGATGTCGGCCAACATCGACCAGGGCGGCGTGCTGCGCGCGCCGCTGGGCAGCGTGATCCTGGGCCGCCCCGAGGGCCAGGCCGACGACGTCGCCTCCACCGTGCGGCTGCGCGCGGGCAGCATCACCTCGACCAGCGGCGCCGGCCTGGCCATGCCCTACGGCGGCACCAAGGACGGCCTGACCTACATCTACAACGGCACCGACGCCGGCTACGTGGGCCTCGGCGGTTCGGGCATCGCCTTCGGCGGCGTCACGCTGCTCGGCGAGCGCATCGACGTGCAGGGTGGGGCGCTGATCGACCTGTCGGGCGGCGGCATGCTCGCGGGCGCGGCCTTCCTCACCGGCCGCGGCGGCTCCACCGACGCGCGGCTCAACCCGCTGGTGCAAAGCGGCACCGGCCGCGCGGCCTTCGTGCTGCCGGGCCTCGCGACCAACCCGGTCTACGCCATCGTGCCGGGCGCGCAGCCGGGCGCGGCGCCGATCGCGGCCGAGAAGGGCGCGGGCGACCCGATGGTCGGGCGCCAGATCACCATCGGCGCGGGCGTGCCGGGCCTGCCGCCGGGCACCTACACGCTGCTGCCCTCGACCTATGCGCTGCTGCCGGGCGCCTTCCGCGTCGAGCTCAACGGCCTCGCGGGCGGCCAGGCGGCTTTCGGCGCCACGCAGGCGATGCGCAACGGCTCCTACAGCACCGCGGGCCGGGTCGGCGTCGCCAACACCGGCATCCTCGACACGCTGACCACGCAGCTCGTGCTGACGCCGGCCGACCTGCTGCGCACCTATTCCCAGTACAACGAGACCAGCTACGCCCAGTTCGGCCTCGACTGGGCCGCGCGCGACGGCGTGCCGCGCCCGCGCCTGGAGCGCGACGCGGGCCGGCTGACGCTGACCCCCGGCATCAAGCCGCTGGAGGACCGCGGCGTCCGCATCGCCGAGGGCACGGTGCGGCACGCGGCCGCGCCGGGCGGCTTCGGCAGCGAGCTGGTGGTCAGCGGCTCCGGGCGCGCGTTCGAGATCGTGGCGGCGGGCAAGGGCCCAACCGAAGGCTTCACCGGCGTCACGCTCGACGCCGGCATGCTCAACGGCATCGGCGCGGGCACCATGGCCATCGGCGGCGCGCCGGGCTCGCAGTTCGAGACCGGCCGCAACACCCAGTCCTCGTATCTCGCGAGCTTCGGCACGGCCTACCAGGCCGCCAGCGGCATCGTGCTGCGCGAAGGCGCCGTGCTGTCGGCGCCGCAGGTGTTCCTGGTCGCGGGCCAGCGCGACGGCGGCATCGTGCTCGAACAGGGCGCGGGCATCGACACGCTGCGCCGCGGACCGGTCTCCTGGGACTCGAAGGCCGGCTATGTCTTCAAGCCCGGCGATGTCGCGGTGCTCGCCGTTTCCAACGGCTGGCTCGACATGCTGGCCCCGAGCCTGAGCACCGACACCCGCTGGGGCCAGGGCCCGATCCGCATCGGCGTGTGCGAGGGCAGCGTGCGCTGCGGCGGCACCACCACCCTCTATGCCGAGGGCACGATCACGGCCGCGACCGACCGTGCCTTCGAGCTCGGCGACTCGGTGCGCTACGGCGCGCGCAACCTGGTGCTGGCCGTGGGCGGCATCAACGTCGGCAGCGCCGAGGCGCTGGAGCGCGCCCGCGCGGGCGGCGCGCTGCCCGCGGGCATGACGCTCAACCAGCAGGTGCTCGACCGCCTGCTGCGCGGCGACACCAGCACCGGCGCGCCCGCGCTCGAGAACCTGGTGCTGACCGCGCGCGACTCGGTCAACTTCTACGAATCGGTGCGCTTGTCGACGCTGTCGTCCGCCAACGGCCAGCCCTCGCTGGCGCAACTGGTGCTGACCACGCCGGCCATCTACGGCCATGGCGGCGCCGACGACGTGGCGCGCATCGAGACCGACACCCTGGTGTGGAACGGCACGGCGTCGCCGGCCGGCGGCGTGATGAGCGGCGGCGCGGGCACCGGCAGCGGCCGGCTCGAGGTCGACGCGCGCGAGATCGTGTTCGGCTACGCGGCGCAGGCCCAGCCCAAGTCGGTGATCTCGCACGACCGCCTGACCCTGGGCTTCGGCACGGTGGCGCTGAACGCCAGCGAGCGCATCACGGCCAACCACCGCGGCAGCCTCGGCGTCTACCAGTCGCAGGGCGCTTGGAACGAGGCCACCAAGGACTTCGACCGCAGCGGCGGCGAGCTGCTGATCGCCACGCCGCTGATGACCGGCAAGGCCGGCTCGGTCAACGCCATCCGCGCGGGCGGCCGCATCGCGGTGACCACGCCCGAAGGCGCGGTGCTGCCCGCGATCGACGCGGTGGCACCCGAGGCGCTGGGCGCCGAGCTGCGCCTCGACGCGGGCGGGCCACTGAGCTTCGACACCGCGGTGCGGCTGCCCAGCGGCAAGCTGAGCCTGGTCGCGCAGGGCGACCTGCTGCTGGGCGAGCGTTCGATGCTCGACCTCGCGGGCCGGCGCGTCGACTTCTTCGACGTCAGCAAGTACGCCTGGGGCGGCGACCTCGTGCTCGAGAGCCGCGGCGGCAACATCGCGCAGGCGGCGGGCGCGCGCATCGACCTGTCGGCCCGCAACAACCGCGCGGGCCGCCTCGACGCGATCGCGCTCGATGCCGGCGCGGGCACGATCGACCTGCGCGGCGCGATCGCAGCCGACAGCAGCGGCTACTACGACGCGGGCGGCACGCTGGTGCCCTACGCGGCGGGCGACATCGAGCTGCGCGCGCAGTCCATCGCCGACTTCCGCGGCCTCAATGCGCGGCTCACCGAAGGCGGTGCCTTCGGCGTGCGCAGCTTCCAGCTCAAGCGCGGCGACCTCGTGGTCGGCGACGAGCTCAAGGCGCGCGAGATCAACCTCTCGGTCGACGGCGGCCGGCTCACGGTCGAGGGCCGCGTCGACGCCAGCGGCGAGCAGGCCGGCAGCATCCGGCTGGCGGCGCGCGACGGCGTGTCGCTCGCGGGCACGGCGGTGCTCGATGCCAGCGCCAGCGTGCTGCGGCGCGACAGCCACGGCCAGGCGATCGACGCGCCCAACCGCGCGGTCATCGAGCTCGATGCCGGCAGCGGCACGCTCTCGATCGCCAGCGGCGCGCGCATGGACCTGCGCGTGGCCGGTGCCGCGAAGGACTACGGCACGGTGGCGCTCAACGCACCGCGCCGCGGCGCCGACGACGTGGCCATCGAGGCCGCGGGCAGCATCGACATCCAGGGCGCGAAGTCGGTCGCGGTCAACGCCTTCGTCACCGACAAGAGCGCGGCGAAGGGCACGGACGCGAGCGTCGACGGCCGTACCTACCAGGTGATCGACCAGGCCTACCTCGATCGCCTGCACGGTCAGAGCGAGGCCTTCATCGAGGCCGCGCTGCGCAACGGCGCGCTGATCGACGGCCGCCTCGCGGGCCTGCGCGCGCAGGGCGACCGCTTCCACCTGCGCCCCGGCGTGCAGATCGTGACCGACGCCGCGATCAACCCCGATGGCGACCTGCACGTGGACGGCGACATCGACCTCTCGGGCCACCGCTACGCGAGCCTGAACCCGCGCACGCGCAAGACCCTGGCCTACGGCTCGGGCGAGCCGGGCGCGCTGGTGATCCGCGCGCCGGGCAACCTCGAGGTCTTCGGCAGCATCAACGACGGCTTCGATGGCTCGCGCCTCGTGCGCGGCGCCACGCCCGACGACAAGGGCTGGATCCTGCCGAGCGGCCGGCTGCCCTTCGGCGGCGACCTCGTGATCCCGCACGGCGGCATGGTCACGCTCGACACCGGCACCGGCTTCGAGCAGGGCCGCACGCTGAACTTCGACCTGCCGGCCAGCGCCGTGACGCTGCCCTCGGGCACGCTGCTGCCAGCCGCGATGGTGCTCGACCAGCCGCTGACCGTGCCCGCGGGCCTGGTGCTCGGCGCGGACGTGCGCGACGCCGCGGGCAAGCTGCTGCACGCGGCCGGCTCGGTACTGGGCGAGCCCGTGACGCTGCCGGCCGGCACGCGCCTGGCCGCGGGCTTCCGCCTGCCGGCCGCGGTGCGCATGGCGGCGGGCATCTGGCCCGCGGGCGTGCCGCTGCCGGTGGGCATGGCGCTGTCGCGCCCGCTCGCGCTGGCCAAGGGCGCGGTGGTGCCCTCGGAAACCCAGGTCAAGCTGCCCGGCGGCGTCGAGATGATCAACCTGCGGCCCGACGATGCCGACGGCAACCAGGGCCGCACCTGGGCGCTGGCGCCGATGCTGCCCGCGGGCTCGCTGTCGTGGGACCTGCGCCTCGTGGCCGGCGCCGACCTCGGCGCGGCCGACACCCGCCTCGCGCAGCCGCACGCCACCGGCCGGCTGCAGCTGGCCGACACCCACTTCGGCCTCGGTTCGAAGGTCAGCGACGTGCCGGGCACCGGCTCGCCGGCCACCTACTTCTGGGGGCCGGACGCCGGCGCGAAGATGGTGATCGACTTCTTCGGGGAGTACGTGCTGAGCTTCCAGATCGTTCCGGGCACGCCCATGACGCCCGAGCAGATCGACGAGATGCGCATGTGGGGCCTGGTCGGCAACGACCCCGCCGACATGAACGACTACGGCTACGGCGAGTACGCCACCGTCGACAAGCCGGCCGTGCCGCCGGACCGCGTCGCGGCCTACCACCCGGCGCGCGAGCAGATCTTCAGCGTGCTGCGCACCGGCACCGGCGACCTCGACCTGGTCTCGGGCGGTGACATCACGCTGCGCTCGCCCTACGGCGTCTACACGGCCGGCACCGCCACCGCGCCCGGCGTGGGCGGCGCGGCCGACCGGCTCTACGACCAGCAGCGCGGCCTGCTCAAGGACGGCTCGATCCTGTTCTCCGTCGAAGGCAAGCCCTACGAGCCGCTGGTCGACGGCGGCGCGCGCAGCCTCTACGCGGCCTGGTACCCGGAGCAGGGCGGCAACCTGCTGCTGCGCGCCGGCGGCGACCTGCGCGGCGACCTGGTCGGCAGCGGCGGCTCGCTGCGCGTGGGCTTCGAGCTCGCCGAGATGCGCGGCCAGGTCGGCTCGACCGCCACCGGCACCTGGCTCTGGCGCCAGGGCAGCGGCAGCGTCGCGACCGGCGCCGACTCGCTGCCCGCGGCCTGGTGGATCAACTTCGGCACCTACGTGGCGGGCTCCAACGGCGAGTACTACCCGTACCCGAGCAACAGCTTCAACAACGATCCCTACCTCGTGGGCTTCACCGGCTTCGGCACGCTGGGCGGCGGCAACCTGGTGGTGGAGGCCGGCAAGGACGCCGGCATGATCGGCCCGCGCGGCGAGGTCTTCTTCAACGACGGCCCGATGAGAGCCCAGACCTCGCGCGTGCCGCGCAGCGAGGGTCTGCACCTGGCCGTGGCGAGCACCGGCCGCATGACGCCCGGCGGCGAGCTCGTGCTCACGGGCGGCGGCGACCTCGACCTGCGCATCGGCGGCAGCCTCAATCCGAACGCGACGCTGCGCAGGAACGAGCACGACCTCAACAGCACCTTCGTCAACCTGCGCGGCGCGCTGCGCGTGCAGGCCGGCGCCATCGGCGGCCTCGACGTGGGCGCGGGCACGCGCGACCAGCTCGACTCGCGCGGCGGCGACCCCTACAGCAAGGGCCGCGCCGGCGCCAGCGGCGGACCGGTGCTGGTGCTCGGCGACTCGACCGCGCGGCTGGACACGCGCGGCGACCTGGTGCTCGGCGGCGTGGCCGACGCGGGGCGCACCAAGCTGCTCAACAGCACGCCCTTCAGCTACCAGGGCCGGGCCTACGCGGGCGAGGGCTACAGCTGGTTCTCGCTGTGGACGCCCGCCACCGCCGTGGACCTGTTCAGCGCCGGCGGCAATCTCACGCCGACCACCGCCTGGGGCGAGGGCGGCGTGAACGAGGACGTGGTGAAGGCGCGCCGCGACAACAACCTCGGCGCGACCTTCCAGGGTCATTTCTATCCGTCGATCCTGCGCGCGGTCGCGGCCAGCGGCAGCCTCTACTACGGCGTGGGCACCGCGAACCTGCTGGCCAACAACGGCGCGGCCTTCACGCGCACCGAGTTCGGCCTCACGCTCTCGCCGGCACCGCAGGGCGCGCAGTACGCCAACGTCACCGGCAAGGGCGTGCTCGAGCTGCTGGCGCGCGACTCGATCCAGGCCAGCGGCTATGCGATCACCGCGTCGACCGCCGACCCGGCGGCGCTCACCAGCCCGTTCCGCCCGGGCTTCATGGGCGTGATCGCCTACACGGGCGGCGGTCCCTACGGCTTCAGCCCGGTGACGGTGCACAACCTGCATCCGTCCGTGGCGAATGCCGAGACCGACTGGCTCATCGGCTTCAGCGGCCGCTACACGAACGCGCCGCTGTTCACCTTCGCGAGCCAGGCCACCTCGGCCTATGCCGCGGCGGGCCAGGAGGCGGCGCGCTACTACGCGGTGGAAGGCGACATCGTCGGCCTGCGCTTCGGACAGGCCGCCAGCCTCGGCTACCTGGGCCGCGACGGCACGCGCTACGACGGCTCGATCCCGGTGGCGGTGCGCGCGGGGCGCGACATCACCGACTCGGGCACGCGCCTGGGCCAGAAGGACACCATCGGCACCGGCCGCGGCAACCTGATCTCGCACGGCCTGGCCGACGACATCTCGGTGATCGAGGCCGGCCGCGACATCCGCCACAGCAGCTTCTACATCACCGGCCCGGGCCTGCTCGAGGTGACGGCCGGGCGCAATCTCTACTTCGCCGACCGCGGCGAGATCAAGACGCTGGGCGCCGTGGTCGACGTGAAGCCCGGCGACCGCAGCAGCGGCGCCAGCGTGGCGGTGTCGGCCGGCATGGGCGCGGGCGCCGACTGGCAGTCCTTCGCGAAGCGCTACCTCGACCCGGCCAATCTGGCCGATCCGGGCCAGCCGCTGGCCGACCAGCCGGGCAAGGCCGTGGCCGTCTACGGCGGCGCGCTGTCGCTCGCGCAGTGGCTGGCGCGCGAGTTCGGCTACGAGGGCAGCGAGGCCGGCGCCGAGTCCTTCTTGGCGCGCAAGCAGGTGGAGCTCGACCGCGAGCGCCAGCAGGCGCTCTCGCGCGGCGACAGCGCGCCCAACCGCTCGCTGGCGCGCGAGTACAAGGTCGAGAGCCGGCTGCACCTGGTCAACTGGCTCACGGAGCGCTTCGGCAAGGCCAACCGCCTGGGCCTGCATTTCGACGCCGGCACCATGGACGCGCGCGCCTTCTTCGCGGCGCTGCCGCCCGAGCAGCAGCGCGCCTTCCTGCGCGGCGTCTACTACGCCGAGCTCAAGGCCTCGGGCCGCGAGTACAACGAGGAGGGCGGCAAGCGCCGCGGCAGCTACCTGCGCGGACGCGAGGCCATCGCCACGCTGCTGCCCGACACCGACGCGCAGGGCCGCCCGCGCAGCTACGAGGGCGACCTCACGCTGTTCAGCAGCGCGCTCTACATCGACGAGTACGTGACCACCAGCGGCGTCGGCAAGGACCGCCCGACCCCGGGCAAGACCTACATCAGCAAGGCCGAGTGGGAAGCGCTGGGCAGCCCGGGCTACGGCGTGGCCTTCTACGACGTGCTCGACGCCGGCATCCACACCCAGTTCGGCGGCGACGTGCGCATCATGACGCCGGGCGGCCGCACGCTGGTGGGCGTGGACGGCGGCTTCGTGCCGGGTCCGGGCTCGGGCGTGATGACGCAGGGCGAGGGCGACATCGACATCTATGCGCGCGGCAGCATCCTGATGGGCCAGAGCCGGGTGTTCACCACCTTCGGCGGCAACATCCTGGGCTGGTCGGGCGAGGGCGACATCAACGCCGGGCGGGGCGCCAAGACCACCGTGGTCTACACGCCGCAGCGGCGCGTCTACGACAGCGTGGGCAACGTCACGCTGTCGCCCAACGCGCCGACCACCGGCGCGGGCATCGCCACGCTGAACCCGATCGCCGAGATCCCGCCGGGCGACATCGACCTGATCGCGCCGCTGGGCACCATCGACGCGGGCGAGGCCGGCATCCGCGTGTCGGGCAACGTCAACCTCGCGGCGCTGCACGTGGTGAACGCCGAGAACATCCAGGTGCAGGGCAAGTCCACCGGCATCCCGGTGGTGGCGGCGGTCAACGTGGGCGCGCTGTCGAACGCCAGCGCCGCGGCCGCGCAGGCCGGCATGGCGGCGCAGGACTCGCTGCAGCGCGAGCGCGCCGAGGCGAGGAAGGCCTTGCCCTCGGTGTTCACCGTGCGCGTGCTGGGCTTCGGCAACGAGGCGCCCGAGGGCGCGCCGGCCGGCGGCGGCGGTGCGCGCGAGCGTGGCACCACCGGCGCCGCCTACGACCCCAAGGGCGTGGTGCAGGTGCTCGGCGCGGGCGCGCTGACCACCGCGCAGATGCAGTCGCTGACGCCGGGCGAACGGCGCAACCTCAGGCAGTAGCACGAAGGACCGCGCGGCTCGCGCCGCGCCAATCCAGGAAGGGCCTCCCGCGTGGAGGCCCTTCTTCTTATGTGCGTCGACGACCCCGTGCAGGACCCGTCCGACTTTTCTTGATGAAGTTTTCGTGACAAACGACAGTCGCCGCGCCTGCCGGGCGTCTAGGAAACGTACGCAGCGGCGACATGAAGGCTCTCCACCATGGGCCGCTGCCGAGCGAGCTTCATCCTTGAGAACCGAGCTGGAAATGCATGACTTGAAGAAGAACGCCCCACCGATGTGCTGGAGAGCGGTGTGGCTGGCAGTGCTGGCGCTGTGTGCGCACGGCGTCGCGTCGGCGCAGGCCGCGGACACCGCGCCGGCGGCCGCCGCGCCCGCCGACACCCAGGCCCCGAACCAGAACCCGCCCCCCGCGGCCGCGGCAACCGCCGCGCCGGCCGCACCCGAACGAAAGGTCGACGTCACCGAATACATCGTGCGCGGCAACACCGCGCTGGACGCCCGTGCGATCGAGAAGGCGGTCACGCCCTTCCTCGGTCCCGAGCGCACGCTCAAGGACATCGAGGGCGCGCGCGACGCGCTGCTCGCCGCCTACCAGGCCGCCGGCTACCAGTCGGTCTACGTGGACCTGCCCGAACAGCAGGTCACGCAGGGCGTGGTGTTCCTGCAGGTCAGCGAAACGCGAGTCGGCCGCGTGCGCGTGGTCGGCGCCGAGTACAACTCGCCGCTGGACGTGCGCGACCAGGTGCCCGCGCTGCAGGAGGGCACCGTGCCCGACTTCAACAAGGCCCAGTCGCAGCTCGCCGCGCTCAACCGCGGCCCGAAGCGGCAGGTGATGCCGCTGGTGCGCCAGGGCGCGCTGCCCGGCACCATGGACGTGGACCTCAAGGTCGAGGACCAGAGCCCGTGGCGCGCCAGCGTCGGCCTCAACAACGACTACAGCGCCGACACGCGCAAGCTGCGCGCCTCGGCCTCGATCGGCCACGACAACCTCTGGCAGCTCGGGCACAGCGCCTCGATCAGCTTCTTCGGCGCGCCGCAGGACCTGAAGCAGACGCAGGTGGTCTCGGCCTCGTACCTGGCGCCGCTGCCCAACAGCAACTGGTCGCTCGAGGGCTCGGCCTTCTGGTCCGACAGCAACGTGGCCACCGTGGGCGGCACCGACGTGCTCGGCAAGGGCCACTCGATCGGGCTGAAGGCCACCTACACCGTGCCCAACACCGGCAACTGGTGGCATTCGTTCAGCGCCGGCGTCGACCTGAAGAACAACCGCGAGGCCCTCACGCTCAAGAACAGCAGCGACGAGGTGCCGCTCAAGTACGCGCCGATCACGCTGTCGTACTCGGGCCTGCGCCAGGCCGAGAAGAGCCAGTACGGCGTGGGCGTGTCGCTGGTGGTGGGCACGCGCAGCTTCTTCAGCTACGGCAGCGACCAGGCGCAGTTCGACTACAAGCGCTACAAGTCCTCGCCGAGCTTCATGGTGCTGAAGACCGACCTCAACGGCACCTACACCTTCGAGGGCGGCTCGCAGCTCGCCTTCCGCGTCAACGGCCAGATGACCGACTCGCCGCTGGTGTCGAGCGAACAGATCGCCGGCGGCGGCATGAACTCGGTGCGCGGCTATCTCTCGGCCGAGGCCACCGGCGACTACGGCGTGGTCGGCTCGCTCGAATGGCGCACCCCGCCGCTGAACTGGCTCAACCCCTGGGTCGAGGGCTGGCGCGCCTACGCCTTCGTCGACGGCGCGCGCCTGCGCCTGAAGAACCCGCTGCCCGAACAGGCCGACCGCTTCGCGCTCGCCTCGGTGGGCCTGGGCACCACCTTCAAGGTCGGCCAGTACTTCTCGGGCCGCATCGATATCGGCCGTCCGCTGAAGGACGGCCCGCGCACGAAGAAGGGCGACACGCAGGTCAATTTCAGCATCAACGCCAGCTACTGATCACCGAATCCGAAACGCGGCAACGCCACTTTTCAAGAACCTTTTTCCACGAGCTTTCCGGAGAACCCCTGTCATGCGACGCTTTCTTTTCCTCGCGCTCACGCTGTTGAGCACGCTCCTGCCGGGCCTGGCCCATGCATGGTGGCAGCCCGAATGGGCCTATCGCAAGCCGATCACCGTGGACGGCGGCCCGCAGGCCGGCGCCATCGGCAGCGACGCCGGCCGCATGCCGGTGCTGGTGCGCCTGCACACGGGCAACTTCAAGTTCGAGGGCGTGAGCGAGACCGGCGCCGACCTGCGCTTCGTGGCCGGCGACGACAAGACCGTGCTCAACCACCAGATCGAGCAGTTCGATCCGCTGCTGGGCATCGCGCTGGTCTGGGTCGACGTGCCCACGGTCTCGGCCGGCACGCCGCAGAAGCTCTGGATGTACTACGGCAACCCCAAGGCCCCGGCCTCGGGCAACGGCCAGCGCAGCTTCGATCCCGACTACACGCTGGTCTACCACTTCGCCGAAGGCGCGGTGCCGCCGCGCGACACGACCGCCTACGGCAACAACGGCCAGACCCCGACCGTGCCGGCCGAAGGCACGGTGATCGGCAAGGGCGCGCAGTTCGCCGGCGCGCCGCTGATGCTGCCCGCCACGCCCTCGCTGGCCCTGGCCGCCGGTGCCAGCTTCACCTTCTCCGCCTGGGTGCGGCCCGACCAGCTCGGCGCGCGCCAGGTGATCTATGCGCGCCGCGACGGCGCGGGCGAACTGCTGGTCGGCATCGACCAGGGCGTGCCCTTCGTGCAGGTCAACGGCCAGCGCAGCACCCCGGCGCAGCCGGTGCAGGCCGGCCAGTGGTCGCACATCGCGGTCAAGGCCGAGGGCGACAGCGTTGCGCTGTACGTCGGCGGCCGCCCCGCGGTGTCGCTGGCCGCGCGCCTGCCGGCGCTGAACACGGCCGCCGCGCTCGGCGCCGACGTGGCCGCCACGCCTGCCGCCGGCCAGAACGCTCCCGCGGCCGCCGCCTGGGCGCCGTTCACCGGCGCGATCGACGAAGTGCGCCTGTCGAAGGTCGCGCGCGGCGATGCGCTGCTGCTGGCCGACGCCGTCTCGCAAGGCGCCGAATCGCGCCTCACGGCCTTCGGTGCCGACGAGCAGCAGGCCGGCAAGAGCCACTTCGGCTTCATCCTGGCCGCGATGCCGCTGGACGCCTGGATCGTCGTCGGCCTGCTGGGCCTGATGATGGTGCTGTCGTGGGCCATCATGATCGGCAAGGGCCGCAGCTACGGCGCCATCTCGCGCGCCAATGCCCGCTTCATCGAGCACTTCCGCGAAGCCGCCGGCGCGCCGCTGGACCGCCTCGCGATCAGCAACACCGTGTCGCAGGAAGTCCGCGACGATTCCTCGCTGTGGCGCCTCTACCAGGTGGCGATCGAGGAGATGCGCCGCCGCCACGAGCGCGGCTACGACCTGAGCGCCGTGTCGAGCGCGACCATCGGCGCCATCCGCGCGGCCATGGACGGCGTGATGGTGCGCGAGACCGAGCGCATGTCCAAGCGCATGAACTGGCTGTCGACCACCATCGAGGGCGCGCCCTACGTCGGCCTGTTCGGCACCGTGATCGGCATCATGCTGGTGTTCGTGGTGGCGGCGATGGCCGGTGCGGTGGACATCAACTCGGTGGCACCGGGCATGGCGGCCGCGCTGCTGTGTACCGCCGCCGGCCTGGGCGTCGCGATCCCCGCGCTGTTCGGCTACAACTGGCTGGCCTCGCGCTCGGACGCCATCGGCGCCGACATGGCGGTGTTCGTCGACGAGTTCGTGACGCGCCTGGCCGAGGAGCAGGGCGAGGGCAGGTCGGTGCCCGCGGCCGTGGCGGCCCAGGGCGGCGCGCGCCGCACGGCCGACGACAACGCGGCACGTGGCGGCTGGACCTCGCCGGCACAGGTTCCGGCCTGAGGCGACGCACATGCCCAACGCAGCCAAGTTCGCCGTGCGCAAGCGCACCGGCGGCATCAACATCACGCCGTTCGTGGACGTGCTGCTGGTCGTGCTGGTGATCTTCATCCTCACCAGCAACGCCAGCATCCCGGGCATCAAGGTCGACCTGCCGAAGGCCAGTTCCTCGGTGGCGCTGGAGAAGCCCAAGACCAAGGCCATCACGATCGACAACGCGGGCAACGTGTTCCTCGACGCCTACCCGGTGTCGCTGCCGGAGCTCGAGGAGCGCCTGCGCACCGAGAAAGCCCTGTCGCCCGACTTCCCCGTCATCGTGCGCGGCGATTCGAGCGTGCAGTACGCCAAGGTGGTCGACGTGCTGGACCTGCTGCGCCGCATCGAGCTGAACCAGATCGGCCTCGTGACCGGCAAGCAGAAGTGAGGACCGGCGCGTGAAACCTCGCGATCCGACTTTCGCCTTCGTGGGCCGCGCCGCGGCCGGCGGCGGCGCGCCCGCCGACGCTCGCGCGCTGTGGCGCCGCTGGGGCGGCTGGGCCATCGGCGCGGTGCTGCTGGCGCTGCTGGCGGCGCTCGTGTGGTACCTGCTGGCCGACACCGCGAGCCAGAAGCGCGTGGTGGCCGACGCTCCCACGCTGATGCTGCCGCCGCCACCGCCGCCGCCGCCCGAACCCGAGAAGCTGCCCGAGCCCGAGCCGGAGAAGATCAAGCCGGTGACCGAGCCCGAGCCCAAGCCGATCGAGCCGCTGGAGCCGCCGAAGGACGACACCCCGCCCAGTCCCACCAAGGACCTCGGCGACCCCGTGACCATGGACAGCGCCGCGCAGGCCGGCAGCGATGCCTTCGGCATCCAGGCCGGCAGCGGCGGCGGCATGAGCGGCACCGGTGCCGGCGGCGGCCTGGGCAGCGGCTCGTTCGCGCGCTATGCCTCCGACCAGCTGCAGCGGGCGCTGCTGCGTGACCCGCGCACTCGCAGCCTGACCTTCGACGACATCCATCTCGACATCTGGCTCGACGTCCAGGGCCAGATCCGGCGTGCGCAGCTCGTGCGCAGCACCGGCTCGACCGAGACCGACGAGGCGGTGCTGGCCGCGGTGCGCGACCTCGGCCGGCTCGACGAGTCGCCACCGCCTTCCGTGCGCTTCCCGATGCGCGTGTCCTTCAGGGGGCGTCGGCCGTGATGCGCGCCGAAGCCCCGTCTTCCCCATTCCATCCCGTGAACGAAGCGATGAACCCATCCAAATACCCCTTCGGCCGCCGCCTCGCGCCGGCCCTGCGCCAGGGCGCGCTGGCCGCGGCCGTGGCCACGGCCCTCGCGCTGGCCGCGAGCGGCGCGGCCGCCCAGCAGGCCGGACCGGCCGGCGAGACCGCCATGGTCAAGCTGATCCGCGGCCTGATTCAGAGCGGCACGCTCGCCAAGGACGTGGGCGAGGCGCTGCTGGCGCAGGCCCAGGCCGAAGCCATGGCCTCGCAGCAGGCCCAGCAGCGGCTGGCCGCGGTCTCGGCCGGTGCCGTGGCCAGCGCCGGCGGCGTGCGCCTGGAACCGGGCGACGTGCGCGTGCCCTACATCTCGCAGACCGTGCGCGACCAGATCCGCGACGAGGTCAAGGCCCAGGTCATGGCGCAGGCCAAGGACGAAGGCTGGGCCGCGCCCAACGAAACGCCCGAGTGGAGCAAGCGCATCCGCTTCGAGGGCGACGTGCGCGTGCGCAACGAGTCTCGCAGCTATGCGGGCAACAACAGCAACATCGAGATCAACTGGCCCGAGCTCAACAAGGGCAGCGGCTACGACGTCAACCCCAACACCAACCTCGCGCTGCCCTCGCTGCTCAACACGCGCGAGGACCGGCGCAACCTGTTCCGCGCGCGGGCCCGCGTGGGCATCCTCGCGGACCTCAGCGAGAACACCAAGGCCGGCGTGCGCCTGGCCTCGGGCAGCGACGACAACCCGGTGTCGACCACCACCACCCTCGGTGGCGGCCTGAGCAAGAAGAGCGTGTGGCTCGACCAGATGTGGATCTCGCACAAGCCGGTCGACTGGCTCACCGTCACCGGCGGCCGCTTCGCCAACCCCTTCATGTCGACCGACACGCTGTTCTCGAGCGACCTCAACTTCGACGGCATCGCGTTCCAGTTCGACAAGGCGCTGGCCAGCAACAAGGACCTGTCGCTGTTCGGCACGCTGGGCCTGATCCCGCTCGAGTACTCCTCGGACAACGCGCCCAGCCGCAGCCAGACCAAGGCCAAGAGCGAGAACAAGTGGCTGCTCGGCGCGCAGGTCGGCGCCGACTGGAAGCTCGACGACGACAACCGCCTGCGCGGCGCGCTCGCGTACTACAACTTCCGCAACATCAGCGGCAAGGTCTCCGAGCCCTGCGCGCTGTACGCGGGCGCCGACGGCTGCAGCACCGACTGGTCGCGTCCGGCCTTCATGCAGAAGGGCAACACGCTGATGCTGCTGCGCGATATCTCGCTCGATCCGCTGAACCCGGCCGGCACGCCGCAGCCGCAGTACGTGGGCCTGGCCTCGAAGTTCCGCCTGGTCGACCTGAACATGCGCTGGGACACCAAGGTCGCGGGCAACAACCTGCGCCTGGACGCCAACTTCATCCGCAACACCGCCTACGACGCCAGCGACATCTGGCGCCGCGCGGGCATCCGCGGCGCCATCGTCAACAACTTCGGCAGCACCGGCGGCACCACCCAGGCCGACTACAAGAGCGGCGGCAACGCCTTCATGCTGCAGGCCACCTACGGCCGCCCGGCACCGGCCGCGCGCGGCGACTGGAACCTCATCGCGGGCTACAAGCGCATCGAGCCCGATGCGCTGCCTGACGGCTACAACGATTCGACCTTCCATGGCGGCGGCACCAATGCGCGCGGCTACTTCCTCGGCGGTTCGTACGCGTTCGACAAGAACCTCTGGTTCACCGGCCGCTGGATCTCGACCAAGGAGGTCTATGGCGCGCCGCTGTCGATCGACACGCTGCAGCTCGAACTCAATGCGCGCTTCTGAGGACGTCGCCGTGGCCCGATCCCATTTCAAGACCCCAGCGCTCGCCCTGGCGCTCGCCTTCGCCGGTCTGGCCGGCCTGGCCGGCGGCGCGCACGCCCAGGGCGCGCCGGCCGCGGCCGGCGGCCAGAGCATGGAAGAGCGGCTGCGCGCGCAGCTGCGCATCACCACCTCGCAGCTGCAGCAGGCGCAGAACGAGCTCGCCGCGCTCAAGGCCGGCAAGCCCGCGGCCGCGGCACCGGGCGCGGCCGCGCCCGCACCGGCGGCCGAAGTCGAGGCGCTGCGCAAGGACCTCGCGCGCGCCCAGTCGCAGCTCGCCGGCGAACGCCAGGCGCGCGAGCATGCGAGTGCCGGCGTCGAGCAACTGCGCCAGCAGGCGCAGGCCGCGGCCGAGAAGTCCAACGGCCAGGTCGCGCAGTTCCGCAGCGCCTACGAGGAGCTGCTGCGCACCGCGCGCGCCTCCGAGGCCGAGCGCCAGCGCCTCGTGGCCGAGACCGGCACGCAGCGCACCGCGCTCACCCAGTGCGAGGCGAAGAACACCCAGCTCTATGCCGTGGGCCAGGAGGTGCTGCGCGCCTACGAGACCATGGACATGGGCAGCGTGTTCGCCGCGCGCCAGCCGTTCGCGGCCCAGAGCCGCGTGAAGTTCGAGCAGATCGCGCAGCAGTACGGCGACAAGCTGTACGAAGGCCGCTTCGACGCGCGCGCTGTGAACGCACCCAAGCCGGCCGAGGCCGCGGCCACGCCGCCGGCCGGCGCCGCATCGGCACCCGCCGCGAAGTGAGCGGCCAGAAGGAAACCTCGACCATGAACCCGAAGAAACCCCTTGCTCCCGCGCACCTGCGCACGCTGGCCGCGCTGCTGCTGGCCGCGTCGGCCAGCCTTGGCGCCGCGGCGCAGCAGATCGCCGCGCCCACGGGCGCGCCGGTGGTCGCCCGCCTGGGCGAACTCACCGTGCGCCAGGACGAGGTCGAGAAGCTGCTGCAGGCCTTGCCCGATGCCGAGCGCGCGGCCGTCAAGGACAACCGCGCCAGCGTCGAGGGCTGGCTGCGCCAGCGGCTGCTCGGTGAGGCGCTGCTGAAGGAGGCGCGCGACAAGGGCTTCACCGACAAGCCCGAGGTCAAGGCCAAGATCGACGCCGCGGTGCGCGAGCTCACGGCCCGCATCGTCACCACCGGCTACCTCGAGTCGGTGAGCCAGGTGCCGGCGGGCTATCCGTCGGAGGCCGAACTCTCCGCCGCCTACGAGCAGGGCAAGGCCGGCTTCAACCTGCCGGCCACCTACCGCGTGGCCCAGATCTTCCTCGCCACCCCCGACACCGCCACCGCGGCCGTCGCCAAGGTGCGCGAGGAAGCCCAGAAGCTGGCGCGCGAAGCGCGCGGCGGCGGCGACTTCGCTGCGCTCGCGCGCGCCAAGTCGCAGGACAGGAGCAGCGCCGAGCGCGGCGGCGAGGTCGGCAACCTGCCGCTCGCGCGCATGCTGCCCGAGGTGCGCGATGCCATCGGCAAGCTCAAGACCGGCCAGGTCGGCGATCCGGTGCAATCGGCCGCGGGCTTCCACGTCGTGAAGCTGCTCGACAGCCAGCCCGCGCGCACCGCCACGCTCGAGGAGATGCGCCCGCAGCTGCAGGCCGCGCTGCGCCAGCAGCGCCAGCAGCAGCTGATCCAGGCCCACCTGACGCAGCTCGCGCCGGCCACGCAGCTGAGCATCGATGCCGCCGCGCTCGACGCCGCGCTGCGCAAGACGAACTGAACCCACCGACAACCACCATCCACAGACAGGGAACCTCATGACGAACACCCCGACCGACACCACCGCCGCCACGCCCGCCGAGGCCCTCGACCTGCTCGACGCGGTCACGCCCGAACAGGTCTCCGAAGCCATCAAGGCCGCTGGCGCCGCCGTCTCCACCATCGAACAGGACGGCGTGATCCGCCTGCACAGCGCCAGCCACGGCATCGGCTTTCAGGTGCTGTGGGGCAATCCGGTCACCACCACCCAGTACACCGACTTCACCTTCAGCTGCCCGCTGCACGTGCAGGGCGGCACGCTGCCCGAGGCCGTGCTCGCGGCCTGGCACCGCAGCAAGCGCTTCGCGCGCGTCGCCCAGCACGGCGACTTCGTGGTGCTCGAGATGGACGTGGTGGTCGCCGGCGGCGTGACGCCCGCGCACCTCGCGTTCAGCGCGCGCCTGTGGATGCAGATGATGGGCGAGTTCTTCCTGCACCTGCGCAACTACGGCCCGGCCGCCGCCACGCGCGGCGATGCCGCCAATGGCGAAGTGCCGGCCGCTGGTGCCGCCGACCGGGTCGAAGCCGCCGCCTGAGCGCGCGCCGAACGCATCCCAGCGCGATGCCCGACAGCCTTCGTTCCGCGGAGTCCTTCGACGGCCACGATTCGCCGACGCTGCGCGCGATCCACGCCACCGCGCGCCAGGTGCAGCGCGCGCGGCGCGCGGAGACCGTGCGGCTGAGGCAGCGCGAGGCGCTGCTCGACATGCTCGCGCGCGTCATGGCAGACCTGCACATCACCAATGCCGAACTCAATGCGGCGCGGCGCGCGCTCGCGCCGACGCGACCGAAGTGAAAGGCGCGGCGCGCGTCACGCCGCCGTCAAACTTTCTGCCTAGCATCGCCGCCGAACAACGGCCGCGCCGCGGTGCGGTCGCTTCGCGTTCTCCCTCCGAAATGGCATGAGCATGTCCCGCGTATGGCAACCACGGTCCCGTCGGCCGGTGCGCTCGCACTGGCGGGGTGCATGGCGTTCCTGAGCCCGATCGCCGCCGCAGAGCCTGCGTTGCCGTCCGCTCCCTCGACGATGCCGTCCGCCGGACTGCTGCGCTTCGACCTGCGCGTGCAGCCGCTGCAGGGCGCGCTCGATGCCTATGGCGAGCTCACCGGGCGCTCGGGCTTCTACACGGCCGAGTCGTTCGCGGGGCGCAGCAGCGCGGCGGTGCAGGGCCGCTACACGCCCGAGGCGGCGCTGCGCTTGCTGCTCGAGGGCACCGGCCTCGCGATCCACTACACGGCATCCGATGCCTTCGTGCTCGAACCCGGCGTGCCGGCAACCGCTGAAGCACCGGCCGAAGCGGCGCGCGCGCCGGGGCCCGACGACGGGCTGGTGCAGGCGCGCGTCAACGATGCCTTTTGCGGCGACCCGCGATTGGCCGCGGGCGACTTCCGCGCGGCGCTGCGCTTCGGCCTCGATGCGCAGGGCCGCGTGGTGCGCCCGCTGCTGCTGGGCTCCACCGGCGATGCCGCGCGCGCGCTGGCCTGGCATGCCCAGGCGATCTAGAAGGACGAGCTCGGCCGCCCGCTGGGCGCCGACGACAAGGCCGCCGGCGGCGGCA
>NZ_JBMDKG010000070.1:0-36314 GCF_057809595.1 Variovorax sp. FG153
CCGGCGGCACCGGCCGGGCAGCAGGCGCCGAAGCGGCGCTGAGCCGCGCGGCGCCGCGCGCGCCGGCAATGCAAGCCCGTCTCCGACACGCGCGGTCGTCCTCGGCCGGCCGGCCCCGGGCCGCCCCGGTCGCACCATGGTAGAGCGCCGCGCGCCTGCCTCGCGGCGAAGGAGACACGCATGCCGCTGGCCTCGTTGATCGGCCGCTGGGCCATGAAGCCTTTCTCGAAGGCGTTGCCGCCGTTGGGCGACACCGAACGCGCCGCGCTCGAAGCGGGCACCGTCGGCTTCGAAGGCCAGCTGTTCGCCGGCCGCCCCGATTTCGATGCGCTCGCCGCCTTCGGGCCCAACCGCCTGACCGAGCGCGAACAGGCCTTCATCGACCGCGAGGTGCGCACGCTGTGCGCGATGCTCGACGACCATGCGATCGACGAAGCGAAGGACCTGCCGCCCGAGGTGTGGCGCTACCTGCGCGAGCAGCGCTTCTTCGGAATGATCATTCCCGAGGAGTTCGGCGGCCTGGGCTTCGGCCACCATGCGCATGCCACGGTGGTGGCGCGCATCGCCACCGTCAACGTCGCGACGGCGGTCACGGTGATGGTGCCCAACTCGCTCGGCCCGGCCGAGCTGCTGCTGCGCTACGGCACCGACGGCCAGAAGCAGCACTACCTGCCGCGCCTGGCCGATGGCCGCGAGCTGCCGTGCTTCGGCCTGACCTCGCCCTACGCGGGCTCCGATGCCGCCTCGATCCCCGACCGCGGCGTGCTGGTGGAGCGCGAGTTCGAGGGCCGGCCAACGCGCGGCTTCCTGGTCGATTTCGACAAGCGCTACATCACGCTGGCGCCCGTGGCCACCGTGGTCGGCCTGGCCTTCCACGCGGTCGACGAGAGCCGGCCCGAGGGCCAGCGCGACCTCGGCATCACCTGCGCGCTGATCCCGGTGCCGCACGCGGGCATGGAGATCGGCCGGCGCCATCGCCCGATGGACAGCGCCTTCATGAACGGCCCCATCCACGGCCACCAGGTCTTCGTGCCGATGGACTGGGTGATCGGCGGCGAGCCGCAGGTCGGCCAGGGCTGGCGCATGCTGATGGAGTGCCTGGCCGCGGGCCGCGCCATCTCGCTGCCCGCGCTCGGCTCGGCGATGCAGCAGACCGCGCTGTTCGTGAGCAACGGCTATGGCCGCATCCGCGAGCAGTTCGGCCTGCCGGTGGGCAAGTTCCACGCGGTGGCGGGGCTGGTGGCGCAGATGTCGGCCGAGCTCTATGCGAGCGACGCCGCGCGCCGCTTCACCGCCTGCGCGCTCGATGCCGGCGAGCGGCCCAGCGTGGCGAGCGCGATCCTCAAGGTGCAATTGACCGAGGCCGGCCGGCGCGCGGTCAATCACGGCATGGACATCCTCGGCGGCAAGGGCATCATCTCCGGTCCCTCGAACCTGCTGGGCGTGGCCTATAGGCAGGCGCCGATCGCGATCACGGTGGAGGGCGCCAACATCCTCACGCGCGCGCTGATCGTGTTCGGCCAGGGCGCGGTGCGCTGCCATCCGCACGTGCTCGACGAGATGGCCGCGGTGCAGGCCAACGACGAGAGCGCGCTCGGCAAGGCGCTGATGGCGCATGGCGGGCACGTGGCGCGCAACCTCTGGCACAGCCTGTTCGGCGCGCCGGTGCTGGGCCGCCCGCCCGAGGCGCTGGCGCCCGAGGCCCGGTTGATCGCGCGCATGAGCGCCAAGTACGCGCTCACCGCCGACCTGGCCATGGGCATGCTCGGCGGCAAGCTCAAGCGCATGGAGCTGCTGTCGGCGCGGCTCGGCGACGTGCTGGCCCACCTCTATCTCGCCAGCGCCTGCGTGTGGCGCTATGGCGTGGAGGCGGCGCCCGAGATGCTGCCCTTCGCCCAGGCCGCGATCCGCGTGCAGCTCGACCAGGCGGCGGCGATCCTGCACGACCTCTATGCCAACCTGCCCACGCCGGGCCGGCGCTTCATCGGCGCGCTGGTGCTGCGGCGCACCGCGCACCTGGCGCCGCTGCGCGACGTGCAGCTGCTGGCGCTGGCCGAGACGCTGCGCACCCGGCCCGGCGTGGTCGAGCGGCTGGTGCCCGATCTCAGCGAGCCCGCGGCCGGCGGCCTGCGCGACCTGATGAGCGCGCTGGAACTGGGCGACCGGCTCGGCGAGGAAACCGCGGCGCTCAACAAGGTGCTGCGGCGCACGAACTCGCTCGAGGCCGCGGCCCGCACGGCGGCCGATCCGGCGCTCGCGCTGGCCTATCTGCGCGCGGCCGACAAGGTGATCCAGGTCGACGACGTGCCGGGACCGAAGGCGCGCGACGAAGACAAGGCGGGGGAGGGCGCGCTCAGCCCGCCGCAGCCGCCTGCGCCTTCGCCTGCGCAGCCAGCGCCGTCAGGGCCGCCGCCGTCTGCGCATCGGCCGGAAAGAACGACTCCACCGCGAGTTCCTGCAACGTGATGTCGACCGGCGTGCCGAAGATGGTGGTGGTGCTGATGAAGCTCAGCACGCCGTTGGGCGTCACGAGCTGGAACGGCACCACCACGCCCGACAGCTCGCCACCCGCGGGCGGGGTGTCGTGGCCGACGTGGGGCACGGGGTAGGCCGCGAGTTCGTCGTGCAGCTCGACCAGCACGCGGTCGCCGGTGGCGGCGATCTGCTGCTGCAGCCGCTCGAGCAGGTGGGCGCGCCACTGCGCGAGGTTGGCGATGCGCGAGGCCAGCCCGTCGGGCCGCAGGCTCAGGCGCAGCACGTTGACCGGCGGCGTCACCAGCTCGGCCGACGCGCCTTCCATCAACAGCGGCACCAGTGCGTTGTAGGCCACCAGGTTCCAGTGGCGGTCCACCGCCAGCGCGGGGAAGGGTTCGTGGCCCTTGAGCACCAGGTCGACCGCGCGGCGCGCCGAAGCCATGGCCGGGTCGTCGAGCGAGCGCTGGCGGTACATGGGCGCGAAGCCCGCGGCCACCAATAGCGCGTTGCGCTCGCGCAGCGGCACCTCCAGCCGCTCGGCCAGCCGCAGCACCATCTCGCGGCTGGGCGCGGCGCGGCCGGTTTCCACGTAGCTCAGGTGCCGGGTCGAGACCTCGGCCTCCTGCGCCAGGTCGAGCTGGCTCAGGCGGCGGTGCGTGCGCCAGTGCCGCAGGTGCACGCCGAAGGGATCGCGCGCGCCCGGCTGGCCGGGCTTCGTGGGGTGGGGGCGGGGGGTGTTCATGGGGCCGCATTCTGGCGCGCGGGCCGCGCGTCGCCATGACCTGGCAGGTCATGGACGCTGTGCGCCGGTCCCGGAATCATCGACCCCAACGCAGCAGGACAGTCTTGCGGCGTACCACCCGAACCGAAGGAGAAACCTCATGACCGCACGTTCCACGCTCTTCGCCTCGCCGCGTTTCCTGCCCCGCGTGATGTGGGCCGACGCCGCCTCCTGCGCCGGCACCGGCGCGCTGCAGGTCGCTTTCACCGACACCCTGGCCCGCCTCACCGGCCTGCCGGCGGCGCTGCTGCTGGGCACCGGGGTGTTCCTGCTGGTCTATGCGGCGGCCGCCGCCTTCATGGCCAGCCGCGCCACCCCGCCGCGCACGCTGATCGGCGTGGTCATGCTCGGCAACCTGGGCTGGGCCGTGGGCTGCGCCGCCTTGCTGGCCGGCGGCCTGTTCCCGGTGACGGCCCTGGGCGTGGCCTGGGTGCTGGCGCAGGCGGTCTGCGTGCTGGTGCTGGCCGAGTTGCAATGGAGCGGACTGCGCGCGAGCCGGCCGGCGGCCCGGATGGCACTGGCCTGAACGCCTTCCGTCCGCATGCCGTCGAGGCGCCCGCGGGGCGCCTTTTTCATGGCCGCTCGAGAGGGCTTTTTGTCAATGGCGGCCATAGCCTTCGGTGGCCTTCCGAAGCGATGCCTGACTACAGCAATTGACATTCATCCCTGCTAACCTTTGAGGCGCTTCACGAACACATTCCCCAAGGAGTCCCACACATGGCCAAAGCACCGGCTCACGCCTTTGCGTCCACCCTCAAGACCTTCAAGACCGCATCGGGCAAGGCCGGCAAGTACTGGTCCCTCAAGGAACTGGCCAAGCAGCACCCGAGCGTCGAGCGGCTGCCGGTGTCGATCCGCATCGTGCTCGAGTCGGTGCTGCGCAACTGCGACGGCCAGAAGGTGTCGGCCAAGCATGTCGAGGAACTGGCCCACTGGGCGCCGAACGCCGAGCGCACCGACGAGATCCCCTTCGTCGTGACCCGCGTGGTGCTGCAGGACTTCACCGGCGTGCCGCTGCTGGCCGACCTGGCCGCCATGCGCAGCGTGGCCGCCAAGCTCGGCAAGTCGCCCAAGACCATCGAGCCGCTGGTGCCGGTCGATCTGGTGGTCGACCACTCGGTGATGGTCGACTACTACGGCACGCCCAAGGCGCTCGACCTCAACATGAAGCTCGAGTTCCAGCGCAACAACGAGCGCTACCAGTTCATGAAGTGGGGCATGCAGGCCTTCGACACCTTCCGTGTCGTGCCGCCCGGCTTCGGCATCGTGCACCAGGTCAACCTCGAGTACTTCGCGCGCGGCGTCTACTCGAACCCGAACGACAAGGGCGACGTCCCGGTCTACTACCCCGACTCGCTGGTCGGCACCGACAGCCACACGACCATGATCAACGGCGTGGGCGTGGTCGGCTGGGGCGTGGGCGGCATCGAGGCCGAGGCCGCGATGCTCGGCCAGCCGGTCTACATGCTCACGCCCGACGTGGTGGGCTTCGAGCTCACCGGCAAGCTGCGCGAGGGCGTGACCGCCACCGACCTGGTGCTCTACGTCACCTCGATCCTGCGCGCCGAGAAGGTGGTGGGCAAGTTCGTCGAGTTCTTCGGTCCGGGCGCCGCCTCGATCGCCGTGCCCGACCGCGCCACCATCGGCAACATGGCGCCCGAGTACGGCGCCACCATGGGCTTCTTCCCGGTCGACGAGATGACCGTCGCCTACTTCGAGGGCACGGGCCGCACCAAGGAGGAGGTCGAGCGCTTCGAGGCCTACTACAAGGCGCAGGGCCTGTTCGGCATGCCCAACCCCGGCGACATCGACTACACCAAGGTCGTGCGCCTCGACCTCGGCACCGTCTCGCCGAGCCTGGCGGGCCCGAAGCGGCCGCAGGACCGCATCGACCTGGGCCACCTGTCGACCAAGTTCTCGGAGCTCTACAGCAAGCCCAACGACGCCAACGGCTTCAACCAGCCGGCCGACAAGCTCAAGCTGCGCTATCCGCTCGCGCCGGCCGGTGCCGGCAACGACGAGGAAACCGCCGCGCCCGCCCCGGGCGCGCCGCGCGACCTGGTCGAGATGGTGGCCAACCGCACGACCAAGGCGGCCGCGCACGTGAGCGCCACCGCGCCGGCCGCGCCGTCCAAATCCAAGGGCGAGGTGACCATCGGCAACGGCGACGTGCTGATCGCCGCCATCACCTCGTGCACCAACACCTCGAACCCGAGCGTGATGCTGGCCGCGGGCCTGCTGGCCAAGAAGGCGGTGGAAGCCGGCCTCTCGGTCAAGCCGCACGTCAAGACCTCGCTGGCGCCCGGCTCGCGCATCGTGACCGAGTACCTCGAGAAGGCCGGCCTGCTGCCCTACCTCGAGAAGCTGGGCTTCTATCTCGCGGGCTACGGCTGCACCACCTGCATCGGCAACGCGGGCGACCTCACGCCCGAGATCAACGAGATCATCACGAAGAACGACCTGATCGGCGCGGCCGTGCTCTCGGGCAACCGCAACTTCGAGGCGCGCATCCATCCGAACCTCAAGGCCAACTTCCTGGCCTCGCCGCCGCTGGTGGTGGCCTTCGCGATCGCGGGCAACGTGATGGTCGACCTGATGACCCAGCCGGTGGGCAAGGGCAAGGGCGGCAAGGACGTCTACCTCGGCGACATCTGGCCCACGCCGAAGGAGATCGACGAGAACCTGCGCTATGCGATGAACGCCAAGTCGTTCCGTGCCAACTACGACAAGGTCAAGACCGACCCGGGCAAGTTCTGGAGCAGCATCAAGGGCACCACGGGCCAGGTCTACGACTGGCCCACCTCGACCTACATCGCCGAGCCGCCGTTCTTCGAGGGCTTCAAGATGAAGCCGCATGCCGCGGACGCGGGCTTCAAGGGCGCGCGCATCATGGCGCTGTTCGGCGACTCGATCACCACCGACCACATCTCGCCGGCCGGCTCGATCAAGGAAAGTTCGCCCGCGGGCATCTGGCTCAAGGCGCACGGCGTGCCCAAGGCCGACTTCAACAGCTACGGCTCGCGCCGCGGCAACCACGACGTGATGATGCGCGGCACCTTCGCCAACGTGCGCATCAAGAACCTGATGATCCCGCCGGACGCCAACGGTACGCAGGAAGAGGGCGGCGTCACGCTGTTCCAGCCCGGCAACGAGAAGATGTTCATCTACGACGCGGCCATGAAGTACATCGCCCAGGGCACGCCCACGGTGGTGTTCGGCGGCGAGGAGTACGGCACCGGCTCGTCGCGCGACTGGGCCGCCAAGGGCACGCAGCTCTTGGGCATCAAGGCTGTGGTGGCACGCAGCTTCGAGCGCATCCACCGTGCCAACCTGGTCGGCATGGGCGTGCTGCCGCTGCAATTCCGCGGCGCCGATTCCTGGCAGACGCTGGGCCTCACGGGCGACGAGCAGATCGACGTGGTGATCGGCGGCGAGCTCAAGCCGCAGATGGACGTGAAGCTGGTCGTGCACCGCCCCGACGGCACGCACCAGGAGGTGACGGTGCGCCTGCGCATCGACACGCCGATCGAGGTCGACTACTACAAGCACGGCGGCATCCTGCCCTTCGTGCTGCGGCAGCTGCTGGCCGCCTGATTTCGGTGACGCGCGTCGGACTGATCTCCGACACCCACGGCCTGCTGCGCCCGCAGGCCGTGGCGGCCCTGCAGGGCTGCGACTTCATCGTGCATGGCGGCGACATCGGCAGTCCCGCCATCCTCGAGGCCCTGCGCGCGATCGCGCCGCTGACCGTGGTGCGCGGCAACAACGACCGCGAGGCCTGGGCCGAGGGCATTGCCGAGACCGAACGCGTGGCCTTCGGTGGCGTGCATCTCTATGCCATTCACGATCTCGCGCAGCTCGCCATCGACCCGGCCGCGGCCGGCGTGCGCGTGGTGGTCTCGGGCCATTCGCACAAGCCCAGGATCGAGGAACGCGGCGGCGTGCTCTACGTGAACCCGGGCAGCGCGGGGCCGCGGCGCTTCAGCCTGCCGATCGCGGTCGCCGAGCTGCGCATCGAGGGCGGCGCGGTCGATGCGCGCATCCTCGAACTGCCGGTCTGACCCGTCCTGTCACAGAGCTTTCATTACCATCCGGTAAGAAAAGCCCATCGGATGAGAATGGTTCTTGTTTGATGGGTTATCCTCGTCCGCTCCTCCGTGGAGTCGACATGCAGCGCCGCTGATCGCGCCGGTTCCGGAGGGCTCCTCTCGCCCTGATTTCCGAAGCCGATGCTCATCCCCTTTCTCATCATGCTGCGCGAAGGCATCGAAGCCGCGCTGATCGTCGGCATCGTCGCCAGTTACCTCAAGCAGAGCGGGCGCGGCGCGCTGATGCCCGCGGTGTGGGTCGGCGTGCTGCTGGCCACCGCGCTGTCGCTGTTCGCGGGCGCCGGGCTGCAACTGCTCGCGGCCGAGTTCCCGCAGAAGCAGCAGGAGCTGTTCGAGGGCGTGGTCGGGCTGATCGCGGTGGTGATGCTCACTTCGATGGTGTTCTGGATGCGCAAGGCCGCGCGCTCGATCAAGGGCGAGCTGCAGGCCTCGATCGACCAGGCGCTCGCCAAGGGCTCGGACGGCCAGGGCTGGGCGCTGATCGGCATGGTGTTCCTCGCGGTCGCGCGCGAAGGCCTGGAGTCGGTGTTCTTCCTGCTCGCGATCTTCCAGCAGAGCAGCGGCTGGGAAGCGCCCGTGGGCGCGCTCGCCGGCATCGCGGTGTCGGTGGTGGTCGGCTACGGCCTCTATTCGGGCGGCGTGCGGCTCGACCTGCGGCGCTTCTTCCGCTTCACCGGCCTGTTCATCCTGCTGGTGGCCGCGGGCCTGCTGGCCGGCGTGCTGCGCAAGCTGCACGAGGGCGGCGTCTGGAACCACCTGCAGACGGTGGTCTTCGACATGAGCGAGGCCCTGCCGATGGACAGCCCGCTGGGCGCCGTGCTGTCGGGCCTGCTCGGCTACCAGGCCGCGCCCGTGGTGGGCGAGGTCGTCGTCTACCTGGCCTTCCTGGCCGTCGCCCTGTTCTTCTTCCTGCGTCCGGCCGCGCCGGCGCCACGCGCGGCCGCGGCCCGCTGAAACCCCTCGATGTCCTCTTCCTCTCCCGAATCCAAGGCACCTTCTTCCCACCTGATGCGCGTGGCGGTCGCCGCGTCGGCCTTGCTGGCGCTCGCCGGCCTCGCGGCCTTCTGGTATGCCTCCAACCACGCGCGCCAGGCGCCGCCGAAGGCCGCCGACAACGCGGTCACCGTCACGATCCGCGGCAATGTCTGCGAGCCCAACGAGATCACGGTGCCGGCCGGGCGCACCACCTTCACCATCGTCAACCAGTCGAACCGCGCGCTCGAGTGGGAGATCCTCGACGGCGTGATGGTGGTGGAGGAACGCGAGAACATCGCGCCGGGCTTCTCGCAGACCATGACGGTGAAGCTGCAGCCCGGCGATTTCGCGATCACCTGCGGCCTCCTGAGCAACCCGCGCGGCAAGCTGCGCGTGACACCCTCGGCCGCCTCCGAGGCCGAGGCGGCGCGGCCTTCGCTGGTCAACTACGTGGGCGCGCTGGCCGAGTACCAGACCTTCCTGCGCCTGGAGGCCGGCTCGCTCGAGGACGCGGTGCGCGCGCTGGCCGACGCGGTCCAGGCCGGCGACCTGCGGCAGGCGAGGGCGCTCTATGCGCCCGCCCACCAGGCCTACAAGCGCATCGAGCCGATGGCCGAGCTGTTCGCCGACCTCGACACGCGCATCAACGCGCGCGCCGACTACTTCGAGAAGCGCGAGGCCGATGCCGGCTTCACGGGCTTCCACCGCATCGAGTACGCGCTGTATGGCCAGAACGACCTGAAGCCGCTCGCGCCCGTGGTGGCGCAGCTGATCGCCGACATCGGCGTGCTCAAGGAGCGGCTGCGCGGCCTGAACATGCCGCCCGAGCGGCTCGCGAGCTCGGCCTCGAAGCTGCTGCGCCGCGTGGCCGACAACCTGCCCGCGGGCGGCGAGGACCACTACGGCCATGCCGAACTCGCGAACCTGCAGGGCAGCTACGAAGGCACGAAGAAGATCGCCGACCTGCTGCAGCCGCTGCTGGTGAAGGCCGCGCCCGCGCTGCAGAAGAGCCTGGACGAACGCTTCGCCGCCTTCGACGCCGCGCTCGCGCCGTACCGCGAAGGCGAGGGCTTCAAGCCCGCGCCGCTCGACGAGGCGCAGCGCAAGGCCCTGGCCGAACCCGTGCGCGCGCTGGCCGAGGAACTGGCCAAGGTGAATGCCGCGCTCGGTCTGGAATGAGGCTGCTGCCGACCGACCTCTCATGACCACGAAGAACGAATCCCTCCCCACCGACGGACCACCCGCCTCCCCGCACCGCCGCCGCATGCTCGGCGCGGCCGGGGCCGCCTTCGCCGGATTGGCCGCGGCCGCGCATGCCGCCGCGCCTTCGGGTCCGCCCAGCGCGCCCGACGCCGGCGCCCAGGTCACCGACGCGCCGCAGAGCACCCACACGCAGGACCGCGTGCCCTTTCGCGGCAAGCACCAGGCCGGCATCGTCACGCCGCGGCCGACGGCCGGCATGATCGCCTCGTTCTACGTGCTGGCCGAGAACCGCGCCGACCTCGAGCGCCTGTTCCGCACCCTGACCGAGCGCATCGCCTTCCTCACGCAGGGCGGCCCGCAGACCGATCCCGATCCCAAGCTGCCGCCCGCGGGCTCGGGCATCCTCGGGCCGGTGGTGCAGCCCGACGGGCTCACCGTCACCGTCTCGGTCGGCACCTCGCTGTTCGACGAACGCTTCGGCCTCGCGTCGAAGAAGCCCAGGCGGCTGAACCAGATGCAGCGCCATCCGAACGACGCGCTCGATGCTGCGCTCTGCCATGGCGACCTGTCGATCCAGTTCTGCGCCAACACGCCCGACACCAACATCCACGCGCTGCGCGACATCATCAAGAACACGCCCGACCTGCTGGTGCTGCACTGGAAGCAGGAGGGCACCGTGCCGCCGATCCCGGCCGTGCCCGGCAAGCCGGCCGAGAGCGCGCGCAACTTCCTCGGTTTTCGCGATGGCTCGGCCAATCCCGATTCGGCCGACGACACGCTGATGGACCGCATCGTCTGGGTGCCGGCCGGCGGCGACGAGCCGGCCTGGGCCGTGGGCGGCAGCTACCAGGCGGTGCGCATCATCCGCAACTTCGTCGAGCGCTGGGACCGCACGCCGCTGCAGGAGCAGGAGGCCATCATGGGCCGGCTCAAGCCCACGGGCGCGCCGATGGATGGCGGCAGGACCGAGCACGACGTGCCCGACTACGCGAAGGACCCCGAGGGCAAGACCACGCCGCTCGACGCGCACATCCGGCTGGCCAATCCGCGCACCAGGGCGTCCGACAAGAACCTCATGCTGCGGCGGCCCTTCAACTATTCGAACGGCGTCACCAAGTCGGGCCAGCTCGAGATGGGCCTCTTGTTCATCTGCTACCAGGCCAACCTCGAGGACGGCTTCATCGCGGTGCAGACGCGCCTCGACGGCGAGCCGCTCGAGGAATACATCAAGCCCATCGGCGGCGGCTTCTTCTTCACGCTGCCGGGCGTGCGCGACGAGGCCGACTGGCTCGGGCGCAGCCTGATGGCGGCCTGAGCGCGCCGCGCGCCCCCAAAAAGTTTTTTCACCACCGTCAGAACCCAAGGAGATCCATGACCGTGCAGTTCCGCCGTCGCTTCCTCGCCACCTTCCTCGCAGGCATCGCCGGCCTCTACGCCGCCGGCGCGCAGGCCGCCGTGTCGCCGCTCGAGCTGGTCGGCCCGATCTCCGACTACAAGATCTACGTGGCCGAGAACGTGCGCAAGCTGGCCGCGGACACCCGTGCCTTCACCGCCGCGGTGAAGGCCGGCGACATCGAGAAGGCGAAGAAGCTGTACGCGCCGACGCGCACGAGCTACGAGCGCATCGAGCCGGTGGCCGAGCTGTTCAACGACCTCGACAAGTCCATCGACTCGCGCGCCGACGACCACGAGAAGGCCGAGAAGGACCCGGCCTTCGGCGGCTTCCACCGCATCGAGTACGGCCTGTGGGTGCAGAAGAGCACGAAGGAACTGAACCCCGTGGCCGACAAGCTGCTGGCCGACGTGCTCGAGCTGCAGAAGCGCCTGGGCGCGCTGACCTTCCCGCCCGAGAAGGTGGTGGGCGGCGCCGCCGTGCTGATGGAGGAGGTCGCGGCCACCAAGATCTCGGGCGAGGAGAACCGCTACAGCCACACCGACCTGTGGGACTTCCAGTCGAACTTCGAGGGCGCCTTCAAGATCGTCGAGCTGCTGCGTCCGCTGGTGGCGAAGGAGAACAAGGCCTTCTCGGACAAGGCCGACGCCAACTTCAAGGTGGTGTTCGACACGCTCGCGAAGTACCGCACGCCCGACGGCGGCTTCGAGACCTATTCGAAGCTCAGCGAGCGCGACCGCAAGCTGCTGGCCGGCCGGGTCAACACGCTGGCCGAGGACCTGTCGAAGCTGCGCGGCATGCTCGGCCTGAACTGACCCGGTTCCGCCGGGGTCGAAACGGCCCGGCGCCCGGCGCGGTCGGCGCGTTTGTGGGGTCTTGGTCAGGTTTACGCGATTGAGAATTGATAGCATCCTGGTTTTGCTAACTGGCGCTCCCGGGGTTCCGAGCGCACTCCCACCGTGCAAACCAACAACACTGCGGCTACGCAGGCCTCCGCAGGCCTGCGCCTCGACCAGCTTCCCGATCATCAGTGGGCCACCGTGCTCGACGTCGCCCGCCCCGACGGCGCGGAGGACCGCGAGCTGGTGCTGCGCCTGACCGAGATCGGCTTCGTGCCGGGCGAGTCGGTGCGCATCGTCGCCAGCGGCATGCCGGGCCGCGAGCCGATCGCGGTGCGGCTGGGCCACACCACCTTCGCGCTGCGCCGCCACGAGGCCGCGCTGATCCACGTGGCGCCGGGCGCCGAGGTGGCCGGAGGTGCGCGCCATGGTTGAAGCCGTGAGCCAGGGCCCGGGCGGTTTCGCCGCCACCGGCCAGCCCAACCGCATCGCGCTGCTGGGCAATCCCAACTGCGGCAAGACCGCGCTGTTCAACCTGCTGACCGGCAGCCGCCAGAAGGTCGCCAACTACGCGGGCGTGACCGTCGAGCGCAAGGAAGGCAGCCTGCGCACGCCCGCGGGCCGCCGCGTGTTCGTGCTCGACCTGCCCGGTGCCTACAGCCTCAACGCGCTGTCGGCCGACGAGGCCGTCACGCGCGACGTCGTCACCGGCCAGAGCCAGGAAGCGCTGCCCGACCTGCTGGTCTGCGTCACCGACGCCACCAACCTGCGCCTGAACCTGCGCCTGGTGCTCGACGCCAAGAAGCTCGGCCTGCCGATGGTGGTCGCGCTCAACATGACCGACATGGCGCGCAAGCAGGGCATCGCGGTCGACACGGCCGTGCTGTCGCGCGAACTCGGCCTGCCGGTGATCGAGACCGTCGGCGTGCAGTCCGGTGGCGCGAAGGCGTTGCTGGCCGTGCTCGACACCCCGGTGGCCGCGGCCACGCCGCAGCCCTGGCAGGCGCCCGGCCTCGACGACGTGCTCGCCACCCAGCGCGAGGTGCGCCGCATCCTCGGCCTGGCGGTGAAGGAGCCCGCGAGCAGCCTGGTCACCAGCGACCGCATCGACCGCATCGTGATGCATCCGGTCTGGGGCATGCTGGTGCTCGCGGTCACCATGTTCCTGATGTTCCAGGCCGTGTTCAGCTGGGCCAACGTGCCGATGGACGCCATCAAGGCAGCCACCGAAGGCCTGGGCGAGCTGCTCAAGGCCCACATGCCCGAGGGCATGCTGCAGAGCCTGCTGGTCGACGGCGTGATCGCGGGCGTGGGCGGCGTGATCGTCTTCCTGCCGCAGATCCTGATCCTGTTCCTGTTCATCCTGGCGCTCGAGGATTCCGGCTACCTGCCGCGCGCGGCCTTCCTGCTCGACCGCGTGATGGGCACCGTGGGGCTGTCGGGCCGCTCGTTCATTCCGCTGCTGTCGAGCTTCGCCTGCGCCATCCCGGGCGTGATGGCCACGCGCACCATCAGCAACTGGCGCGATCGCATCACCACCATCATGATCGCGCCGCTGATGACCTGCTCGGCGCGGCTGCCGGTCTATGCGCTGCTGATCGCGGCCTTCATCCCGGCGCGCACCGTGGGCGGCGTGTTCAACCTGCAGGGCGTGGTGCTGTTCGCGCTCTACGTCTTCGGCATCGTCTCGGCGATGCTGGTGGCCTGGGTGATGAAGCGCTTCCGCGACAACACCCAGCGCTCGTCGCTGATGATGGAACTGCCGGCCTATCGCTGGCCCAATCCGCGCAACCTGCTGCTGGGCCTGTACGAGCGCGCATGGATCTTCATCCAGCGCGTGGGCACGATCATCCTCACGCTGACCATCCTGCTGTGGTTCCTCTCGACCTTCCCGTCGCCGCCCGAGGGCGCGACCGGACCGGCGATCCAGTACAGCCTGGCCGGCATGATCGGCCGCGGCCTCGAGCACATCTTCGCGCCCATCGGCTTCAACTGGCAGATCTCGATCGCGCTGGTGCCGGGCATGGCCGCGCGCGAAGTCGCGGTGGGCGCGCTGGGCACGGTCTATGCCCTCTCGGCCACCGGCGACGACGTGGCCGGCGCGCTCGAGCCGCTGATCGCCGGCAGCTGGTCGCTCGCGACCGCGCTGTCGCTGCTGGTCTGGTACGTGTTCGCGCCGCAATGCATCTCGACCCTGGCCACGGTCAAGCGCGAGACGGGGCAATGGAAGTACGTGTGGATCATGGCGGGCTACCTGTTCGCGCTGGCCTACATCGCGTGCTTCATCACCTACCACGTTGCGGTGGCTCTCGGGGCGGGGTAAAACCGCCTCTGAAAGGCTAGCTTCCATGGCACAAGAACTGATCGTCGGATTGATCGTCGCGAGCGCCGCGTTCTACGCGGTCTGGCGCTGGATGCCCGCGGGCTGGCGTCGCAGCGCCGCGCGCAAGGTCGCCACCGGCACGCAGCGCGCCGGCCTCGTCGATGCCGAGCGCGCCGAGCAACTGGCGGCCTCGCTCGCCAAGACCTCGGGCTGCGGCTCGTGCGACAGCTGCAACAGCTGCGGTCCCAAATCCCCCCAGAACCCGGCTACCCCGGCTTCCTCCTCCGCCTCTTCGTCCTCCGCGCGCTGAGGCCGATGCCCGCGCACATCCTCGTCGCCGGCGGCGGCATCGGGGGGCTGGCCACCGCATTGGCGCTGGCCGGCGGTGGCCATCGCGTCGACGTGTTCGAGCAGGCCGCCGCCTTCGGCGACATCGGCGCCGGCGTGCAGCTCGGCCCCAACGTCACGCGGCGCCTGTCGCAGCTCGGCCTCGAAAACTCCCTCGCCCGGGTCGCGGCGCAACCCGAAGCACTGGTGGTGCGCAGCGCCGGCAGCGGCGCCGAGATCGGCCGGCTCGCGCTCGGCGCCGCCATGCGCCAGCGCTACGGCGCCCCCTACCTCTGCATCCATCGCGCCGACCTGCATGGGCTGCTGCTCGAGGCCGTGCGCGCGCGCGGCACCGGCGCGCTCGTGACCGGCGCGCAGATCGAGCGCGTGGAGCTCAGCGACGAGCTCGTGTGCGTCTCGAGCAGCGACGCGCGTGCCTGGGAGGGCGAGGCGGTGGTCGGTGCCGACGGCCTCTGGAGCGTGGTGCGGCGACGCCTGGACGCGGCCTCGGCCGGCCAGCCGCCGCGCATCACCGGCCACACCGCGTGGCGCGCGCTCGCGCGGCAGGACGCGCTGCCGCCCGCGCTGCGCCGCGGCGGGGTCGAGGTGTGGCTCGGGCCGCAGCTGCATGCGGTGGCCTATCCGGTGCGTGCCGGCGAGTGGCTCAACGTGGTGGTCATCGCCGAATCGGCGCCGGCCGGCAATGCGCACGATTGGGACCAGGCCAGCAGCCTCGCGGCGCTGCAGGCCGCCGCGGGCCGCACGGGTGCCTCGTTGCAGGCCTTGCTCGAAGCCATGCCGGGCTGGCGCGCCTGGAGCCTCAGCGATCGCCCGCCGCTGGTCTCGGCCGCCGAGATGGCGCACGAGCGGCTGGCGCTGGTCGGGGATGCCGCGCATCCGATGGTGCCGTACCTCGCGCAGGGCGCTGGCATGGCGATCGAGGATGCGGTGGCGTTGTCGGAGGCCCTGGGCGAGGGCGGCAGCGACGCCGTGCCCGCGGCCTTCGCGCGCTACGCGGCCGCGCGCTGGCAGCGCAATGCACAGGTGCAGGCGAAGGCGCGGCGCAACGGCCAGATCTTCCATGCCAGCGGGCCGGTGCGGCTGGGCCGCGACCTCGCGATGCGCGCGCTCGGCGAGCGGCTGCTCGACCAGCCCTGGCTGTACGGCGGCTAGAACCGCGGCGGCTAGAGCCTGAACGACTGCAGGTGCTCGATGCGCTCGGCCAGCCCCTCGGGCCCGAGGTAGTGCCCCATCGAGCCGCTGCGCACCTGCATCAGCGTGCCCTCGAGCTCGGCCAGCAGCGCATCGCGGTCGACGATGAAGGCGGCCGGCACGTCGATGCCCGCGCGCGCGCAGGCCTCGGCGATCAGCCGCGCGCTCGCGGGCGCGCCGCAGGCCACGCAGGCGACCACTGCCGTCATGTTGGGCTCCGCGCCGTTGGCCAGCAGCGCGGTCGTGAGCTCGGGCGAGATCTGCCCGTCGATGTTCGCGAGCACCTCGGCCGAGACCGGTGCCCCCGCGCGCACCAGCGCCGCCGCGGCCGCATAGGCGCTGCGACTCACCGCCATGTCGGTGGCCAGCGCGCTGCCCTGCAGCGGTCCTTCGAAGCGCACGCCCGCGGCCGCGAGCTCGACCACCAGCGCCGCGTCGTCGACCGCAATCGCATGGCGCAGCGCCGTGCGCGCCACCGCGGGCTGGCGGCGCAGGCTGCCCTCGGCCAGCGGCGTGCGCCAGTCGACCACGGCGCGGCAGTAGAAGGTGACCAGCTTGTCCATCAGGTCGATGTCCAGCCCGTGGGCCTGGTGGCGATCGTCGACGTAGGCCAGCAGCGCGTGGCCCGAGTAGCAGTCGCCGGTGGGCGCGAGCGGGTCCTCGTCGAGGTGCAGCGCGGCGAAGGCGCCGAACAGGTCGCTCGCGACCACGCTCAGGCCGTCCTCGTGCAGCGCATGGGTCCAGGCCGGCGGCAGGCCCTGCTTCCAGGCCACGACCTGCCCGTGCTCCGCGCCCGGCTCGACCACCGTGTAGATGCGGTCGCAGTACTCGAAGCCGCCGAAGGGCAGGTGCGCGAGCTTGCCGCGCCAGCGCAGGCCATGGGTCTGCGCGCCTTCCTCGGCCAGTTCCTGCTCGTGCTCGATCCAGCCCTGCAGGTCGCGGTAGCCGTCGCTGCCGTCCCAGAACAGCTCCGACCAGCTGATGTTCTCGATGTTGCCGTTCATCTCGAGCGCGAGGTCGTAGTCGAGGCGCCCGCCGGCCGTGAGCCGCCACAGCGCGAGCAGCGGTTCGGGCAGCGGGCCCGCGCACATCGCCTGGATCGCCGAGATGCGGTGCGCCGGCATCGGCGGCTGCGCCTCGAAGATCACCCGCTCCGCGAACAGCACCACGCCGTGTTCGCGCAGGGTGTCGAGCTCATCGGCCGAAAACTGGATGTCGTTCATGGCGGCGCCTCCGTGGTTCCCAAAAATGTAGCGTGCTGGGCGGGAGCGGCAAGGGGTGGCACCCGGGGGTGCCGCCGAGAATCTACAGGTCGGTGCGCAGCTTCCAGATCTCGGGGAACAGCACCACGTCGAGCATCTTGCGCAGGTAGCTCACGCCGCCGGTACCGCCGGTGCCGCGCTTGAAACCGATCACGCGTTCGACGGTGGTGACATGGCGGAAGCGCCAGAGCCGGAAGGCATCCTCGATGTCGGTGAGCTTCTCGCCGAGCTGGTAGAGGTCCCAGTGCCGGTGCGGCTCGCGGTAGACCTGCAGCCAGGCCGCCTCGACGCCGTCGCTGGCCTCGTAGGGCTGGGTCCAGTCGCGCTCGAGGCGGTCGGCGGGCACCGGCAGGCCATGGCGCGCGAGCAGGCGCAGCGACTCGTCGTAGAGCGAGGGCGAGCGCCAGGCGGCTTCGACCTGGGCCAGCAGGTCGGGGCGGTGCGCATGCGGCTTGAGCATGGCGGGGTTCTTGTTGCCGAGCGCGAACTCGATGCAGCGGTACTGCGCGCTCTGGAAGCCGCTCGAGCTCGCGAGATAGGGGCGCATCGCGGTGTACTCGGGCGGGGTCATGGTCGACAGCACGGTCCAGGCGCCGACCAGCTGTTCCATGATGCGGCTCACGCGCGCCAGCATCTTGAAGGCATCGGGCAACTGCTCGCTCGCGATGCAGGCGGTGGCGGCGCGCAGCTCGTGCAGCATCAGCTTCATCCAGAGCTCGCTGGTCTGGTGCTGCACGATGAACAGCATCTCGTCGTGCGCGGGCGAGAGCGGATGCTGGGCGTTGAGGATCTCGTCGAGGTGCAGGTAGTCGCCGTAGCTCATCGACGCGCTGAAATCCAGCTGCGCCTTCTCTTCGTGGACGATCTCTTCGGGGCGCTTCTCGGTGCTCATGTCACTGCGTTCTTGCGGTTGAATTCGGGGCGCCGCCACTCGCCGGTCTCGAGCACCTGCACCAGCTGTTCGACGGAATTCCAGACGTCCTCGAAGCCGAGGTACAGCGGCGTGAAGCCGAAGCGCAGGATGTCGGGCATCTGCGCGTCGCCAGCGCGGAAGTCGCCGATCACGTTGCGCGCGATCAGCGCCTGCACGATGGCATAGGCACCTTCGTCGCGGCTCAGGCACACCTGCGAGCCGCGGCGCGCATGCTCGCGCGGCGTGACCAGCGACAGGCCGTGGCCCGCGCAGCGCTCCTCGACCAGCGCGATGAACAGGTCGGTGAGCGCGAGCGACTTGGCGCGCAGCGCGCCCATGCCGCCGCGTTCGCCGTCGAAGGGCTCGGCCGCGAGCACGGTGTCGAGGCCGCATTCGAGCGCCGACAGCGAGACGATCGGCTGCGTGCCGCAGAGGTAGCGCGCCACGCCCGGCGCGGGCCGGTAGTGCGGCGTGAACTCGAACGGCGCCGCATGGCCCCACCAGCCCGACAGCGGCTGCTCGAAGCGATCGGCATGGCGCGCGTGCACCCACGCGAAGGCCGGCGCGCCGGGTCCGCCGTTGAGGTACTTGTAGCCGCAGCCGATGGCGTAGTCGGCCTCGGCCTCGTTGAGCGCCACCGGCACCGCGCCCGCGCTGTGGGCCAGGTCCCAGACCGCGAGCGCGCCGGCCTCGTGCGCGGCGGCGGTGATGGCCTTCATGTCGTGCATGGCGCCGGTGCGGTAGTTGACGTGCGTGAGCATCAGCACCGCGACCTCGTCGGTCAGCGCGCCGGGCAGCTCGTCGGCCTCGATCAGCTTGAGCGTGAAGCCGCGCTCGCGGCACAGCGACTCGGCGATGTAGAGGTCGGTCGGGAAGTTGCTGCGCTCGCTCACCACCAGCTTGCGGCCGCTGTCCTTCTGCTGCGAGAGCGCGGCGAACAGCACCTTGTAGAGGTTGACCGAGGTGCTGTCGGTGCACACGACTTCGCCGGGCGCGGCGCCGACCAGGCGCGCGACCTTGTCGCCCAGGCGCTGCGGCAGGTCGAACCAGCTCGCGGTGTTCCAGGAGCGGATCAGGCCTTCGCCCCATTCCCTGGCCACCACTTCGGCGATGCGCGCGGGCGCGGCCTTGGGCAGCACGCCGAGCGAGTTGCCGTCGAGGTAGATCACGCCGTCGGGCAGCGTGAACTGGTCGCGCAGGGCGCGCAGCGGGTCTTGCGCGTCGAGCGCGCGGCAGTCTTCGAGGGTGGTCGTCATGGGTCTTGGCGGATCAGAGTTCGCGCAGCACGGCGCGAACGGGGGAGGCATCGGCGCTCACCAGCCTGAGCGGCAGCGCGATGAGTTCGTAGTCGCCCTCGGGCACCTCGTCGAGCACGAGGTTCTCGAGCACGCGCAGGCCGCGGCGGCGGATCGCCTGGTGGCTGTCGAGCGTCTTGCTGTCGGCCGGGTCGATGCTCGCGGTGTCGATGCCGATGAGCTTCACGCCCATGGCCGCGAGGCGCTCGACCGTGGACGGCGCATAGGCGGCGAGCTGGCCGTCCCAGCGATCGACCGGCATGGCGGCATAGGTGCGCACCAGCACGCGCGGCGGCAGCTGGCTCGTGACCGCATGGGCGATGTGCGCCCATTCGACCAGCGGGCCGCGGCCGATGGCGTGGATCACGCGGCAGGGGCCGATGAAGGCGTCGAGCGAGACGTCGCCGATGGTGGCGCCCTTGGGGTCGTAGTGCAGCGGCGCATCGGCGTGCGAGCCCACGTGCGGCGACATCGTGATCGCGCTCACGTTGACCGGGCAGCCCGGCCCGATGGTGGCGCACCACTGTTGCGTATAGGGCGTGTCGCCCGGAAACACCGGGCTGCCCGCGTGCACGGGGGCGGAGATGTCCCAGAGTCGTCGTGGTGCGGTCATGGTGGCTGAATCGGTGTCACGAAGGGTGGGGTTCGGGTGGCAACAATGCCGGTGGGCCGAGGCAGCCAGTGTGGGCCGGATGCCGGCTTGCCACAAGCCGTTGCGCGGAGCCGGATGCTATTCGCAAGAGCTGCTTGAAGTCGAGAAGTTATCCATAGGTTCGAATGAAATTGGATAATCCATTCTCAAACGACCGAATCTGGAAAAAATCATGCAAGCCGACCTCGATCGCACCGACCTCCAGCTGCTGCGCGCGCTGCAGGACAACGCCCGCCTGACCTCGGGCGAGCTCGCGCAGATGGCGCACCTGTCGCAGTCGCCGTGCTGGCGGCGCGTGAAGAAGCTCGAGGACGACGGCGTGATCGGCGGCTACCACGCGGGCCTGAACCGGCGCGCGCTGGGCTTCGGCGTGATGGCCTTCGTGATGGTGGGCATCGACCACCAGACCGAGATCTCGTCGCGCGCCTTCGAGGACGCGGTCTGCGCCATCCCGGAGGTCGTGATGTTCCACGGCATCTCGGGGCCCGAGGACTTCATGCTGGTGGTGGTGGCGAAGGACCTCGACGCCTATTCGGAGCTGCTGCAGCGCAAGCTGCACCGCCTGCCGGGCGTGCGCCACGTGCAGACCTATTTCTCGCTGCAGGAATTCAAGGGCCGCGTGGGCGGCCTGCCGGTGCCGGCGGCCTGACGCTCAGTGCAGGGTGTCGGGCAGCGCGCCGAGCCCGTGGCGCAGCCGCGCGCGCTGGCAGGCGTCGCTGCCGGCCTGCAGCTCGTGGCAGGGATTGGGCCGCCACTCGTAGATGCCGCAGGCCACCGACTGGCCGATCCTGCCGGTGAGCGCCGCGCAGCGCGCGGGCGTGTGGTCGGTGCCGCGCATGCGGCACAGCGTGTCGTTGACCTCGACGGCCAGGCCCGAGGGCACCCTGCCACCGTTGTCGTCGAGCTCGTGCACGCTGAAGTCGACGCGGTAGCTGGCGCAGCAGGCGCCGCATTGCTGGCAGGCGTTCATGGCGGGCCGATGCTGCCGAAGCGGAAGAAGAGGGCGCTCAGAGCCTGCCGAGCAGCAGGAACTCCATCAGCGCCTTCTGCGCATGCAGGCGGTTCTCGGCCTCGTCCCAGACCACCGACTGCGGGCCGTCGATGACCTCGGCCTGCACTTCCTCGCCGCGGTGCGCGGGCAGGCAGTGCATGAACAGCGCGTCGGGCTGGGCCACGCGCATCATCTCCTCGTCCACGCACCAGTCGGCGAAGGCCTTGCGGCGCGCCTCGTTCTCGGCCTCGTAGCCCATGCTGGTCCAGACGTCGGTGGTCACCAGGTCGGCGCCGCGGCAGGCTTCCATCGGGTCCTTGTAGACCTTGTAGCTGTCGCCCGAGCGGATGCCGGCGATCGACTGGTCGACCTCGTAGCCGCTGGGCGTGCTCACGTGCACGGTGAAGCCGAGGATCTCGGCCGCCTGCAGCCAGGTGTTGGCCATGTTGTTGCCGTCGCCCACCCAGGCCACCGTCTTGCCCTGGATCGAGCCGCGGTGCTCGATGTAGGTGAAGATGTCCGCGAGGATCTGGCAGGGATGGAACTCGTTGGTCAGGCCGTTGATGACCGGCACGCGCGAATGCGCGGCGAAGGCATCGATCTTGGTCTGCTCGTAGGTGCGGATCATCACCAGGTCGACCATGCGGCTGATGACCTTGGCGCTGTCCTCGATCGGCTCGGCGCGGCCGAGCTGGCTGTCGCCCGTGGTCAGGTGCACCACGCTGCCGCCGAGCTGGTACATGCCGGCCTCGAAGCTCACGCGGGTGCGCGTGCTGGCCTTCTCGAAGATCATGGCCAGCGTGCGGTCGGTCAGCGGCTGGTGCTTCTCGTAGGTCTTGAACTTCTTCTTGATGACCGCCATGCGGTCGAACAGGTAGGCGTACTCGTCGGCCGAGAAGTCCGAGAACTGCAGGTAGTGGCGGATGGCTGGCGTCGCGCTGGCACTCGTCATTTGGGGGCGGGCTCCGAGAGGAAGGTCTTCACGATCGGCGCGAGGATGGCGACGATCTCGTCGGCCTCGGCGATGCTCAGGATCAGCGGCGGCACCAGGCGGATCACGCTGTCGGCGGTCACGCTCAGCAGCAGGCCGGCGTCGCAGGCGCGGTTGAGGATCGCGCCGCAGGGACGGTCGAGCTCGATGCCCAGCATCAGGCCCTGGCCGCGCACTTCCTTCACGCCGGGCAGGCCGCCCAGTTCGCGCTCGAGCGCGGCCTTCAGGTGGGCGCCGACGTTGGCGGCGTTCTCGAGCAGCTTCTGCTCTTCCATGATGCGGATGGTCTCGATGCCGGCGCGCATGGCGAGCGGGTTGCCGCCGAAGGTGGTGCCGTGATTGCCGGGGCCGAAGATGTTGGCGGCCTTGGGGCCGGCCACCACGGCGCCGATCGGCACGCCCGAGCCCAGGCCCTTGGCCAGCGGCATGACGTCCGGCTTGATGCCGGCCCACTGGTGGGCGAACCACTTGCCGGTGCGGCCCATGCCGCACTGCACCTCGTCGATCATCATCAGCCAGTCGCGCTCGTCGCACAGCGCGCGCACCTGCTTCAGGTACTCGATGCGCATCGGGTGGATGCCGCCTTCGCCCTGGATGGTCTCGAAGAACACGGCGACCACGTTGGGGTTGCCCTCGGTGGCCTTCTTCAGGGCCTCGATGTCGTTGAGCGGCACGCGGATGAAGCCCTCGACCAGCGGGCCGAAGCCCTTCTGCACCTTGGGATTGCCGGTGGCCGACAGGGTGGCGATGCTGCGGCCGTGGAAGGCGGCTTCATAGACCACGATCTCGGGGCGCTCGATGCCCTTGTCGTGGCCGAACTTGCGCGCCAGCTTGAGGGCGGCTTCGTTGGCTTCGAGGCCGGTGCAGCAGAAGAAGGCGTTGGTCAGGCCCGAGATCTCGGTCAGCTTGGCGGCGAGCTTCTCCTGGCCGGGCACGTGGTAGTAGTTGGAGCTGTGGATCAGCTTGCTGACCTGGTCCTGCAGCGCGGGCACCAGCTCGGGATGGTTGTGGCCCAGTGTGTTGACGGCGATGCCGCCGAGGCCGTCGAGGTAGGCGCGGCCGTTCGTGTCCCAGACTCGGCAACCCTGACCGTGCGACAGCGCGATCGGAAGGCGGCCGTAGGTGTTCATGACGTGGGGCGAGGTGGGCTCGACGGTAGCGCTCATTCGGTTCTCCTGTAAGGGAAGGCGGATTCTAGGCGGCGAGTTTGACGCTGGCGTTGAGGATTCCGCATCACAGCAATGCCCTGCGCCCGGTGGGAAGGGGGAGGGCGCGGATAGAATCCTTGTTGCACCGCAACAGCTCGCTACGGCGTGCGGTCGCCTCTTCCCAAACGATGATTTCCCCCACCGCCACCGAGATCTTCATCCAAGGCATCACGCACGACGGCCGCACCTTTCGCCCGAGCGACTGGGCCGAGCGGCTGGCCGGCGTGATGTGTTCCTTCCGGCCCGGCGGGGCCTATCCGGGCAGCCACCTGAGCTATTCGCCGTGGTGCGTGCCGACCACCATCAATGGCGTGAAGTGCGTGGTGGTGAACAGCGCGCTGCGCGAGGCCGAACCCATGGCCTGGGACTTCTGCGTGAACTTCGCGCGCGACAACGACCTGCAGGTGGCCGAGGCCTGCCTGGTGCCCGATCCGGACCACCAGCACAAGGATGGGCTCCAGCGGACCCCGCCGACGCCGGTCAAGAAGCCCTGAGCGGTCGACCGCTTTTCCTTTTTCGACAAACCGTTCGCCCATGAAAAAACCGCCCGAAGGCGGTTTTTCACTTTGCTGCAGCGCACCCCGATCAAACGGCGGACCGGCGCGAACCGATCCGGGCTTGCCTGACAGGTGTCAGGCGGCGGCCTTTTCAGGCGCGAGGGCCAGGGCCTTGACCTTGGCCGACAGGCGGCTCTTGTCGCGAGCGGCCTTGTTCTTGTGGAAGATGCCCTTGTCGGCGACCGTGTCGACGATGCTCTGGGCCTTGGCGAACAGCTCGGTCGCCTTGGTCTTGTCGCCGGCCAGGACGGCCTTTTCGACGTTCTTGACGGCGGTGCGGTACTTCGAGCGCAGCGAGGTGTTCGCTGCGTTCAGCTTGGTGTCCTGGCGGACGCGCTTGCGGCCCGACGCCAGGCGCGGGTTCTTCTTCTTGGGCTTGGTAGATGCCATGGTAGTGTTCTCTCAGTGTCTGAGGATGATGCAGCAAAGCCCTCCATTATAGGCCGGGCGGCAAAATCTGGCCAGAACTGCCATTTCACGGGCTTTGCGGGGCCTACACTCCCCCCGTGTCGCTGCTCAAATCCGCCTCCACCGTCTCCCTGCTGACCCTCGCCTCGCGCATCACCGGCCTCGTGCGCGACGTGCTGTTCGCCTCGGTGTTCGGCGTCAGCGCGCTGACCGACGCCTTCAACGTCGCCTTCCGCATTCCGAACCTGTTTCGCCGGGTTTTCGGCGAGGGCGCGTTCAGCCAGGCCTTCGTGCCGGTGCTGGCGGCTACCCGCACCGAGCGGGGCGATGCCGGCGCCAAGGAACTGGTCGACCATGTCGCCACGCTGCTGACCTGGATGCTGGTGCTGGTGTGCGTGGCCGGCGTGGTCGGCGCGCCGTGGCTGGTCTGGGCCATGGCCAGCGGTCTCGCGGGCTTCGACGCCGCGGTCGTCATGACGCGCTGGATGTTCCCCTACATCGGCTTCATGTCGCTGGTGGCGCTGGCGGGCGGCATCCTCAATACGTGGCGCAGGTTCGCGGTGCCGGCGGCCTCGCCGGTGCTGCTCAACATCGCGCTGATCCTCTCGATCCTGCTCGGCGCGCCGCTGTTCCGGCGCTGGGGCATCGAGCCGATCTATGCCCAGTGCGTGGGCGTGATGGTGGGCGGCGTGCTGCAGCTCGGGCTGCAGTTGCCCGCGCTGCGCAAGCTGGGGCTGCTGCCGCGCATCGGCGCGAGCTTCAAGGCGCTGCGCACCGCCTGGGCCGACCCCGACACGCGCAAGATCGCGCGCCTCATGCTGCCCGCGCTGCTCGGCGTGAGCGTGGCGCAGATCTCGCTGCTGATCAACACGCAGATCGCCTCGCACCTGGCCACCGGCAGCGTGACCTGGGTCACCAATGCCGACCGGCTGATGGAGTTCCCCACCGCCATGCTGGGCGTGGCGCTGGGCGTGGTGCTGATGCCGCAGCTGGCCGGCGCGCGCGCGGCCAAGGACGATGCGCGCTATTCGTCGCTGCTCGACTGGGGTCTGCGCCTGGTGCTGCTGCTCGCGGCGCCGTGCGCGGTGGCGCTGCTGCTGTTCTCGCAGCCGCTGGTGGCGGTGCTGTTCCACAACGGTGCCTATGGCGGCGAGGACGTGCGCCGCACCACCGTCGCGCTGATGGGCTACGGCGTCGGCCTGGTCGGCATCGTGGCCATCAAGGTGCTCGCGCCCGGCTACTACGCCAAGCACGACACGCGCACGCCGATGCTGATCGCGGTCGGCGTGCTGATCCTGACCCAGGTGCTCAACCTGTTCCTGGTGCCGGTGCTGCAGCATGCGGCGCTGACCCTGACCATCGGCATCGGCGCGCTGGTCAACGCGAGCTGGCTGCTGGCGGGCCTGATCCGCCGCGGCAGCTACAAGCCCGAGCCCGGCTGGGGCCGCTTCGCGCTGCAGGTGCTCGCGGGCTCGCTGGTGCTGGCCGCGCTGCTGGCCTGGGCCTCGGGGCATTTCGACTGGATCGGCCTGCGCGAGCAGCGCTTCTGGCGCATCGGCCTGCTCGCGATGCTGGTGACCGGCGCCGCGCTGCTCTATTTCGCGGTGCTGGCCGCCGCCGGGGTACGGCTGCGCAGCTTCATGCGCCGCTGAGCCTCCGACGATCGGCACTGCCGGATGCCTTGGCAATCCGCATGTCCCCCGCCTTGACGCTGCCGGCCCCGCTCCTCTACAAAGCCACATGACGACGTTCAGCTTCCAGGTCCCCACCGCACTCGAGTATTTCGAGTCGCTCGTGCAGAGCGACGACCAGTTCCCGCTGCTCGAAGCCGCCGCCAGCATCGCGCAGGACGAGTACCCCGACCTCGACGTCCAGCAGGTGCTCGGCGATGTCGACCAGCTGCTGGCCCGCCTCAAGCGCCGCCTGCCGTCCGACGCCGCACCGCTCGCGCGGCTGCGCGCGCTCAACCAGTTCTTCTTCAACGACCTGAACTTCGGCGGCAACGTCAACGACTACTACGACCCCGACAACAGCTACCTCAACGCGGTGCTGCGCACGCGCCGCGGCATCCCGATCTCGCTCGCGGTGCTGTGGATGGAGCTGGCGCAGGGCTTGGGGCTGCAGGCGCGCGGCATCGGCTTCCCGGGGCACTTCATGCTCAAGGTGACGCTGCCCAAGGGGCAGGTGGTGATCGATCCCTTCACCGGCAAGTCGCTCTCGCGCGAGGAACTCAGCGAGCGGCTCGAGCCCTACAAGCGCGGCAACGGCCTGGTCGGCGAATTCGACGTGCCGCTGGGCCTGTACCTGCAGCCCGCGAGCTCGCGCGAGATCATCGGCCGCATGCTGCGCAACCTCAAGGAAGTGCACCGCGCGCAGGAGGACTGGCAGCGGCTGATCGCCGTGCTCGACCGCATCATCGCGCTGCTGCCCGAGGCCTGGGGCGAGTACCGCGACCGCGGCATCGCCCATGCCGAGCAGGGCAGCACGGCCGCCGCGGTGCGCGACCTCGAGGCCTACCTGGCCCATGCCGAGGACGCGCTCGACATCGACGCCATCGCGGAGCGCGTGGCCGCGCTGCGGCGCGCGGCCAGCTGATGGCCACCCGGGCGGGCCCCACCGGCGCGCCCGCCCTCGGCGCCGTGCACGGCTTCCATGGCATGGAGCCGGTGCTGCCGGTGGCCGACGTCGGCCGCGCCGCGCGCTGGTTCTGCGAGGTGCTGGGCTTCGAGCTCGACTTCATCGCGGGTGAGCCGCCGAGCTACGGCCGCGTCAGGCAGCTGCCGGCCGGCGCCGGCCAGCCGATCTACCTGCGCCTGTGGCAGACCGGCGCGCGCGAGCCGCGTCCGTGGCGCGGCGAGTTCGTGATCCAGGTCGGCCACGACATCGACGGCCTGCATGCGGCCTACCTGAAGCGCGGCGTCACGGTCATCGAGGCGCCGGTGTCGCAGCCCTGGGGCACGCGCGAGTTCGCGATCCGCGAGCCCGACGGGCATGTGCTGCGCTTCTGCGGCCGCCCGTAGCGGCGGGCTCGCCAGAATTGAAACGCTTTTTTACAACTGGGCCGACCGATTCCTGTCGATCCGGCCGGCCGTCGCTCGACGTGGCAACAGGAGCAGGCAGATTCGAGACTTCGACGCCGTTCCCGATTTCCACTTCCAACCCCCCTCTAGGAGCAACGACATGCGATTCATGATTCTGGTCAAGGCCAATGCGGATTCCGAAGCCGGCGTGATGCCCAGCACCGAGATCCTCACCGCGATGGGCAAGTACAACGAGGAACTGGTGAAGGCCGGCGTGCTGCTGGCGGGCGAGGGCCTCCATCCCAGCTCGAAGGGCGTGCGCGTGCGCTGCGAGGGCCCGACCAAGCGCACCGTCATCGACGGCCCTTTCGCCGAAACCAAGGAGTTGCTGGCCGGCTTCTGGCTGTTCCAGGTGAAGTCGAAGGAAGAGGCCATCGAGTGGATCAAGCGCAGCCCGTTCCAGGAAGGCGAGATCGAGATCCGCCAGGTCTTCGAGGCCGCCGACTTCGGCGATTCGATGACGCCCGAGCTGCTCGCGCAGGAAGACCGCCTGCGCGCCGAGACCGAGGCCCGCACCAAGCCCGGCCACTGAATCCAGGAGAACCACCATGCGATTCATGCTGCTGATGATTCCCCACGGCTACGAGAACGCCGCGCCCGGCACCATCCCCGACGACGTCGACGCGGTGTCGGCCATGATGGCCTACAACGCATCGATGCAGGAGGCGGGCATCCTGATCAGTTGCGACGGCCTGCATCCACCCTCGATGGGCGCGCGCGTGAGCTTCCCGGGCCGCAAGCCCACGGTGGTCGACGGCCCCTTCGCCGAGGCCAAGGAAGTGCTCGGCGGCTTCTGGATCATCGACGTGCCCTCGCGCGCCGCCGCCATCGAATGGGCCACGCGCTGCCCCGGCGGCGAGAACGAGGTCATCGAGGTGCGCCAGATCCAGGAGGTCGAGGACTATCCGGCCGAGGTGCAGGCGCTGACCGCCGAGGCCTTCCCCTCGATGCAGACCCTCAAGAAGCCCGCGAACTGAGCCGGTGAGCCACGACCCGCGCACCGCCGCGATCCATCGCACCGTCGAGGCGGTGTGGCGCATGGAGTCGGCCAGGATCATCGCCACCGTCGCGCGCATGGTGCGCGACGTGGGCCTGGCCGAGGAACTGGCCCAGGACGCGCTGGTCTCGGCGCTCGAGCAATGGAGCGAATCGGGCGTGCCCGACAACCCTGCGGCCTGGCTCACCGCCGTGGCCAAGCGCCGCGCGCTCGACCGCCTGCGCCACCTGCAGCTGGCCGAGCACAAGGCCGGCGAGATCGGCCGCGAGCTCGATGCGCGGCACGAGATCGCGCAGGCCGATTTCGCCGAGGCGGTCGACACCGCGCTCGACGACGACATCGGCGACGACCTGCTGCGGCTGGTCTTCACCGCCTGCCACCCGGTGCTGTCGACCGAGGCGCGCGTGGCGCTCACGCTGCGCCTGCTCGGCGGCCTCGCCACCGACGAGATCGCGCGCGCCTTCCTGGTCACCGAGCCCACCGTCGCGCAGCGCATCGTGCGCGCCAAGCGCACCCTGGCCGAGGCGCGCGTGCCCTTCGAGGTGCCGCGCCGCGCCGAGTTCGAGCCGCGGCTGGCCTCGGTGCTCGAGGTGCTCTACCTGATCTTCAACGAGGGCTATGCCGCCACCGCGGGCGACGACTGGATGCGTCCCGCGCTGTGCGAGGAGGCGCTGCGCCTGGGCCGCATCGTGGCCGAGCTGATGCCCGCGGCGTCGGAAGTGCACGGGCTGGTCGCGCTGATGGAGATCCAGGCCTCGCGCACCGCCGCGCGCGTCGGGCCATCGGGCGAGCCGGTGCTGCTGCTCGAGCAGAACCGCGCGCGCTGGGACCACGTGCTGATCCGCCGCGGCCTGACCGCGCTGGCACGTGCCGAGGCGCTCGGCGGCGCGCTCGGTCCCTATGCGCTGCAGGCCGCCATCGCCGCCTGCCATGCGCGGGCGCGCACGGCCGAGCAGACCGACTGGGGCCGCATCGCCGCGCTCTACGACGCGCTGGCCCAGCTCGCGCCTTCGCCGATCGTCGAGCTCAACCGCGCGGTCGCGCTGTCGATGGCCTTCGGCCCGGCCGCGGGGCTGGAGGTGGCCGATGCGCTGCTGGCCGAGCCCGCGCTGCAGGGCTACCACCTGCTGCCGACGGTGCGCGGCGACCTGCTGTTCAAGCTGGGCCGGCTCGACGAGGCGCGGCGCGAGTTCGAGCGCGCGGCCGGCCTGACGCGCAACGGCCGCGAGAAGGCGCTGCTGGCGGCGCGCGCACGCGCCTGCCTGGGCTGACTCAGCCGCGCGCCAGCCCGGCCGCGTCCGACGGCGAACCCGGCAGCCCGAACTGGTGCCAAGCGCGGCGCAACTGCGTGTCGGAACCGAAGCCCGACAGCTCGGCCGCCCGCGTGACGCTGGCGCCCGAGGCCAGCGCCAGTTGCGCGGCCGCCAGCCGCAGCCGGCGCAGGTAGGCCAGCGGCGCCACGCCCGCATGCTCGACGAACAGCCGCGTGAGGTGGCGCGCCGAGGTGTGGGCCACCTCGGCCATGCGCGGCACGTTCCAGTCGGCCTGCGGCCGTTCGCTGACCGCGTCCTGCACCCGGTGCAGGGCGGCGTGCAGGTGGTTGCGGTAGGCCAGGAAGGGCGACAGCTCCGGGTCGTGGGGGCCGCGCCGCAGCGCCACCACCATGGTCTGCGCGACCTGCGCCGCCAGCGCCTCGCCGCAGGTGTCGGCGATGCGGTGCAGCAGCAGGTCGATGCCGGTGGTGACGCCGGCGCTGCTGTAGACCGGCGGGTCGAGCACGAACACCCGGTTGCCCACCACCTCGCAGCGCGGTTCCACGGCGCGCAGCTCGCCGAGGTGATGGTGGTGCGTGGTGGCGCGCCGCCCGGCCAGCGCGCCGGCATGCGCGGCCAGCAGGCTGCCGGCGCAGATGGTCAGCAGCTCGAGCCGCCCCGCCTCGAGCCGCAGGCCGCGCAGCCAGTGCAGCAGGTCCTGGGTCTCGGGCGTGTCGATCGGGATCGTGTCGCCCGGCATGCCGACCAGCACCACCCAGGCGGCGCCGTCGGCACCATCGGCGGTGAGCAGGTCCGGCAGCGGCGCCAGCCCGGTCAGCGCGATGCCGACCGAGCCGACCGTATCGGGCCGCGGGCTCGCGAACTCGATCGCGAAGCGCGGCGGCGCCCCGCTGGCGCGCAGCCGCTGGTTGGCGATGCGCAGCGCTTCGGCCGGCCCGGCCCAGTCGAGCACCAGGCTGCCGGGCAGCAGCACGAAGACGACGCGGATCAGGGTGGGTTGTGCGTCCATGCGTAATCCATCTGGCGCGCGGTGCGCTCGACCAGTTCGCGGCCGGCCAGGCGCTCGACCAGGTGCAGGCTCATGTCGATGCCGGCGCTGATGCCGGCCGAGCTCAGGATCCGGCCTCCGTCGACCCAGCGCACGCCTTCGCGCACCTCGAGCGCCGGGAAGCGCTCGCGCAGATCGGCCAGGTCCTCCCAGTGCGTGGTGACGGCCTGGTCGGTGACCACGCCGCTGGCCGCGAGCAGGAAGACGCCGGTGCAGACCGAAGCCACCAGCCGCGCGCCCGCGGCCTGCCGCGCGATCCACTGCAGCGTGGCGGCGCTCGCGAGCGGCGCGTCGACCACGCCGCCGGGCACGAGCAGCAGGTCGGCCTGCGGCGCGTCGGCCAGGTCGTGCGCGGCCAGCAGCCGCAGCCCGGCGCGCGCCTGCACCGGCCGCGCGGGCGCGCCCTCGGCCACGGCCGCGACCTCGAAGAGCGCCGGTTCGTCCGGCCGCAGTCGCCGGTGCACGCGGGTCGCGGTGGTGAACACCTCGAACGGGCCCGCGAAGTCCAGGGCCTCGATGCCGTCGAAGGCCAGGATCAGCACGCGCAGCGCGGCGGCCGGCGACGGACTCATGCCGCGCGTTCCAGCGCCTGCGCCACGCCGCAGAGGGTCGCGAAGCGCCCCGCCAGCACGGTCGCCGTGCGGGCCTTGATGTCGGCGGCCGAAAGCGGCTTGCCGTCGGGCTGCACCATGTCGAAGGTCAGCGTGGCGTCGGTCACGTAGTCGACCTCCCAGCCCAGGTCGGAGGCATGGCGGGTGGTGGTCTCGCAGCACTGCTCGGTGCGGATGCCGCTCACGATCAGCCGGCCGATGCCCTGCTGGGTGAGCCAGATGTCGAGCCCGCTGTTGACCAGCGCGCTGTGGCGGTGCTTGGTGAAGGTGGCGGCGGCGTCGAAGCCGGCCAGGCCCTCGATCGGGCGCACGAAGCCCGATTCGACCGCGAAGGGGTTGGCGGCGGTGGTCGGGCCGTCGACGTGGTAGACGCGCACGATCGGCAGGCCGGCCTCGGCCGCGCCCGCGATCAGCGCGTTCTGGGCCGCGAGATAGGGCGCCGCGAGGCTTTCGTCCCAGTACGGGCGCTGGCGGAACGATTCCTGGGCGTCGATCACAATCAGACAGGTCTTCATGGCGGATTTTCCGAAGGCGAAGTGGATGATGCGCCCGATTCTTGGCGGTTTCACGCCTGAGGGCCGCTCCGGAGCGGACCAGAATCGATCAGATCAGGACATCGCCAGGCGCGCGGGGCGCCCGCCGCCTCAGACCAGGCCGCCGGCCTGCAGCTCTTTCTTGAGGTAGGCGTAGAACAGCGGCGCCGCCACCAGCCCGGCCGGGCCGAACACCGCCTCGGCCACGAACATCACGGCCAGCAGCTCCCACACGCTCATCTGCGTGCGGCTGCCCACCACCTTGGCGTTGATCACGTACTCGGCCTTGTGGATCAGGATCAGGAAGGCCAGGCAGGCCGCGGCCGTGACCGGCGACACCGACAACGCCACCAGCGTGATCACCGCGTTGCACACCAGGTTGCCCACGATCGGCACCAGCCCGGCGACGAAGGTCAGCGTGATCAGCGCGGGCGTGTAGGGCAGGTGCGGGCCCCACAGCGGCATCAGCACCAGCAGGAAGATGGCGGTCAGCAGCGTGTTGAAGGCCGCGATCCAGAACTGCGCCGCGACGATCTGGCCGAAAGCCTGGCCGAACATCGTGATGCGCTGGTGCAGCTCCTCCGCCAGCGGCCGGCGCGGTCCGCGCGCATGCGCCACCGCGGCCAGCCCGCCGATGATCAGCCCCACGTAGGCGAACAGCAGCGCCCCGAGCCAGGCGCGGCCGGTGAGTGCCAGCATGCCGGCCTGGGCGCGCATGTAGTTCGCCACCATGCGCTGGATCTCGGCCGCGCCCTCGGGCAGGTAGACCGCGATCTCGGGCGGCAGCTTCAGCCGCAGCTCGAGCACGGTGCGCGCCGTGTAGTCGAGCAGCTCGCGGTACTGGTCGGGTGCGTCGATGACGTATTCCCGCGCCTGCGACAGCCCCACGGTGACCAGCGCGATCGGCGCCAGCAGCACCAGCGTGACCGCCAGCACGCGCGCGATGCCGTCGCCGCGCGCGCGCAGTGGCGCGAAGCGCGCCAGGCCGCGGCCGATCAGCCGCGCGAAGAAGCGCGTGGCCAGGAAGCCGATGCAGGCGCACAGCAGCCCCGGCAGCAGGTGCTGCCACATCACGAGCATCAGGCCCGCGAGCATCAGCAGGTAGCTGGCGATCACCACGTTGCGCGGGGCGCTGCGTGGCGGCACGGGGGCGATGGGAGCGGTGGGCGGGGGCTTGGTCATCCGGGAGGGCGCTTGCGCGTCGAAACCCGGTGGGTTCAGGCGACGACCACGGCGGCGCCTTCGCCGCGCTCGGCGATCGCGCCGATCTCGTGCACCGTCTCGCCGGCCGCGCGCAGCGTGGCGGCGCAGGCGGCGGCCTCGGCCGCGTCGATCACCACCACCATGCCGATGCCGTTGTTGAAGGTGCGGTTCATCTCGATGTCGTCGATGCCGGCCACCTTCTGCAGCCAGGCGAACAGCTCGGTCTGCGGCCAGCTGCCCTTCTTCAGGTGGGCGGCGGTGCCCTCGGGCAGCACGCGCGGAATGTTTTCGAGCAGGCCGCCGCCGGTGATGTGGGCCAGCGCCTTGATCGGGTGCTTGCCGAGCGCCTCGAGCACCGGCTTCACGTAGAGGTGGGTGGGCTCCATCACGGCCTCGCGGAAGGGCTTGCCGTCGAGCGTGGCGGGCAGCTCGGCGCCGGCACGTTCGATCACCTTGCGTACCAGGCTGAAGCCGTTGGAATGCACGCCGGCCGAGGCCAGGCCCAGCACCACGTCGCCGGGCTTGACGTTCTGGCCCGTGAGGATCTTCGACTTTTCGACCGCGCCGACCGCGAAGCCCGCCAGGTCGTACTCGCCGGCCGGGTACATGCCGGGCATCTCGGCGGTTTCGCCGCCGATCAGCGCGCAGCCCGAGAGCTCGCAGCCGCGCGCGATGCCGCCGACCACCGCCGCGGCGGTGTCGACGTCGAGCTTGCCGCAGGCGAAGTAGTCGAGGAAGAACAGCGGCTCGGCGCCCTGCACCAGCACGTCGTTGACGCTCATGGCCACGAGGTCGATGCCGACCGTGTCGTGCATGTTCCATTCGAAGGCCAGCTTGAGCTTGGTGCCCACGCCGTCGGTGCCGCTCACCAGCACCGGCTCCTTGTAGCGCTTGGGCACCTCGAACAGGGCGCCAAAACCGCCGATGCCGGCCAGCACGCCTTCGCGCAGGGTCTTCTTCGCGAGCGGCTTGATGCGGTCGACCAGCGCGTCGCCGGCATCGATGTCGACGCCGGCGTCCTTGTAGCTGAGCGGAGTGGGCAGAGGGGAGGTCATGGCTGGTTGGAAGCGAGAGGAATGGAAAGCGCGCCGGCCGCGATGGCACCCCGGGGGGAGGGTCAAAGGGCGAAACGGCCGGGCCGATAGAATTCCGGACGATTTTACGGGCGTTGACCGCCCCCTCCATGAACCTTCCCGGGATGAAACAGCTCGCGCTCGATATCGGCATCGCGACGGGCCCCAGCTTCGACGCCTTCTTTGCCGGCCCGAACGAGGCGGCGCTGCGGCACCTGCAACTGTGGGTGGGCGGCGCCGGCAGTCCGGCGCTCCACTCGCCCGTGCCCACCTACCTGTGGGGCGAAAGCGGCAGCGGCAAGACCCACCTGCTCGAATCGGTGCGCGTGGCGCTGCGCGAGCAGGGCGCCAGCGTGGGCTGGCTGCACGCCGGCCTGCTGGAGCCGCCCGAGTTCGACGAGCGCTGGGTCGCCGTGCTGCTCGACGAGGTGCACCTCTACACTGCCGTGCAGCAGCACGCGGCCTTCAACTGGTTCGTCAATGCGCAGAGCCTGCAGCGCGGCGTGGTGGCCGCGGGCGCGCTGCCGCCGGCCGATCTGCCGCTGCGCGAGGACCTGCGCACCCGCCTCGGCTGGGGCCACGTGTTCCATCTGCAGGTGCTCGGCGAGAGCGAGCGGCGCGCCGTGCTGCGCCAGGCCGCCGATGCGCGCGGCGTGATGCTGTCCGACGATGTCCTCGACTACATGCTGCACCGCTTCAGCCGCGACCTCGGCAGCCTGATGGAGCTGCTCACGCAGCTCGACGGCTATGCGCTGCAGACGCAACGCGCGATCACCATTCCGTTGATCCGCTCCATGCTCGAAAACGAATAAGAAGAACCCTTCTCAACCAATGATCAAGAAATTCATCGACAAGCTGCTCGGCAAATCCGCCGGCGGCGCACAGGGAAAGAGCCGCTTCGGCAAGCGCGAGGAAGTGCCGGCGGAGGTTCACCGGATCGATCCGGCCCTGGTCGACGAACGCGCGAAGAACGTGGTCACCACCCTGCAGCAGGCCGGTTTCGAGGCCTACGTGGTGGGCGGCGCGGTGCGCGATCTGCTGCTCGGCCTGCGGCCCAAGGACTTCGACGTGGCGACCAATGCCACGCCCGAGCAGGTCAAGGGGCTGTTCCGCCGCGCCTTCATCATCGGGCGGCGCTTCCGCATCGTGCACGTGGTGTACGGGCGCGGCCGCGAGCACGAGGTGATCGAGGTCTCGACCTTCCGCGCCTACATGGACGCGGCCGCGGCCGGCCAGGTCAGCGGCAACGAGCGCACCAGCAAGGGCGAGCTCGCGGGCATGACCCATGCCGTGGACGCCAGCGGCCGCGTGCTGCGCGACAACGTCTGGGGCCCGCAGGAGGAAGACGCCGCGCGCCGCGACTTCACCGTCAACGCGATGTACTACGACCCGGCGCGGCAGGTGGTGATCGACTACCACCACGGCATCCGCGATGCCCAGAAGCTGGTGCTGCGCATGATCGGCGACCCGGCCGTGCGCTACCGCGAGGACCCGGTGCGCATCATCCGCGCCATCCGCTTCTCGGCCAAGCTCGCGGCCCTGGGCTTCAAGCTCGAGCCCAAGACCGGCGCGCCGCTGGTCGAGTCGAGCAAGCTGCTGGCCGACGTGCCGCAGAGCCGCCTGTTCGACGAGATGCTCAAGCTGCTGCAGACCGGCCATGCGATCGCCACCGTCGAGCAGCTGCGCAAGCTGGGGCTGGCCAGGGGCATCTATCCGCTGCTCGACGTGGTGGTGGAGCGCGCCGACCTGCCGTTCGTGAAGGCCGCGCTGCAGGACACCGACCGCCGTGTCGGCGAGGGCAAGCCGGTGGCGCCTAGCTTCCTGCTGGCCTGCGTGCTGTGGGCCGACGTGCGAGACGGCTGGGCCCAGCGCCAGGAAGGCCGCAATGGCCAGCGCGCGCAGCCGCCGTTCCCGGCGCTGCAGGACGCGATCGACGACGTGTTCAACGCGCGCATCGGCGACGTCTCGGGCCGCGGCAAGCTGGCCGCCGACATGCGCGAGATCTGGATGATGCAGCCGCGCTTCGACAAGCGCACCGGCTCCACGCCCTACAGCCTGGTCGAGCAGGCGCGCTTCCGTGCCGCTTTCGACTTCATGCGCCTGCGCGCCGACGTGGGTGAGGTCAGCGAGGCCATCGCCGAGTGGTGGCAGGAGTTCAGCACCTCGGACGACACGCGGCGCCAGGACCTGCTGGACCAGGTGCGCGACGAACAGAAGACACGCCAGCGCGTGCGGGTGCGCAACACCGCGCCCGCGACCGGTCCCGTGGTGGTCAAGAGCGCCGCGCGCGGCGACGAGCGCGCGGACGACGAGGCGGCCGACGGCGAAGCCGGTGCTGCCGTGCCGCCCGATGGCGAGGCGGCCGCGCCGCGCAAGCGCCGGCGCCGCCGCAAGCCGCGTACCGGTGGTGAGGGCGGCGCGCCAGCCGCGTCCGAATGAGTACCGCAGGGCGCCCGCCGGGCGGCAAGGGCGCGGGCGGCCGCAAGCCCGCGGGGGGCGGCGAGGGCCGTCGCCAGGCACCGCGCGATGCCCGCGATGGCGATCGCAAGCCCGGCGGCCGCGGCGCCAGTTCCGCCGGCCC
>NZ_JBMDKG010000071.1:0-35494 GCF_057809595.1 Variovorax sp. FG153
GGCGTAGGCCACGGCATGCTGGTAGGCGCGCTCGGCGATCGCGATGCCCTGCATGCCCACCGCGTAGCGGGCCGAGTTCATCATGATGAACATGTACTCGAGGCCGCGGTTTTCCTGGCCCACCAGATAGCCGACGGCACCGCCATGGTCGCCGTACTGCAGCACCGCGGTCGGCGAGGCCTTGATGCCCATCTTGTGCTCGATGCTCACGCAGTGCACGTCGTTGCGCGCGCCCGGCGAACCGTCGGCGTTCAGCAGGAACTTCGGCACCACAAACAGGCTGATGCCCTTCACGCCCTCGGGCGCGCCGCTCACGCGCGCCAGCACGAGGTGCACGATGTTCTCGGCCATGTCGTGCTCGCCGTAGGTGATGAAGATCTTGGTGCCGAAGACCTTGTAGCTGCCGTCGGGCTGCGGCTCGGCGCGGCTGCGCACCAGCGCGAGGTCGCTGCCGGCCTGCGGCTCGGTGAGGTTCATCGTGCCGGTCCACTGGCCGCTCACGAGCTTCTCGAGGTAGGTGGCCTTGAGCTCGTCGGAGCCCGCGGTCAGCAGCGCCTCGATGGCGCCGTCGCTCAGCAGCGGGCACAGCGCGAAGCTCATGTTGGCCGAGTTCAGCATCTCGCCGCAGGCCGCACCGATGGTCTTGGGCAGGCCCTGGCCGCCGAAGTCGGCCGGATGCTGCAGGCCCTGCCAGCCGCCCGACACGTACTGCGCGAAGGCTTCCTTGAAGCCGGCCGTGGTCGTGACCTCGCCGTCCTTGAACGACGAGGGATTGCGGTCGCCCGCGACGTTGAGCGGCGCGATCACGTCCTGGTTGAAGCGCGCGCATTCCTCGAGCACGGCCTGCGCGGTCTCGAGGCCGGCGTCCTCGAAGCCGGGCAGCCTGGCGATCTCGCGGATGTTGGCCAGGTGCTCGATGTCGAACAGCATGTCCTTGAGGGGGGCGGTGTAGCTCATCTCGATCTTGCTTTTGCAGCAATTCCAAAGTAGTCGGGAAATACGGCTGGACCCAACGGAAGGCACCGGCTAGGCGGCAGGGGGCCGCTCTCGGTATGAACCTGAAGGACTAGCCTTGCTTGTCCATCTTTTCGTGTGCATCCACGAGTTGGACCAGCAGTTTCATGAAGACAGCGCGATCTTCTGGGGACAGCGGCTGGATCAACAGCTCCTGGGATCGGTGGATACTTTCCTGTAGGTCGTTGATCAGTTTCAGGCCGTCCTTGGTGATCACTGAAAGCCTGGAACGCCGGTCGTCGGGGTTGACGCGCGTTTCGACGAGTCCCTTGTCGCCCAGGCGTTTGAGCACTTCCGCCGTCGTCGTCCGGTCCAGGGAAAGCTCCCTGCCGATGGCCTTCTGATCAAGCCAGGGATTCATCGACAGCGCCGTCAACATGCCGACCTGCAGCGGCGTGATGCTCTCTGACTTGCACAGGTCGAAGAAGAGTGCCTGGCCGATCTGGGTCAAGCGACGAATCAGGAAGCCCGGACGCCGCCACATCACTTCGCGCAGCGGATTGAAAGGCTCGGGGCCGGGGGGCTTGGCCGCTTGCACGTCCGTCACGCTGCCTGTGTTCTTCTTTCGGGCCGGAGAACGCTTCGTCATCATCTCGAGATCGCCAATAGTGTCAGCCGACGAGTGTATCGGCTCCTCCCTGTGCGAATAGAACGCCAATCTGCCTCCGGGCCCGCTACAGCAGGTCGACCTTCAGAAACTCGCCCAGCTGGCGATGAAAGTCTGCCTCGTCGTCCCAGGGGATCATGTGGCCGGCGCCAGGCACCGTGCAATGGGACAAGCCAGGCGCGAGTGCTTCAAGCTCTGCCAAGTCTTCCGCAAGTACCACACCACCTCGACCTGCCGTCATGAGAAGTCCGGGCGTCCGCAACTTGACAAGGTCGCTGTGGATGTCGTCGCTATGAAAACCGGCATGCGCCTGCACGATGGCTTCCTCGCTGCAGGTGTGCAGCCACTCGGCTCGCAGTTGCAGCTGTTCGTCCGTCCAGGTCGGCGCATAGGGCCGAAGTTCTTCGGCCGTGACGCCCTTGATGGCCATCCGAATCGATTCCACATACCAAGGCAGTGGCACGGGATACGGGCGGCGGCCGGGACCGGAGACTGGGGGGTCCACCAGCAGCAGCCTGTCGATACGCCGGGCGTCGCGCGCAGCCGCGCGAATCGCCACGCGCGCGCCCATCGAATGGCCCAGCAGCGTCACGGAAGACCATGCTTGAACCCCCAGCAACTCGAGCACGTCGGTCGCCATGGCATCGAGACTCGCGTCCATGCCGGGCGCGCTCGAGGACAAGCCGCGTCCCCGAAAGTCCAGGACATGGACGTCGAAGTGGCGAGCCAGTCGCTCGGCGACGAAGCCCCAGGTGATCGCGGGGCTCGTGATGCCCGGCAGCAGGAGCATGCGCGGGCCCTGCCCACCATAGCGCAGCAGGTGCAGCCGCACCCCGTTCGCACGTACGTGATAGCCATGAAGAAGGGAACTCATTGCGACTCCGAGCTGTTCCATACACAGTCGCTCTCGCTCCCGGCTGGTGTTGTAGATTGCATCGATGAAAAAAGCCTGACCATTGCGCCGGGCTGGTGACGCCTGGCGTGGCGCGTATCAAGGCCGCGGCGGTTTTCCCAACCAGCCGCGGATGCGGTTCCAGAGCACGCTCCACATCATTGCCGCCATGGACACGGTGGGCTGCGGCTCGTTGGTCGACACCGCCTGCCCGCCCAGTCTGCGGGTGATCTGCTTTCCGAAGTCCGCCACCATGCGGCGCACGAAATCCTTCACGAGGCCAGAGCGGGAAAATTGCGCGAGCGGTCCCTGCAGCGCGTAGATCATGTCCACGTGCACCCGGGTGTTGTCGGCCGACAGCGCCTCGAGCCGATAGCTGATGTCGCCCTGGGTACGCGATTTGCTCAAGCTGTCCTGGCCCGCGCCCCGGAGGACGGCACGCTTGGCTGCGTCGTCACGCTCCAGCCGAGCAGCACCCGCGAAAGCCGCCGACATCGGGCCGAACTTGATGGCGATGGTGCCCTTGACTCTTTCGCCCTCGTGCGAGTCGATGGTTGCGCCCGGCAGGCATGAAGCCACGGCGGGCAAATCGCCCATGAATTCCCACACCCGATCGACCGGATACGGCACGTCGAAATGGACGTCGATCGCGTTGCCCTTCGCCTTGGCCTTGGCCATCGCCACCGGATCGACTTCCGCCATATCCGCAGCAGTGCTCGATGCGGACGCGGCCGACTTGCTGCTCGATGGAGCGGAGTTCGAAGTGGACGGGGAGGCCGATCCGACTGGCGCCACCGCGGCGACACGCTTCATCGCGACCGATCGCGGGGCGGTCAATCGTTGCCGCAGTTGCTCGAACTGTGCGTCGGGGTTGACCCGCTGCTGCTGCAGGACGTCCAGAATGGCGTCCACAATGCCTTGGTAGCCCGTGCAACGGCACAGGTTCCCGGAGAGCTCAAGACGCACGCACGCCTCATCGGCCTCGGGCAGGCGAAGCACGATGTCGCGCGCCGTGGTGAGCATTCCCGGCGTGCAGAAGCCGCACTGCAGTGCGTGGTGGCGCGTGAACGCCTGCCGCAGCCGTCGCATGACCGCGTCATCTTCATAGCCTTCGATGGTGGTGACTTCACGGCCTTCGCAGGCCACGGCGAAGGTGATGCACGAGCGCGTGGGCTGGCCGTCAACGAGCACCGTGCAGGCGCCGCAGACGCCGTGTTCGCAGCCGAGGTGCGTTCCCGTCAGGTGTAGTTCGTCACGCAGGAAGTCGCCAAGGTGCATTCTCGGCTCGGCCTGCCGGCTGAAGCTGCGGCCGTTCACTTGAATGGAAATGGGGTCCAAGTCTCTTACTCCGCTTGTTTGGGGCCGGCAAAGATGCCGGACTGATCGAGTGCGCGCTCCAGGCAGGCCGTGAAGAGCTTCCGGTCGATGGCGTCGCGTTCGGGGAGTGCCGCATGCACGGCCGCGCGCAATGCCTCGCGTCCCGCCACGACTGCGCCCTTGAGCGCGATCTCCGCGGCCAACGCGTGCAGCAGCAGGGGAGGGCCATCGACGGCTCCCAGCACGATCCGGGCACGCTTTCGCGAGACATCGAAATAGACGGCCGCACTGGCCTCTGCAAACTCGCCCGGCTTGCGGCAGACCTTGTGGTATCCCCAATGCATGGTGGGGGTTTGCGAAGGCACCGAGATGGCGACGATGAGTTCATCGGGCTCGAGCACGGTCGTGTAGGCGCCGAGCATGAACGCGTCGGCCTCCGCCGTGCGCTCGCCTCTCGGCGATCTGATTGCTACGCGAGCGCCGAGTGCCGCGAGGGTCACGACCCAGTCGGCCGCGGGATCGGCATGCGCCAGACTGCCGCCGACGGTACCTCGAGTGCGAATCGCGCGATAGGCGATTCCGCGCGCGACTTGGCGCATGGGATGATCAGCCAGCGGCGCGTGGACGCCGTCCTCGATCTCGGCATGGGTGACGGCAGCACCGATCTCGACCCAGTCGGCTTTGCGGCTTACCGCGCGCAAGCCGGGAATGTGTGCGACGTCGACCACCTGGGCGGGCCGCGCCAGCCTCAGGTTGAGCATCGGTCCGAGCGACTGGCTTCCGCTCATTGCCTTTGCGGCGCCGGCGCCGGCGGCCAGCGTTGCGATTGCCTCATCCACCTCGAGGACGCGCGCGTACGCGAATTTCGGCGCCTTCATCGTGCGTGCTCCTGCTCGCGCTTCGCACCTTCGAGTGCCGTGAGCAGGCGGCGTGGTGTCAATGGCGTCATCAGCACTTCGGCGGCACCTGTGCCCCGCAGGGCATCGTTCACGGCATTGAAGATCACGGCCGGCGGTGCGATCGCGCCGCCTTCGCCCACGCCCTTGGCACCGAATTCGGTGTGCGGTGAAGGTGTCTCGAAGTGCTCTATCCGGATACGCGGCACTTCCGTGGCGCCCGGCAGGATGTAGTCAGCCAAGGTGGAAGCAAGCGGCTGGCCCTGGTCGTCGTAGGGGCTCTCCTCGTACATGGCGGTGCCGATGCCCTGCGCGATGCCGCCGATGGTCTGCCCTTCCACGATCATCGGATTGACCATGGTTCCGCAGTCCTCGACGACGACGTAGTCGAGGATCTCGACTTCGCCGGTTTCGGTGTCAACGGCCACCACCACTGCGTGCGTCGCATAGGTGAAGGTGCCGGTATCAACGTTGGGTTTGTACGCCCGCGACACCTCCAGACCACCGAGATGAACGTTGGCGGGCAGATCTTGCGGCGTGAGGTACCACGCGCCACCGACGTCCGACAGCGGGATTGACTTGTCGCCGGCCACGGCGCGACCCTCGACCAATGCGACGGTCGGTGCATCCACGCCCATGAGGTAGCCCGCGATCGACTGGATGCGGGGCAGGAGCTCCTTGCACGCGACCGAGATGGCTCCTCCTGACATGACCGTGGCGCGCGAGGCGTAGGTGCCCGAGGAGAACGGGGTCAGCGCGGTGTCTCCATGCACCACCCGGATTCTGGCCACCGGGATGCCGAGCACGTCGTTGGCGATCTGCGCGAAGCTGGTCTCCATGCCCTGGCCATGCGAGTGCACGCCGACACGCACTTCGAGTCCGCCGTCAGCGGTCATTCTGACGACCGCCTGGTCGAAGCCGGGTACCACTGGCAGCCCCCAGTTGGCGAACACCGTCGTGCCGTGGGCAGACTGCTCGGTATAGGTGGCCGTGCCGAAGCCGATGAGACGGCCGTCCGGCTCACCGCGCGCTTGGCGCTCGCGTACCGCGTCCAGTCCGATCATCTCCACGGCGCGGCGCAGGCTTGCAGGGAAGTCACCGCTGTCGAAGTGCTTGTTGGCGACGTTGACATAGGGCATGGCAGCCGCCGGTACGAGATTCTCCATCCGTACTTCCCATGGCTCGCGCCCCACTTCACGCGCCACCGCATCCATGAGGAGTTCGATGGCAAAGCAGACACCCGTGCGCGCGACCCCGCGATAGGCCATGAACCCAGGCTTGTTGGTCGCGACGCAGAGGGTCTCGCATCGATAGCCTCGAAAGGTGTAGGGGCCGGGTAGATTGCCGATCGCCTGTCCTGGCTCCAGGCCGACGAAGAAGGGATAGTAGGAATATGCGCCGCCGTCGATGGTGATGACTGCGTCCAGCGCCAGGAGCTTGCCGGTGCGGTCCGCATAGGCGGTGAGCTGATAGTGATGCTGCCGCGTGTTGGCGCCGACGATCAGGTGCTCGCGTCGATCTTCGAGGTAGCGAAACGGTGTCCGGTACGTCTTGGCGAGCCAGGCAACGCACAGGTCTTCAGGGTAGAGCTGACCCTTGTAGCCGAAGGCGCCCCCGACGTCCGGTGACACGACGCGTACGGCCTCTTCGTTCATCGAGAGGTGCTGGGCGATCCCCACACGCAGCAGATGCGGAACCTGGGTCGCACTGACGACCACGAGTTGATCGGTCTGGAAGTCCCAGTAAGCGAGCACCGACTTGCCCTCCAGCGGCACGATGCACTGACGCGACAGCTCGACCGTGCGGCTGACCTTCACCTCGGCCTTCGCGGCAAGCTCCTCGAAGTCGCGATTGGCCCGCAGCGTGAGAAACACGTTGTCCTTCCATTCGGGATGCATGAACTCTTTCGTGGCGGCGAGGGCGGACTCAGCGCTGTGGTAGACGGGCAGTTCGTCATACGAGACCTCCACTTCCTCCAGCAGGTCTTCCGCCATGGCGCGCGTCGGGGCAACCGCCATCGCGATGGCCTCGCCGACATGGCGAACCTTGCCGGAGGCCAGTGGCGGCAATGCCGAGTACTGGTAGGTGGGCAGCGAAGACGGCGAGCCGATGTCTGCCGCGTCGGACATCATTTCCCGCAGGAACACCTTCCCGGCCAGCGCCTCGGGAATCTCGACGCCGGTGACGACGGCATGGGCCAGTGAACTCCGCAGGAAGGCAACCTCCTGGAGGCCCGGCAGCACGAAGTCGCCGACGAAGTTGCCCTTGCCCACCAGATGACGCGCGTCTTCCTTGCGCGGCACTCTGGCACCGATGCCTTCGCGCTTTAACAGACGCGCGGGGATGTCTGCGTGATCCATCAGTTTTCTTCTCCTTCCGATTTCCATGTGCCGAGCTGCACCGGATGTGCAGCGTCTGACACGCGAGATACGAACCAGCCAAATCGACCGCGCCCAAGCATCCCAGCCACGTTCCCCACAAAGAGACGGCATCAAAGCTACCTCGCACGCCGTTCAGCGCTTGGATCGAGAGGCCGGCTCGCACGCGTAGCACCTCGATCCAAAGTGCTGGTCAGCCCACTGTGGTTCCGATTAAGTCAGTTAACTGTCATAAGTGTATGCGGCATTGGTTCGCGTGGAAAGATGTTTCTATGAAGCGCGGTAGCTAGTGAGGCGATGTTCCATAAATTGTGCGTTTTACCTATGAGAATGCGCCATATCGATGCGAAAAAGAAGCTTCTGAGAGTCCATCTTGGGGCGTCGGAGTTCCGTAGAAACCCGAACAAAAAACTTGGGACAAATCTCCATTTATGTCAGTACACTGACTACTTTTGATGCTCAAGATCGACAGGATCGAACGATGGAATGGATCAAGGTTGCTTCAGCGCAGGAGCTGAGTAACGACGAAGCGAAGACCGTCAACGTCGCGGGCCAGGGCGTCGCGCTTTTTCGTATCGAGGACGAGTTTTTTGCCACCGACGGCATGTGCACGCATGCCACGGCGCTGCTCTCAGAAGGCTACGTGGAGGATGGTTGCGTCGAATGCCCGTTGCACCAGGGCCGCTTCGACATTCGCACGGGCAAGGCGATGTGTGCGCCGGTCACCGTGGATCTGCGCACCCATCCCGTCAAGCGGGAAGGTGACGACATCTATGTGTTGTCGCCCCAGGCCCAATGACGTCGCCAGGTGTTCTCATCGTCGGCGCGGGCCAGGCAGCGGCAGTCGCGGCCCGTGCGCTGCGCGAGGGGGGCTTTCGCGGCGGCATCACGATGGTGGGACGGGAACGCCACAAGCCGTATGAGCGTCCGCCGTTGTCAAAGGCTGTCCTGGTGGCGGCGGAAGAGCCACGTCTCGACGTTCTACCGCAGGAGGTCTGGGCACTCGGCGACATCGACTTGCTGAACGGCAGCGATGCAGTTGACCTGGATGTCTCGAAGCGGCAGATCCGCCTCGCTTCGGGCCAGGTGCTCGCATACGACATGTGCCTTCTTGCTACGGGCGGGGAGCCGAATGCACTGGCATCGGCTCCGGCTGGTCATCCGCATGTGCACTACATGCGCACCCTAGAGGATGCGCGCAGGCTGCGCGTTGCCCTTCATGGCAAACCGCAGGTTGCTATTCTGGGAGGTGGTTTCCTCGGCCTCGAAATCGCTCACGCCGCGATGTCCATTGGCGCATCAGTGACCGTGTTCGAACGAGCGACGTCTTTGCTCGATCGCTTCCTGCCCCCCGAGGCGTCGATGTGGCTCGAATCCGGGCTGCGCGAGGCCGGCGCACGGCTGCTGCTCGGAGCCTCCCTTGGCGGCATCCACTCACTGCCCGGCGGTCGAATCCGCCTTGCCACGGATACGGGCGATCTGGAAGTCGACGAGGTCGTCGTCGCCATCGGTCTCTCGCCCAACGACTCACTGGCTCGCGATGCAGGGCTGGCGATTGCAGCGGGAGGTGGCGTCTTGGTCGACGCGCTGTGCCGCACCAGCGACGAGCGAGTCTTCGCATGCGGCGATTGCACCAGCCAGCAACGACCCGGACAGGCGGCGCCCATGCGACTGGAATCTTGGCAGAACGCCAACGATCAGGCACGTACTGCCGCAGCCGCCATGCTCGGCGTGCCCATTCCCGTGCCGGCAGTGCCCTGGTTCTGGACCGACCAGGGGAAACACAACATCCAGATGCTCGGATTGCCGGCACTGGGTCTCGACTACCTGCGCCGAGGCGATCCGGCCTCAGGCAAGGCGCTATGGATCGGCCATCGGGGCGGCGTTCCGCTCCATGGCGTCGCCCTGAATGCGGGCACTGATCTGCGCGCCATTCGCCCCCTCTTCGAAAAAGGGCTGCCCGTGCAGCTTGACGACTTCTTGCTGGACGCCACCAACCTGCGCGCCTGGGCCAGGCAGATCCAGGCCGGGGCCGCGGCCATCGTTTAACCACCTCTCAGAGCCAAGGAGCTTTCCATGTATCAATCGCAGGCGGTCATCGGCATCACCAATGCCAGAAAGAACCCGCCCCTGGAGCAGTGCGTCTGGCCCGCCGACGCGCTCAACAACATCCCCGACTGGGTGTACACCAGCCAGGCCATCTATGACCAGGAGATCGAGCGCATCTTCCGTGGGGACACTTGGAACTTCGTGGCCCTGGAAGCCGAAATTCCAAACCCTGGCGACTACAAGCGCGGCTATGTAGGCGCCACGGCCGTGGTGATCGTTCGCGCGGAAGACAACACGATCTCCGTCTTCGAGAACCGCTGCGCCCACCGCGGCGCCGAATTCTGCCGCTCCAGCCACGGGAACGCCAAGGAGTTCGTCTGCCCCTACCACCAGTGGTCCTACGACCTCAAGGGCAATCTGCAGGGCGTTCCGTTCAAGCGCGGAATCAACAAGATCGGCGGCATGCCACCGGACTTCAAGAACGCGGAGCACGGGACTCGCCAGTTGCGCGTGGCGACGCGCAACGGCGTGGTGTTCGCCACCTACTCCGACAAGACCCCGCCGCTGGAGGAGTACATGACCAAGGAGATTGTCGAGGAGTTCGACGTTCCCTTCTCGGGCAAGAAGCTCCGGATCCTGGGTTACTGCCGCAACGAGCTTCCGTGCAACTGGAAGATGTACCACGAGAACCTCAAGGATCCCTATCACGCGACGTTGCTGCACTCGTTCCTCGTGGTGTTCGGCCTTCTCGTGCCGGGTATCAAGTCGATCGTGTTCGCAGACAAGGAACATGGACGCCACGGCTACATGGCATCGTCCAAGCCCGACCAAGTCTATGCCACCGTCGCCGCCGACGACAAGGCGGAGATGCGTTCGTTTACCGACAACCTTCGGCTGCGCGACGAGCGGTTCTTGGACTATGTGCGCGAGTTCGACTCGCCCTGGTCCGCCAACATGATGACCATGTGGCCGAATCTGATCGTGCAGCGCCAGATGAACACGATGGGCGTGCGTCAGATCATCCCGAACGGTCCCAACAGCATGGTGATGCAGTGGACGATGTTCGGCTACGAAGACGACACGCCGGAGATGACCCGGCACCGCCTCCGCCAGGGCAACTTGATGGGTCCGTCGGGTTTCCTCGGCCTTGAGGACAACGAGGCGCTGAAGTTCGTGCAGGAGGGCATCCGCAATTCGTCCACGGATAACAACGTGGTCAAGCTCGATGCTGGCCATCTGGGCACGGCACGCAACCTGATCTCGGAGTCGTGCATCCGCTCGCTCTACGAGTACTACCGAGGCGTCATGGGCATCCGTGTCGCGGAGATGGCAGCATGAAGGAGCAACTCGCCTACACCCGCTCTGTGGTGTTGCCCCGTCGCGCCGCCGAACTGCGCTCGGAGATCGACTCCTTCCATGTCGAGTACTGCGCCGTCCTCGACGCCAACGACGTGGAGCGCTGGCCCGAGTTCTTCAGCAAGGAAGCGAAGTACCGGATCACCTCGCGTCAGAACGCGCTGCTGAACATGCCCGTTGGCCTCGTCTATTGCGAGGGCCTGGACATGATCACCGATCGCGCGCTCGCCGTGGCGCACTCGCAGATGTTTGCGCCCCGCCACATGCTGCATGTCCTGGGCATCACACGGGTGCTGCAAGAGACGAGCGACACGATCAGCTCGCAGACACCGTTCATTCTGATGCAGACCCTCGTCGAGGGGCCTTCCACCGTGCATCTCGCCGGCATCTACCACGACCGTTTTGTGCGCGAAGGCGAACGACTGCTCATCGCCAGCCGCGAAGTGGTGCACGACACCGAGATTCTTGACACAGCCCTGGCCTACCCGGTCTGAACCCGATGAAGACAATGATGAATCGAACTCCCAAGATCGCGCTCGAAGAGCACTTTTCCGCCCCTGGCTTCGATGCGTACTCTGCCAAGTACACACGCGCATTGCCAGCCGACTTCGTGGCTCGGCTCGACGCCAGGCTGAGCGACTTCGACGACCTGCGCCTGGCCGAGATGGACGCCGGAAACATCGAGTTCGCCGTGCTGTCGCAGACGATGCCCGGCGTGCAGGTCGAGACGGATGTTGCTTCCGCCGTCCGGCGCGCACGCGAGAACAACGAGTTTCTCGCCGAGCGCGTGGCGCGCCATCCGAAACGATTCGGCGCCTTTGCCCATGTGGCATTGCAGGACCCGCACGAGGCTGCGCGAGAGCTGGAGCGCACGGTCGTAGAGCACGGCTTCAAGGGTGCGTTGATCAACGGCCATACCCTGGGGCGCTACTACGAGAGCGGCGAATTCGATGTGTTCTGGGAGCGCGCGCAGGCGCTTGGCGTGCCCATCTACCTGCATCCCAACGCGTTCAGCCAGCCACCGGCGCTGCTGGAAGGCATGCCGGTGCTCCAGGGAGCCGCCTGGGGATGGGGCGTGGAGACGGCAGGGCACGCTCTGCGCCTGCTGTTCGGCGGGGTGTTCGACCGTTTCCCGCGACTGACCCTGTTGCTGGGCCACATGGGCGAGGCCCTGCCATATCAACGCTGGCGCATCGACAGCCGCTTTGCTGCCTATCCCTCGGGCATCAAGTTGGCACGCAAGCCCAGCGAGTACATCGGCAGCAACATCCTGATCACGACATCTGGCGTGTGCTCCGCGCCGGCACTGCTTGGCGCTATTGGCGAGCTCGGTGCGCAAGCTGTGCTCTTCTCCGTGGACTATCCCTACGAGTCCACCGCCGAGGCTTGCACCTTCATTGAAGCGGCACCGCTCGATGAGCGAACTCGTGCGCTGGTCTGCTACGGCAATGCCCGCCGGCTCTTCAAGCTGGGCAGCCCGCAGGACCTGGCGCTCCTACAGATCTGACACTTTCAAACAAAGGACAAAATATGCCAGTCAGCGACTATCAAATGGTCAAGGCCTGGGACCAGGTTCTGAAGCTCAGCAAAGTGAAGCGCGGACAGAAGGTCTCGATCCTGTGCGGTCCCCACACCCATCCGCAAACGCTTCAAACCGCCACCATTGCAGCTCAAGCCGCGGGCGCAGTCGTGACCAGGATCGAGCTGCAGCCTATCAACGCGGAGAAGGCCCCGAGCCGCGACCTCATGAACTACCTGGGGGAAACGCCGCTCACCAACAACCCCGTCGCGCTTGCGGCCATGAAGAACAGCGACATCGTCCTGGACTTGATGCTGCTGCTGTTCTCGCCAGAGCAGATGGAGATCCTCGACTCGGGAACGAAGATCCTTCTGGCCGTCGAGCCGCCCGAGGTGCTGGTGCGGGCGGTGCCCACCGAGGCCGACCGCGAACGCGTGCTCGCCGCCTCGAAGCTGCTCAAGGCCGCTAAAAAGATGCACGTGACCTCGCCGGCCGGCACGGACGTGACTTTCAAGCTCGGCGACTTCCCGACCATCTCCGAATACGGTTTCTGCGAAGAGCCCGGGCGCTGGGACCACTGGCCGAGCGGCTTCCTCTTCACCTTCGCCAATGAAGGCGGCAGCGACGGCACCATCGTGATCGACCGCGGTGACATCTTGCTGCCGCAGAAGAACTACGTCTCCGACAAGATCACGATGCATCTGCGCGAAGGCTTCGTGCGCAGCATCGAAGGGGACATCGATGCAGCCTTGCTGCGCGAATTCATGGAGGCCTACAAGGACCCCGAGGCCTACGCCATCGCGCACATCGGATGGGGGATGCAGCCGCGCTGCTTCTGGCACACGCTGTCCCTGGTGGACCGCGAGGCAACTTCCGGGCAGGACGCGCGTGCGTTCGAAGGCAATTTCCTGTTCTCGCTGGGCCCGAACAACGAAGCCGGGGGAACTCGCACCACGCCTTGCCACCTTGACATCCCGTTGCGCAACTGCACGGTGGAGCTCGACGACGTCGTCGTGGTTCGCAACGGAAAGGTCATCGACGAGGCTTTCCAATGAGCACCGCTCCGGACATCTACAAGCAGCAGGGCTTCGGCCATGTCGTCGCGCCGAAGGCGCCGTATGGCGTGCTGATCATCGACTTCGTCAACGGATTCGCCGACCCGCTCACGTTCGGCGGCGGCAACATCGCGCCAGCCATCGAATGCACGCGGGGCCTGTTGGATGTGGCACGCGCGCGTCGATGGCCGGTCGCCCACACGCGCGTCGTTTACCAGGACGATGGAGCCGACGCGAACATCTTCGCGCTCAAGGTGCCGCCTATCCTCGCCCTGCGGGAGGACGCGCCGCAAAGCCAGATCGTTCCGCAACTGCAGCCCTGCAACGGTGAACTCGTGCTGCGCAAGATCCACCCGTCGGCGTTCTTCGGGACTTCACTGGCTTCCTGGTTTTCCCAGCGCGGGGTGCAGACTTTGCTGATCGCGGGATGCACAACCAGCGGGTGTGTCCGTGCCAGCGTGGTCGATGCCATGTGCCACGGCTTTCGTCCTCTCGTCGTCACAGACTGCGTGGGCGACCGGTCACTGCGGGCGCACGAAGCCAATCTGTTCGACATGCAACAGAAGTACGCGACGTTGATGTCCCGCGACGACGCCCTGCAAGCGACTGAAGCAGCGCAGCCGCACGGCGAGCCGCCCTGAAGCCGGCCCGCGCCCCACGATTCCCGTCCCCACCTCTCGTCAATACCCGGGCGCATGGCTCGCCAGCGACCCGCACCACCCTGGAAAAGAACATGACCCTCAAACTCATGGCCGCGATGGCGGTCTCACTCGCGACGTTCGCCTTCCAAAGCCGCGCCGATGTCATCAAGGTGGGTGTGATCGCCCCCATGTCCGGACCGTTCTCAGCGGTCGGGCAGACCTGGGAGGGCGCCACCAAGGCCTACCAAAAGCTGAACGGCACCACTGCGGGTGGACACACGATCGAGGTGATCTACCGCGACCTGCCGGAGATCAATCCCGCGCAGGCCAAGGCACTGGCGCAGGAGCTCATCATCAAGGAAGGCGCGCAGTACATCGCGGGCTTGTATTTCACGCCCGATACGCTGGCTGTCGCCGCGCTTGCGCAGGAGGCGAAGGTGCCCGTCGTGATCTTCAATGCGTCGACCTCGTCGCTTCTTGAAAAGTCCGACTACCTCTTGCGGACCTCGTACACGCTGCCGCAGATGGCCGTGCCGGTCGCCAAGTACGCGCTCGAGAAGAACGTCAAGAACGTCGTATCCCTGGTCAGCGACTTCGGTCCCGGCCTCGACGCCGAGAAAGCCTTCAACACCGCTTTCGTCGCCGGCGGGGGCAAGGTGCTTGAAGCAATTCGTGCGCCGCTGAAGACGACGGACTTCGGCCCCCTGATGCAGCGCGTGAAAGCGCTCAAGCCGGATGCGCTCTATGTCTTCGGCCCGGGTGGGCCGGCCACCTACGCGATGGTCAAGGCCTACAACGAAGCGGGGTTGAGAGCTGCGGGCGTGCGCTTCCTGGGCACGGGCGAGACGGATGAGGACCAGCTGCGCGCGATCGGCCCCGAGCTGCTGGGAATCGAGACCGGCATGTTCTATTCGGCGACACACAACTCGCCGCTGAACAAGGCCGCCGTCAATGCCCTGGCCGAGGTTACGCCCAAGGCCATTCCGACCGTCCAGCTCGCGAATGCGTTCGACGGCCTGCATGTGATCTATCACATGGTCAAGGCGACGGACGGCAAGCGCGACGGGCCCAAGGCCATGGCCGCCGCCAAGGGATTTTCCTGGGAGAGCCCGCGTGGCCTGGTGAAGATCGATCCGGCCTCCCGCGAGTTTGTGCAGAACGTCTACATGCGAGTGGTGGAAAAGGATGCGGCCGGACGCTTCGTCAATCGCGAGTTCCGCACATTCGAGATGCAGCCCGACTACGGCCGCATCCAGAATGCGACCAAGTAGTGCGGAGGGTGCAGCATGTCCGTTGCGCTTCTTAGCAGCATCCTGGTCGACGGGATCACGTACGCCATGATCCTGTTCATGATCACGGTGGGCCTGTCGATGACCATGGGTCTGATGCGGGTGGTGAATCTGGCTCATGGCGCCTTCGCGATGCTCGGCGGGTTTCTGGCGGCCAGCATTCCCCAACGCCTGGGTGTGCCGATCGGGCTGGGTTTCGTACTGGCGATCGCGATCGTGGCGCTCTTGGCGGTGCTTTTCGAGCGCATCCTACTGCGCCGCTTCTACCGGCGCGACGATCTCGACCAGATGCTGGTGACCATCGGCCTGATGTTCGTCGCGACGGCTGCGGTCAACCTGATGTTCGGATCGTCGGTGACATCCGTCGCGCTTCCTGAGGCATTCGGCGGGTCGGTGGACCTGGGATTTCGCTCCATTCCCCGCCATCGGCTCATCGTCGTTGCCTGCGGGCTTGCGGTCGTCGGCGTCCTGTGGTTGAGCGTGGACCGGTCATCCTTTGGCATCCGGGTGCGCGCTGCGGTCGACAACGCGCCGATTGCCCGGGCCATCGGCATCGACACGACCAGGATCTATGCGGCGACTTTCGCGATCGGTGCCGCGCTCGCGGCTCTGGGCGGCATCGCCGGGGCAGAGATGCTGCCAATGGAGCCGACTTACGCCTCCAAATATCTCGTGATCCTTCTGGCGGTTGTCGCCGTGGGAGGCAACGGAAATCTGTTTGGCTCTTTCTTCGCAGCGTTGCTGCTCGGCATCGTGGAGACCTCGATGAAATACATGGTTCCGCAGCTTGCATCGGCTGCCTTTTTCCTGACGATGATTATCGTCTTGCTGGTTCGCCCACAGGGGCTGTTCGGGAGGCAGGCATGAGCGCAGTGATTCCGCCCATGGCGATGGCGACGCCAGCGCGCGTACGCCCGTGGAAGCAATTGCGCGCCGAGTTCGTCCTGACGCTCGCGGGGTTGCTGGCTTTCGTGGTGTTCCCGCAGGACCTTGGACTGCTGACTAACATGGCGACGATGTCGATCTTTGCGCTGTCGCTGAGCCTCGTGCTCGGACAGGCGGGCATCGCGACCCTGGGCCAGGCCGCGTTGTACGGCGCAGGTGCCTACGTCGCGGGCTGGACCGCGTTGTATCTGACGTCCGATCCCATCATCGGGCTGCTGCTCGGTGGGCTGGGCGGAGGGCTGATAGCGCTGCTGAGCGGTGCAGTCATGCTGCGCTCGACCAAGCTCACGCTCGTCATGCTCACCATCGCGGTGGCGCAGTTGCTGCTCGAGCTCGCCAATTGGGCCAGATGGCTCACAGGTGGCGACGACGGACTTGCCGGCTTCGAGGTCGCTCCGCTGTTCGGTATCTGGGAGTTCAACTTCATGGGTCACACCGGCTATTTCTACGCGCTGGGCGCGCTGGTGTTGATGTTTTTCCTCGTGCGCAACCTGGTTGAATCACCTTTTGGCTTGACGGCCAAAGCCATACGACAGGACCCGGGACGCGTCCAGGCGCTGGGCGGGCGCGTGTATCTGCACCTGCTGGCCGTCTACACCGTCGGCGGCGTCGTGGCGGGGCTGGCAGGTGCCCTGACGGCACAGACCAGTAAGGTGGCTAATCTCTTCATGCTGGACTTCACGACGTCCGCGGGTGTGGTGGTCATGATCGTCCTCGGCGGCACGCGCCGCCTAGCGGGTGCGGTGCTCGGCACCGTCGCGTACATGACGATCCATCACATCGCGTCGACCTTGAATCCGTATCACTGGCTGTTCGTCATCGGGTCGATGCTGATTGTCGTGCTCATTGTCCTGCCGGAAGGCCTCATCGGACTTCTGGACCGGGCCGTAGCGTACGCCAGGCGGTTGGGCGGCAGCGGAGGAACACGATGACCCATCGGCTGCAAACCCAGAATCTTTGCCATTCCTTCGGGGGCCTGGCCGTCACGCAGAACGTCACGCTCTCGCTGCCGCAGGGTGCGCGCACGGCGCTGATTGGTCCCAATGGGGCAGGCAAGACGACGCTGGTCAACCTGCTGAGTGGGGCGATGCGCCCGCAGTCTGGGGACATCCAACTGGACGGCCGCTCGATCGTCCAGCTACCGCAGTACGCACGCGTGCGCAGCGGCATCGTTCGCACGTTCCAGATCAGCCGACTGTTCAAGGACCTGACCGTGGCGGAGAACGTCCGGGTCGCGGTGCTGCAGCGGCTGCGGGCCTCGATGCAGTGGTGGCCCTCGCCGGCGCGTTCCGCGCGCGTTCGCGACGAGGTCCACGAGACGCTCGGCATGCTCGGCCTACATCCCTATGCGAACCGGGTCGTAGGACACCTCGCGCTCGGCGAACAGCGGCTTGCTGAAATCGCTCTGGCGCTCGCAATGAAGCCGCACGTTCTGCTGCTGGACGAGCCCGGCGCGGGTGTGCCGCAAGGAGAAGGCGGTCGCATCATGGACGCCATCCAGAGCCTGCCGAAGGAACTGTCTGTGCTGCTCATCGAACACGATATGGATCTGGTGTTCCGGTTCGCCTCGCACATCATCGTGCTCGTTGCCGGTGCGGTGATGGTCGAAGGCACGCCGCAAGAAGTCGCCGCCAACGAACAAGTCAAGCAAATTTACTTCGGACGAGACGGCCATGCCCAAGCAACCCATTGAACTCCGGTTCGACGATGTCACGACCGGCTACGGCGGTGTGCCGGTGGTCGAGCATCTCAGCTTCAGCGTGCGCGAAGGGGAACGTCTGGGCCTCATCGGGCGAAACGGCGCCGGCAAGACCACCACCCTGGCAACCGCGATCGGCTTGGCTGACCTGATGCAGGGCCGGATCCACTTCGGCGGCAACGACATCGGCAGCGCCACGACGCATGCGCGCGCACGGGCTGGGCTGGGCTACGTGCCGCAGAGCCGCGACATCTTTCCTTCGCTGACGGTGGAGGAGAACCTGCTGTCGGGCCTGCAGGGGCGGTCGGCCGGCGTGGCTCTGCCACCGATCTACGCTCTGTTTCCGCGACTCAAGGAGCGCCGGCGCAACGGTGGCACGCAACTGTCAGGCGGTGAACAGCAGATGCTGTCCGTGGCACGGGCACTTGTCGGCCAGCCGCGCATCCTTCTGCTCGACGAGCCGCTGGAGGGCCTTGCTCCCATGGTGCGCGAGGAACTGATGGATGCCATCGTCCGGATGAGCGACCGGCTCGGAGTTGGCTGCGTGCTCGTGGAGCAGCACGTCGACGTCGTTCTCGACTTCTCCACGAACGTCATCGTGCTGGAGCGGGGCGTTGCCGCTTATTCCGGCTCCGCAACGGCCCTGCGCGAAGAAGAGGATCTTTTGAACCGCACCATCGGTATCCAGAAGTGCTGAAGCCAATCCATGCGCGTGCGGTGGCAGGCAGCTGCCGCCTCAGCGCGCATTGAGTGCGCTGGCAGTCGCGTCCTATCATGCAGAACCTTCGCGCACTCCTGAGCCCCCTGCGGGCGTTCGATGCGGTGTATCGGGCCAAAGGCGTGTCGCGAGCCGCGCAGTTGCTCCACGTCACGCCAGGAGCCGTGAGCCAGCAGATCAAGCAGCTTGAAACGGGGCTGGGCGTGCAACTTTTCCAGAAGGCCGGTCGCGAGATCGAGCTCACCGCGGTGGGCGAGCGACTCGCCACCCGCGTCTGCGACGCCTTCGATCGACTGCACGAAGCGTTGGGCGATCTGGCGGACAGCCAGCGGGAGCAACGGCTGCGCCTCAAGGTGCCTCCGAGCATCGCCATTCGCTGGCTGGTTCCCCGCCTGCATGGCTTCCATGCGCTTCACCCCGACATCGCGCTGGAGATCGCAACGATTGCACTGGCGGATGATGTCCGGCTTGAAGGCGCGGACTGCGCGATTCGGCACGGGATGGGCGAGTGGGCCGATGTCGAGCTGGACCACCTTTTCGACGATGAGTTCGTCCCGGTCTGCACACCCGGCTTGGCGGAACATTTCCAGGAACCTAGCGATCTGCTGCGAGCCAACCTGCTGCACTCCATGCTGCGCCCTCAAGCCTGGCCGCTGTGGCTCGGTTCGGCCGGCCTGGTCGACACTCCAAGTCTGCCTGGCATCGCGTTGGCGAATGCTGCGTTGTGCTATCAGGCTGCAGCGGACGGCCTGGGCGTGGCGATGGCGCAGCGGGCCTACGTGCAAGACGACCTGCGCACCGGGCGCCTCGTGGTTGCGGTGGACCATGTCGCGAAGACAGAGCTCGGCTACTACCTGGTCTGCGATCCGTTGAAAGCGGCCACGGCGCCGGTTCGGCTCTTTCGGGACTGGATCCGCTCGGTGCGCTAGGGGCGCCGCGAGCAGCGCGCCATCGCCTAGTCGGCTTTGAATCCCGAGGCCTTGACGATCGGTTCCCAGAACCCGCGCATTTCGGCGAACCGGGCGCGCGATTCGGCGGGCGAGCTTCCCGTGTTCATGAAGCCGAGCATGCGAACCTTGCTCGAGAATTGTTCGGTGGCAGCCGCCGTGCGCACGGCGGCGCTCCACTCGGAGACCACCCCGGCGGGCGTGCCAGGTGCCAAGCATATGGCAAGCACCCCGACCGCGGTGAGTTCCTTGCGGCCGAGTTCGCCGAAGGTCGGCACATTCGGCAGCAGCGGCGAGCGCTCTGCGGAGGTGACGGCCAGCACGCGCAGCTTGCCAGCGTTGTGGTGCTGCGCAAAGTCTCCGACCGTGGACGTGCCCGCCGCGACATTAGCGCCAGTCAGGTTCACGATCATGGGCGCCGCACCCGGAAAAGGGATGTCCTGCAGCGGTGTCCCGATGATCCTGGCGATCTGAAGTCCCAGGAAATGCGTCGGGCCGCCCGATGCGGCGTGGCCGAAGTTGGCTTTGTCCGGATGCGCACGTACCCATGAGGCATATTCGCCGAAGGTCTTGACGGACGAAGAGGAGGGCACGGCCAGCGCCATTGGGAATTCGACCACCGTCGATACCGGCAGGATGTCCCTCTGCGGGTTGTAGTTGAGCTTGTTGAAGACGAAGGGGTAGATCGATGTGAAGAAGTCGGGGCACAGCATCGCCACGCTCCCGTCGGTGGGGGCGGCCCGCATCGCATCGATCGCGATCTTCCCGCCCGCGCCCGGCTTGTTTTCCACCACCACGGTGCGACCAAGCGGGCCATGCAATTGATCTGCAAGCGCGCGCGTCACCACGTCGAGCGTGCCGCCGGGCGAGAAGCCAACCAGGATCCTGGCGGGTGGACGGGCGGCTTGCTGCCCGAGGGCCGGTGATGCGCCGACGAACGCGGCAACGATGAGTGCGAGGTTGTTGAGCCAGGCGGTACGCGGTGTCTTCAAAAGCTGCTCCAGGAGAACGCTCACATCGGGCGTTCGAGTGTCGAATCGTGCGTGCGAGCAAATCGAAGGGTTGCCCAGAGGCGCATTCGTCTTCCGGGTAAGGAGTTTCAACGGCCGCGAAACACGGGGTGGCGCTTCTCGGCAAAGGCGCGACGCCCTTCTAGCCGGTCCTCGCTATCCCTGAGCAGCCCGAAGGCCTGGCGCTCCAGGGTCAGCCCGCCTGCTAGCGGTAGCTCGCGTCCATTCATCGCGAGGCGCTTCGCAGCGGTCATCGCGAGCGGGGCATTGGCTGCCATCGCGCCTGCGAGTTGCATGACTGCGTGCTGCAATTCGGAAAAGGGCACCACCTTGCTGACCAACCCGATGCGCAGCGCTTCTGCGGCGTCGATGCGTTCGCCGGTGAGCAGCATCCACATCGCGTCTGACTGTCCGATTGCGCGGATAAGACGCTGCGTGCCGCCGGCGCCCGGGATGCTGCCGACCCGCACTTCCGGCAAGCCGAAGTGGGCGTTGTCAGAGCAGATGCGTATGTCCGCCAGCAAGGCCAACTCCAGCCCGCCGCCCAAGGCGTAGCCATTGATGGCGGCGATGACGGGCTTGTCTGTCTGCAGCGTGCCGAAGTTGAAATGCCCGGTGCCGCAGCGAAAGACCTGCCGGGCTGCGCTGTCGGCGGGCGGCATGGTCTTCTTGAGGTCCGCGCCTGTGCAGAAGGCGCGCTCGCCCGCACCCGTGAGGACCAGCACGCGGATGTCCTCGTTGTTCGACATCTCGTCCCAGATCTCGAGCAATTGCTCGTTCGATTCCGGGTCGATGGAGTTCATGGCTTCGGGCCGATTCAGGGTGACGACGGCGACGCCGTTCTGGACGGTCTTCACGATGGGCATAGCTGTGCTCAATTCTGGGAAGGGCTGAGGGGGATCACCGCATCGATGGTTGCGGCTGGCATGCCGAGTTCGGCCAGCACCTCACGGGTGTGCTGGCCTAGGGTGGGAGCTGGACGTCTCGCCCGGGGCCGCTCGCCGACGGCGCTGATGACGCTGCGAGGCAGCGTCATCGGCCCGGCGGTCGGGTGCTGCAGCTGCTCCGCGAGGGCTGCTTCGAGGAAAGGCGCTGACTGCGCCACTTCCGCGTAGTTGTTGATGGGGCCGCAGATGATGTCGACGGCTGCGAACCTCTCCAGCCAGAAGGCCCGGGGCTGCGCGAGCATGCGCCCTTCGAGCAGGCGCAGCAGTGTCTCGCGATGCTGAAGTCGGCTCTTGTTGTCGGCGAACCTTGGATCGCAGGCCAGTTCCGGTGCCCCGATGGCTGAACACAAAGCCTGCCACCGTGCGGGGTGATAGGCGGCCACCATGATCCATCCGTCAGCGCAGCGCAGGGCCTCATTCGGAGTCGAATATGGCGCTGCATGCCCTTGCGGTCCGGGCACGACGCCGTCCGCGAAGTAGGACGCGAAACTCACGTGCTGGAGCGCGATGGCGCTGGCGAACATGCTGGCTTCGACGTGCTGCCCGTGTCCTGTGCGTTGCCGGTCCGCGAGGGCGGCCAGGACTGCGATGGCCGCCAGCGACCCTGTGACCAAGTCGACCACCGGCACCGGCACCTTGCACGGCTCCCCATCGCGTGCGCCGGTGACGCTCATCAGGCCGCTCACGGCCTGAAGCACACCGTCGACCCCGGGAAGATCCTTGCTGGCGCCGTGCTGGCCATACGCTGAGACCGAGCAGTAGATGAGGCGCGGGTTGTCCGCCGACACCGCAGCATAGTCCAGCCCCAAGCGCGCCATGACGCCCGGGCGAAAGCTCTCCACCAGCACATCCGCCTGCGCGACCAGCGCCTGCGCCGCCTGCAAGTGCGTTGGGTGTTTGAGATCGAGCACCACACTGCGCTTGTTGCGATTGAGCGCCATGAAGGCAACTCCCTCGCCGTGGACCCAGGGCGAAAGGGCTCGCGAAAGGTCGCCGACAGGCGCTTCGATCTTTACGACGTCGGCGCCCAGGTCGGCCATGCACAGCGTGCAGGTCGGACCAGCCATCACCTGCGTGAAGTCGATCACTTTCAAACCGCTCAATGCATTGGCAAGCATGCGACCTTCCGTGTTGTCGGATTGCTCATGTCGTGATGTCGACGCGCTATACGGAGGGATTGCCGAGGCTGCGCCCGCCGCAGACGTACAGAAGCTGGCCCGTGACATAGCTCGAGCCGGGTTCCGCGAAGAACCGGACGGCGCGGCTGATGTCCTCGGGCTGGCCGATGCGTTCCATAGGTACGGTCTTGTGAAGGCCCTGTCGGACTTCCTCGGTCAGCGTTTCGAACAGCGGCGTCTCCACGATGCCGGGAGCGATGGCGTTCACGGTGATGCCCTTGCGCGCATATTCGAGCGCCAGCGAGCGTGTCAGGCTCACCACCGCTCCCTTGGAGGCGGAGTAGGCCGCCTGGCCGCGGTTGCCCAGCCATGCGCGCGAGCCGATGTTGATGATGCGGCCGAACCGGTTCTCCGCCATTTGCGCCAGTACCGCCTTGGAGCAGATGAACTGCGAATGAAGGTTGACCTCGATCACGCGGGTCCAGAATGCGAGATCCATCTTGGAGACGAGCCTGTCGCCACCGATGCCTGCGTTGTTGACCAAGATGTCGATGCGGCCATGAGACGCGAGAAGCCGGGCCACGGCCGCCTCCACCTGCTCCACCGAGCTGACGTCGACCTTGAAGGTCCGCACATTGAAGCCTTCGCCCGAAAGGGCTTGCTCTGCTTCCTCCAGCGCCTTCTCATCAAAGTCCCAGAGCGCGATGCGGCATCCGGCCTGTGCGAGCTCGCGAGCGATGCCGAGGCCGATGCCCTTGGCGCCACCGGTCACGACGGCAACGAGGCCGTGCAGCGATGCAGGCGCGCTTGTGCTTGTAAGGTTCATGGTACTTGCGATCAAAGCGAAAGAATGTTGATGGAGCAGGCGGCGTGGTCCACGCCCCAGATGCCTCCGCCTGTCACCTGCGTGAGGCCGATGCGTGCTGCGTGGACCTGCCTTGCGCCGGCACGGCCTTGCAGTTGCTCGCAGACTTCGACGACCTGTGCGACACCTGTCGCCCCGGGCGGATGCCCCTTGGCGATCAGTCCGCCGCTGGGGTTGACCGGCACGCGTCCGCCAAGCGTGGTCGCACCGCTTTGCAGGAGGCTCGCCGCATCGCCTCGGTTGCAAAGTCCGAGGGCCTCGTAGTAGAGCAGTTCGGAGATGGTGAACGCGTCGTGCACCTCCAGCAGGCTGAGATCCTGCGGTCCGATGCCGGCTTGTTCATAGGCTAGCCTGGCGGCGCGCGCGGTGATCTCGGCCTCAGTCATGTCGACCGGTGAGGTTTCGAACAAGCCAGACTGCACCACCGACGCCAGCACTCGGACCGGCGTTGCGATGCCCTTGGAAGGCTTGGTGCTGAGCACCAGCGCCGCCGCCCCATCGACCACCGCGGGGCAGCACTGGAGCAGAGTGAGCGGCTCGGCCACAGCGCGGGACGCCAAGATCTCCTCGCGGCTCGCCAGCTTGGCGAACGTGGCGATGGGATTCAGCACGCCGTGTTTTCGATTCTTGACGGAGATGTCCGCCAGCGTCTCAAGCGTAAGGCCGTGATCGTGCATGTATCGCCTGGCGCGCATGGCGTACAGGGCTGGCATGATCATTCCGCGCCGGTTGTTCCAGTCCTTCTGGCTGAGCTGCAGCGGCCCGCCGCCGAGGCTGCTCAGGTGGTCCATGCCGAACACCACCACGGTGTCGTACTGGCCGACCTTGAGCGCCTGCAGCGCGAGATTCAACGCAGTGGCGCCGCTGGAGCAAGCGTTGTCCACGTTGTAGACAGCGCCGCCGTCGACGTGCAGCTCGCGCAATGTGCGCTGGCCGGGCAGCATGGCTCCGAGCGCGTTGCCGCAGTAGAACGCCTGCACCTCCGAAAGCTGCGTGCCGGCATCGGCCAGGGCATCGAGAATTGCTGCCTGGGCCATGGCCTCTTCGGTCAATTCGGGAAAGCGCCCGAAGTCCGTGATACCGACCCCGGTGATCAGTGGTTGCTTCATCTCGCATTACTCCTGGAAGGCATAGTCGGGGGTGCCGTCCGGCAACGTGAAGGGCACCACCCGCAGGCGGCTGGCGATGGCGGGCGGCTGGTTGTCGAACAGCAGTCGCCCGAACGCACGAACGCCGGGCGCGAAGTCGACCATGGCCAGGCCATAGGGCTGCTTCTCTTTGCCGGGGTGGACGATCGTGAAGCTGTAGAGGGAGCCTGTGGGGCCGAGTTCGATCTCTTCGACCTTCTGGTCGTCGTGAACGAATTCGATCGGCGGGAACTGGGGTGGCTGGCTCGCCACGCGTGTGGCGACAAGCACCATGCCGCCGGGGGTGTCGCGGAAAGGGGATTCCGTTCGCTTGATGATCTTCAAAAGGTATCTCCTGTTCGTGTGGAACTGGCCACTGCGACAGGAAGTATCGAGACGCAAACCGTCGTGGTCATTGGATTTCTGCTCGGCATTCTTTAGCGGCGCTAAAGCATTCGAAGCAATCAGCCCGGCTAAACAATGGGCAGCCAAACTGAAAGGACGGCGGGCCGAATGCAACTGCATACTGGGCCGATGAAAGAACAAATCAACGTACCGGTCACCTTGATGCGCGGTGGCACGAGCAAGGCTGTTTTTCTCTCGCAGCAAGATGTCCCCGCCGATGCGGATGCGCGCCGTCGATTCCTGCTGGCTTTGTTCGGTAGCCCGGATGTGCGTCAGATCGATGGGCTCGGCGGCGCCGACATCCTGACGAGCAAGTGCGCCATCATCGGGCCGCCGTCGCGCCCCGATGCAGACATCGACTACACCTTCGTGCAGATCGGCCTCGACCAGCCAACCGTCAGTTTCGAGATCGTCTGCGGCAACATTTCATCGGCCACCGGTGTCTATGCGCTGCAGGAGCAGTTGGTTCCTGTGCAAGAACCCGTCACCACTGTTCGGGTGCACAACACGAACACCGGAAAGATCCTTCGGATGTCCGTGCAATGCGCCGACGGCGAGCCGCGTGTGGAGGGCGATAGCGAAGTGGATGGTGTGCCGGGAACCGGCGCAGAGGTGGCACTGGATTACTCCGACACCAGCGGCTCCACGACCGGAAAGCTCCTGCCCACGGGGCAGGCGCGCGATTGGGTACATGTATCGAAGCTCGGCCGCGAAATACCAGTGTCGGTCGTCGATGTCGGCACGGCATGCGTGTTCATTCGCGCGGCGGACCTGGGAATCAGTGGCACGGAACTGCCGGGGCAGCTCGGTTCCGAGATCTACGAGATGGCCGAGGAGGTGAGGCGCTGGGTCGTCGAACGTTGCAATCTTCCGTCGTCGGGGATCCTCACGCCATATCAGATCTTGATTAGCGAAGCGCAGGATTACCGGACCATTGCAGGAAATCGCGTCGTGCAGGCAGCAGAGATCGACTTCGTCGCGCGCATGGTGCTCAATGGTGGTGCCATGCACAAGGCATTCCCTGGCGGCGGCTCGGTCTGCCTCTCTGTTGCGGCACAGATCGCGGGAACAATTCCAGCCGAAGCGCGCGGCACGCATGCCGGCCCGACGCGCATTCGCATTGGCCATCCGAGCGGGGTGCTCAAAATCTTCGCGAATGTCGAGCATGCGGGTGAGGACAAATGGTCGGTGCGTGAAGTGCACTTCACGCGCACAGCGCGCCGCCTGTTCGACGGAGTCGCCTATGTGAGGCGATCGCGCCTTGAGGCGCCCGCCGAGCAAAGCACGTCCATGGGCACCGGTGCGGTAGCGACATTGCCATGAGCGTCCAGAATCTTTTCTCGCTGCAGGGCCGTACGGCGCTCATTACTGGCGGCTCACGAGGCATAGGCCGCATGATCGCTGAGGGGTTTCTTGCGCATGGCGCACGCGTCTACATCAGTGCGCGAAAGGCGGAAGCCTGCGACCTGGCCGCGCGAGAGCTTTCGAGTTCGGGCCACTGCATTTCGCTGCCGCACGACGTCTCCACGGTCGGGGGCTGTCAGGCCATGGCCGACGCCTACGCCCGTCACGAATCGACGCTGGACATCCTGGTCAACAACGCCGGTGCAGCGTGGGGTGAGGACTTCGATGCTTTTCCGGAGAGCGGCTGGGACAAAGTGGTCGACTTGAACCTGAAATCGCCTTTCTTCCTGACGAAGGCACTCATCGCACCGCTGCGCGCCGCGGCAAAGGCGCGGGTCGGGAAGATCATTCACATCGCTTCTACCGACGGCATCGGGCTCAACCCGCAGGAGAACTACTCCTACGTTGCGAGCAAGGCAGGATTGATTCACCTGACGCGGCGCATGGCGATGCGCTTGGCGCAGGACAACATCGCAGTCAGCGCCATTGCGCCCGGGGCGTTTCCTTCCGAGATGAACCGCAATGCCCGCGACCATGGGGAGGCACTGTCGGGGCACATTCCCGCCCGGCGCATCGGCACGCCGGACGACATCGCCGGCGCAGCCATATTCTTAGCCTCGCGTGCAGGAGACTATGTGATGGGTGCCACCCTGGTGGTGGACGGTGGGGTGACCCACGCGCGTCCCTACCGATGAAAGGTTTGAAACGGAGCTTCAGGCGCGGTTCTGCCTGAGCAGCGCGATGCCTGCCGAAGGACATCCTTCGGCATACCCCTGATCGTTTGGCCATCAGACTGGCATTTACGCACGGGGCTGAAGACTTGCTGAACGTCTTCTTGAACATCGTGATGAAGGCCGAAGGTGACTCGCAGGCGACAACTTAATCAGGGATTCGGCCAGCGCGTGGGTTGTGCGGATCATCCGTAAGGTTGGCTTCAGGTCCTTTCGCGTTACGGGGGATAGGCTCAGCGAATGAAATGTGACATGAAGCAAATGCCTGCCTCGGAGACGACGATGACCATCGGACGGATCGTTCTTCTCGTCAAAGCTTATGACGAGGCGATCACTTTTTATACCGATGTGCGGGGGATGGAAGTTTTCGTCGATGTCCAGGTGCGACACTCGCGCTTTATTCACCTGCGGTTTTCATCTCAACCCGACGTAGGTGTTTGGCTGATCCGAGCGGAGGGACCAGAACAGGAAGCTCGGGTTGGAAATCAGATGGGAGGTCAGCCGCTAGCCGTCTTTTACACGCAGCGACTTTCGGACGACTTGACGCGGCTGCGAGCGTTGGGAGTGCGCATTGTTCGCGAAGAAGCCAGTGATGGCGAAGCGAGCTATGCCCATTTCCTGGACGTCTATGGAAATGAACTCGTGCTTGTCGAACTTCGACAAAACGGCGTCAAGACCGCCTCAGGATAGTGGTCTGTGGTGTGGGTGCAGTCAGGATGGATGCGTCCTTCGGCTCTCCGAGCACCGACAACGCTGACCCAAGCGCATGCAAGGCACGTGGCGGGAAGACCCTGACATGGCACGGCTTGCCAGCAGTCTCGTGCCAACCGTTCGAAGGGCGGCGTTCGGCAAAGACCGTCCGAACTGTCGAGTCCTCGTCTGGGGATTGCTTCGCCTTCCTTTTCTGTAATACTGAGGTATGCAGTCGAGGGGCTATTCTCATGAGATTCATGACAAAGCTGGATGGGGTGCATTTGCCGATCGCGGCCGCCGCATTGTCTTGCGCGATGGTCGTCTCGCCCATTGCACATGGTCATGCGACCCCCGAGATCGCCAACTGCAGTGAGCTGAAGGACGAGGCCACCGTCCCCTTGACGGATCTGTGCCTGGGCCACACCGGCTGCCGCTTCATGCTGAATGCGCAGAAGACCTGCGCACAGGCCAAGGGCTATCTGGAGCGCTTGCAGGCGGCAATCGGCGAGGGCACGAAGACGCTGTTTGGCCATCGCAAGGAAGTGACGCCCGATGCGGTGTTCACTGCGGCGCTGGGCGCTGATGAGATGCAAAAGCAGCGATCGCTTGGCGAGCGCTCGGACGTCCAGAAGGAGGCGCAGGCCATAGCCTCACGCGTGAGAGGCGTCGGCAACGGCGATACCCTCACGGGAACCCATGGCTATGGCATCGCCCTCCGTCAATGGGTCTACTACGGTCAGACCTCGGGAGGCCAGGCGAATGGCATTGGAACGCGCATCTATTCCGATGGGGAGATTCAACGGGGCCAGACGATGAATGACACGCTTGCCGGCGCAGGAGAAGTGTTGGCGAAATCAGGAAGCCGCTTCGTTGGCAGCTACTCGGAACTAGGGAGCGGGCAGCGAACTGGAATCGAGTTCGGGCAAGACGGCAGTTGGTTCAAAGGAACACGCACCGGCGGCTATACGGACGGAACCTTTGCTCGGGCAAATGGGACGTATTTCGTCGGCCTCAGGGATCCAAACGGAGCGCGCATTCAAGGTCGTGAAATTCGGGCAGATAACTCCTTGGTCGAAGAAGGTCGCTTCGAAGGCAAGGTCTTGTCCGTCGGCACGCAGTATGACGCAACAGGTGTGGCGACAACAGTCAATCGACCGGCGGAGCGCGAAGCTACGGCGCGCGCGGCCAGCGAGACGGTACGGCTCGCGGCCGACGCTGAACAGCAACGCAAGCGTGAGCAGGCAGCTCAGGCCGAGCAACAGTTCCGCGCCAGTCTGCAGACCATGAATCCCGGGCAGTTGTTTGCCAAGGCCGGCGAGCTGCAAACCCAGGGCGATCAAGCTCGCTCGCGTGAAGTGCAACGGGTCCTGGTGAGCCGATTTCCGGATCATCCGCTTGCGGCCAGCGCTGCGAGGCAAATGACGGGCGAATCCGCTGGCGGCTTGGCGCCACGTGTCGGAGGTTCGACGCCGGCGGACTCGGACAACGCGACAAACCGTCCCGAAGCCATGCGCATCTCCGCTCAGGCATGCGATGCCATGAAGCGCTCGGTCATCACGACCAGGATCCCGTCCAACGCCTCGATCACCGCCAGCCAGGAAACGGTGATGTTCATGACGAAGACGGTGCTCGACATGATCGCTGGCGGCTGCCCTACGGACGGCGCGACGCCTGCGCAGATCAGGGCCGAAAGGCAAGAGCGTCAGCAACAGTACACGGCTGCTGAGAACGGTTGCAATGCCGTGCAATCCGGCGGCCGCCGGTGTGTTGCGCACAATCACTTTGGGCTTGGTGGGGCACCTCCCTCTTCGACGTCCGCGGCCTCTGCCAGGTCAACCGCCACCACCAGCCCGGCTCAACACATCTGCGATGAGAGCGAAAAAGCCGATCGCACTGTCAGCAAATCGTATGACCCGGTCAGTGGGCAAATGATCTGCGGTGCCCGATTGGGACAGTCCGGAGGGACTGCAGGACCATCGTCGGGCGGAGGAGGAGCACGCCGCCCACAGGAAGACAACCGTACGTGCAAGAACTGTACTGCCAACTAGTGTGATGTCCCGCCGATGCGCGAGTGGCGCAAGGCGGGCACCTCGGCCTGCACCTTAAGTGAAGGTCAGGCCTGGTCTCGCCGCAAATTGTCGGTGGGCCGCGCGGCCCCGACGCCGTCCAGGCCCTTGTCGTCAGCCTCTGGCTGGAACGTCGGGCTGGTGCTCTTGCGCACCTGCAGCACGACCGTTGCTTCCTGCTGGCCGCCTGCGTCACCGCGAAGCGCCCTGACCTTGGATGTACGGGTCTGGATGTTCATGGGGACCGTCTGCGCCGGCGTCGGGCCGCAGTACCACACAGGGGCGACCAGAACCGAGGCTTCGGAAGTGAAAAAGCCACCGAGGCGAAGCAGGGTGGTTTGGGGTTGGTGGGAATGCTTCCTCCGTCTAGCACAGTGTATGTGGGAAACAGCGCTTCTCGGCGCTGCGCCGTCGTGTCGCATAGGGAAATCCCTTGCTGAAATGGCGAAGTCTTCTGACAAGCAACCACAGCAACGTTGGCAATGCTGCAACGGGCGCGAAGGCCCATGAGCGCCGTGCCTGTCCAACCGTGACAGTGTGTCTATTGACTTGACTTTCTCTGTGAGGTCCCCATGAAGTACATGAAGTTCATCTTCACGACGGCCTTGTGCGCGTCCGCGATGTCTGCTGCTCTTGCGCAAAACCCGGCACCTCCGACTACCCCTGGTCCGGCTGGAGGCAACGCCGCAACCGCCAATGCGCAAGGCGGATTGACGTCAGAGCAATGGCTCGCGGCAGGAGCGGGTGTCGCCATGTTTGCAGCGGCTATTAGCGGGAGCAATGGCAACTCTGGCGGCGGCTTTGGCCTGCTTCCTGGCACAGGCACCACTGGCACGACCGGAACCCGTTAACTGCGGTGCGCCGGGCTTGTTTCCATTGTGATGGCGATTTTGACTTCCCTTTGAAACAACGCCTCCCGTGGGCGTCCTCCTCCTGAGCACTGTGTAATTCCCGGCACCATCACAGACGAGGTCAAGGAAAAAGGCGCCACAGGCGACGCGTCCTTTTCCTCGACACTGATACTGGGGCCGTGTCGGTCATCTTCCGCAAGGCCAGCAGCGCGAAGTGGCGATCGCTAGGCTTGACACCAGAGTTTGTAGATGTGCGGGCTTGAGGAGTTTTTGTCCCAGCCGACGCTAGCCGTCTTCCTGTATCGGCACCCAGTCGAACGTCCCAGGATCCGGTTCGTCAAACGTGCACCGAGATTCGCCGAAAGCAGGGCGCGTCCGCTCGCTGGAATCCACCCGGACCTGTCCGGCGGAACAGTCCATTGTTCTCGTCGCGTCCGGCATCCGGCATTTGCTGCGGCCAAGTACTTCGGCTCAACACCTCACTCGGCGGATTTTCTTCAAGTCGATCAGCTATTTGATGAGTCCGGATTTCTTCGGCTCGTCATCCATAGAAGCCTCCCGTGCCTCAGAACAGCTCGCTTCTCCTGCATTCGCGTTGGGTGCCACGTGCGGAACTCGGAGTGTCCAGCTAACCACTGAGGCCGAATGACCGCCAAGTCTCTTCCCAAGTTGCTCGGAATCACCAATCGGTCCGTCGCTTGACGGATCAACGTCAGGCCGGCCTCAGCGCTTCCAAGAAGGCCACAGAGTCGGGTGCCCGCATAGTTCGAGCGAGGTCAAGTGCCGACAAACCTTCTGTGCTCCGAGCATCGATGTCCGCGCCATGCTCCAGAAGCACTTTCAAAATATCGAGTCGGTTGAACATTGCTGCGAACATGACCGGCGTCTTTGCGCCGGTCGGCGCAAAGCCGGGCTGAGCTCCGTGTGCCAGTAGCAACTCAACGATGGGTTGAAACCCCTTGAATATTGCTCCAGCCAGTGGCGTCTGGCCCTTGTCATTGAATCGATCAGGTTCGGCACCGGCCTCCAGCAATGCCTTCGCAGCTTCCGCGTGGCCGTGATACGCGGCGAGCATCAGGAGCGTATCGCCGTTGTGATTGCTCATGTTGGGCGGCAGCCCCTTTATCAACAAGCGCTCCAACATTTCAGCATCGCCGGTGCGCGCCAACTGAAAAACCCGTTGCGCGAATTCGAGGAATTCGGTATCGGAGGCCGAGGTGCTTCTGTCTGTGTTGATCATGCGAAGATTTTTGGCGCGATGGGAGAGCACAGTGGCTTCTTATGGACCTCTCGGTCGTACGCCGAGCAGCCAGTACACCGCAGGAAAACCGTCCCCTCGGGAACCGAAGAGATTTCTGTTGCAAATTCAGGTGTCACAGCGAATGACCTGCAGTGCGATGGCATTGTGGGATAAGTTCGGGGTGCAACGGAGCTGTGCGCGCGAAGCTGTTCAAGCCCTTCGGTCGCGCTCCTGGCCGGTGATCCACCTGAAGGCATCTTTCTTCAGAGCTTCAGCGAGCTCGAGCCGCGTCTTATAGACCCCAGACGAATTGATTGTGGATCTGACCAGATCGCCTTGAACAATCTCTGCGCGGCCGGATAGGTTGCCACCGGGAGCGGCGCGAGTCACTGCGCAACGCACCTCCCAGCCATCGCGGAAAAACTGAGCGAAGAAGTCTGGTGTGGTCATGATCCTCTCGTCGTGTAGTGAGGCGCAGTAGATTAGGGATCGAAAGCGTAAGAGGCGTCGGCCGACATCGGGCGGTCTTGTAATCCCGTATCCATTTATCAATAGACCAAGTCGCGACCGATGCCTGTTTCAGGAAGACAGATCCTTACGATCGGGGGGAGCGTGAATGAGGCGGACCCACAACGTCAATCACTGCGCTGTTGGATCTCGCGCCTGCCTACGGTGCTCCACATGCGTCCCCGCACATGAGCAATTCGACTTTGTCCTACGTGGAGTTCACTTTAAGGCTTGTGTGATCTGGGACGCCGAGACAGGACCTTCCACCAATCACGACAGGCGTCGTCTGCGAGGTTCATCAGCAAAACCGAGGCCACCATGTCAAACTCTGCTCAACATTCATTCGACTTTGCACCGTCCGCGGATATGAGCCTCGGTGTCGAACTCGAACTGCAGCTCATAGATGCAGAGACGGGCGATCTCGCTCAGCGGAGCCCGCAGATCCTTGAGGCTGCACGTCTTCCCAGGCCTTTGGCACGAGGGGCAATCGTTCCCGAGGTGAGCGCTGGCATGATCGAAATCTCCACAGGCGTCTGTGCGAATGCCTGTGAGGTAGCTATCGACCTCGAAACTCTGCGGAGCAGGGTCTCGCGCGCAGCCGCCGAACACGGCGCCCGCATATCCGGCGGCGGGCTGCACCCTTCCAAGCACTGGTCGGAACAGCAGATCTTCGACAGCCCCCGCTATCGCGCCCTGACTTCGCTGTATGGGGAGGTACTTAAGCAGACAACTGTATTCGGGCAGCATATTCATCTTGGATGCGCTGACGTTGAGCGCGTCCCGCTATTGATGCATCAGCTCGCCAGATACGTGCCGCACTTTATTGCGCTCTCGGCGTCCAGTCCCTTCATGGAAGGGAGGGACACCGGATTCGACTCCACACGGACGTACTGCCCGAACCCATTTCCTACAGGACCCCGTGCGCCATTTACGAACTCCTGGCACGAACTCACCGAGTACCTGTCCAAATGGCTTGCGTGCGGGGTCATCAAGTCAATCAAGGACTTGCATTGGGACATCCGACCGAAGCCTGAGTATGGAACTGTCGAGATTCGCGTCCTTGATAGCCCGTTGTCTATCGAGCGAGCCGCCGCACTCGCCAGCTTCGCGCAACTTCTTGGAACGTGGCTGCTGGAGTCACAACCGTTTATCCCCCGGGACGAAGATTACCTCGTGTACGAGTACAACAAGTATCAAGCCGCGAAGTTCGGCCTGCAAGCAATCTACGTCGATCCGATGACAAGGAACCAGTTGCTTCTGAGAGACCACCTCGGGAACCTGCTGTCGACTTTGGCGCGCCACGCGTCGGCGCCGAGAGATGAAGAACGACTCGCAACCCTGCGCAAGGTGGTGAGCACCATCCAGAACGACGCAACCGTGCTGCGCAGCTTGAGAGGGCGCTGCCGCAGCGTCAAAGAAATGGCGCTGCTTGCAGCGGGGATGATGGAGACATCTCCAAACCTGGACGATCCTCTGCGCGCCTCGATGCCTCGCTTGACTGCTGTACCCCGCGAACCTTTTAGCGTATCTCGTAGTCGATGGGCTTGAAAGAGCCATTGTTCGAATTCTCGGCCGAACACGCTGTCAATCCGCAGATGAGGTCCATCTCAGCGCGTAGTTCAATAAAGTCGCCGGCGCGAGATATGGGTGGCTTGACCTGAACCTCACCGGTCGCGGTGACGCCGACATTCATGAAAACATTGAACGTCGTTCCAATCTGGTCTGGACGAATTCCGTAGGGTTCAAAAGCTCGGTACAGATTCTCAAAGCAGCTGGGATGATGCCCCTGGTGCTGATACAGAATTTCGAACATTTCCTGGCTGCACGGCGTTAACAGGAAGTCGTGTCGACCGACCGTGTCATCGACAATCCGAAACATTGGACGGCTGTTGTTTGCGTAGAGTAGATCGCCCTTGGTCAGGTAGATCTTTGAAGCATAGTCGATGGACCGTCCGGAGGACAGGCTGCAACTGTGGTCGTCCTGTGCGAACGCGTACAGGTCGGCAACCTGTTCGCCGAATGGATCGTTGATGCGCAGGATCTGGCCGCCTCGCAAGGGGAAGGCGACGCCCGATTGCGGCGGGATACGGCAGCAGCCAGCTGTGTGGGTCAGCGATTTCTCCTCGGTCATTCAAGTCCTTTCAAGAGTGATGATGAAATGGGCACTTCCAATTCGATTCCACGGCCCTGCCCGAGTACTGGCGCGCTTCAGAGGCTTCACCAAAGCGGGCGAGCACAGGATTTATCGATCCCTGCAGGGCAATGTCGCGCCGCCGGATGGCCTCCTGCATCGACTGGTACTTTCCGGACGATTTCATTGCTTCAAACTGATCGTGGAAGTTGAAGACCAAGCAAGGCACGGGCGATTGGCGCGCCTGACGCGAAGCCTGCGGGTGCATACCCACGACGAAGAAGGCGCGGCCTCCCACGCTAAATGAGAAATCGCAGCGCTCTGGATCGTGGCTAACTTCACCGTTCCACCTATAGCCGCGTGCTCGATCGAGGTCATGCAGCGATTGAAGTTGGATCCACAGGGCTTTTTCGAACTCGATCTCGGTGGCGGAAAATCCGTCGAAGAGGGCAACGAAGCTCACCGGCACGAGGCCTGGGTCAGGAAAGGCCGTTGAGTAGGCGACAAGGGCGTCGAAAAGCGCTGGTGTCTGAGATGGGTCTCCTATCGTCTGCAGCTGAATGAACCGTATGCGCTTCTTGTTGAGCGCGGATTTCGCGCCCACGCACGGAAAACCCTTGGACGAGATGAACGCGCGCATTTCCTCTATGCGCGAGCTGTTGGACGAGGGCTCCGTTTCGGCGGGGGAGAGGAGTTGATCTGTCATGCATCAACGGTCGGCAAGAGCCTTGGCCCGCGTCGAAGGCGAATTCGCCATTCGTGTGTGCGAAAAAAAAACTTGCGTGTAGGCCGTGCGCGGCGAGCGGCAGGACAGCGCTGACGCGCTTCTGCCGTGGTGACGCTTTCTGCGGCTCTCACCTCCACGGTTGTCGAAATTAAACTGGTCTCCGTGAGTGCCGCAACCGCAAGAAGTCCACGTGCGGAAACATCGCTACTGACGAGGAAGATCACATATTGAGCAGGGGCCCAAAGCCATCGTGCTGACTAGGCTTGCACTGCGGTTGGACTTTTACCGTCTCGTGTCAGGACCGCAGGCTGGTCCAGAGAAAGGCCAGGGTCGCCAGCGCCATGACCGCG